>NZ_CAXPJM010000023.1:0-100197 GCF_964217435.1 Aurantimonas sp. | reverse complement strand
CCCCCCCCCGTTTTCAAGCAGAAGACGGCATACGAGATGCAGTCACGTGACTGGAGTTCAGACGTGTGCTCTTCCGATCTGACGGGCCTGCTTCGATAGCAGCTTAGCCGAACAGGGTCGGCCGGCTTCCCGCGATGTCGCGAACGCGCCTCAGGCCGCGACGGCCGTCTGGCCCTGATGCGTCTCGTCCGCCGGACGCCGGCGGCGCTGGGCCCAGACGATCAGGCCGAGCACCGCAAGCGCGGGAATGAACATCCAGTATTTCGACGGCTGATCGGTGGGCGTGCGCACCAGGGTGATCTCCTGGTCCCAGTCGAGCCCGGCCTTCTCGGCGGCCGAACCGAAGGCGACATTGTCGATGATCGTCTTGCCGTCGCGGTCGATCAGTTCGAGCCCGGCATTCTGCAGCCGTTCCTCGCCGGTCGCGCCGGCCGGAAGCGGCAGTTCGACCGAACGCTGGGACGGCTCGCCGAAGGCATCGAGATAGTCGATGCGCAGTCGCAGCGGCTCGTCCTGCGGCGTCTCGGCCGCCGCCTCGACGACCTCGCTGCCCGGCCGCTCGGAATAGGGCGCGACCACCATGTCCATCCAGAAGCCCGGCCGGAACAGGGTGAAGGCGATCAGCAGCAGCGCGACGGATTCATAAGCGCGGTTGCGGGTGAGGAACCAGCCCTGCGTCGCCGCCGCGAACAAGAGCATGGCGATCGTCGCGACGATGGCGATGAAGATGCCGTGCGGGATGTCGACATTGATCAGCAGGAGGTCGGTGTTGAAGATGAACAGGAAGGGCAGCGCGGCGGTGCGCAGCGAGTAGAAGAAGGCGATCGCGCCGGTCTTGATCGGATCGCCGCCCGAAACGGCCGCCGCCGCGAAGGAGGCAAGGCCCACCGGCGGCGTCACGTCGGCCATGATGCCGAAATAGAAGACGAAGAGATGCACCGCGATGAGCGGCACGATCAGGCCGTTGGCCTCGCCGAGCGTGACGATGACCGGGGCGAGCAGCGCCGAGACGACGATGTAGTTGGCGGTCGTCGGCAGGCCCATGCCGAGGATCAGCGACAGGACGGCGGTCAGGAGCAGGATCGCCATCAGATTGCCGCCGGACAGCACCTCCACCACTTCCGCCAGCGCCGAGCCGACTCCGGTCTGCGACACGGCGCCGACGATGACGCCGGCCGTGGCGGTGGCGATGCCGATGCCGATCATGTTGCGGGCGCCGGTGATCAGGCCGTCGATCAGGTCGAGGAAGCCGCGGGTGGTCTGGAACCCATAGTCTCCGGTGCCGCGGAAGAAGGCGGTGATCGGGTGCTGGGTGATCAGGATGAAGATCATGAAGGCCGCCGCCCAGAAGGCCGACAGGCCCGGCGACAGGCGATCCACCATTAGCGCCCAGACGAGGACGACGACCGGCAGGATGAAATGCAGGCCGGATTTCACCGTTGGGCCCGGACGCGGCAGTTCGGTGATCGGCTTGTCCGGATCGTCCATCTTCGGCGCCGGATATTTCGCGCCGTACCACAGAAGGCCGACATAGACCGCGACGAGCAGGGCGAAGACCACCCAGCCGGCATTGTCGCCGAAGGCCGGGCGGATCCAGCCCATGCCGTAATAGACGCCGAAGGACAGGGCGCACAGGACGAGGATGCCGAAGACGACGCCGACGATCCATTGCAGCCACGGCTTGGGCTCGTAGGCGCGCGGCAGGCCCTGCATGCCGGCCTTCATCGCTTCCAGATGCACGATGTAGACCAGCGCGATGTAGGAGATGACCGCCGGCAGGAAGGCGTGCTTGACCACGTCGAAATACGGGATGCCGACATATTCGACCATCAGGAAGGCCGCCGCGCCCATCACCGGCGGCATGATCTGGCCGTTGACGGAGGACGCGGTCTCCACGGCGCCGGCCTTTTCAGCCGAGAAGCCGACCCGCTTCATCAGCGGAATGGTGAAGGTGCCGGTGGTCACCACATTGGCGATGGACGAGCCGGAGATCAGGCCGGTCATGGCCGAGGAGACGACGGCGGCCTTGGCCGGTCCGCCGCGCATGTGGCCCATCAGCGAGAAGGCGACGTTGATGAAGTAGCTGCCGGCCCCGGCCTTGTCGAGCAGCGAGCCGAACAGCACGAAGAGGAAGACGAAGGAGGTCGACACGCCGAGCGCGATGCCGAAGACGCCCTCGGTGGTGATCCACTGGTGGTTGACCACCTCCGACAGCGAGTTGCCCTTGTGGGCGATGATCGACGGCATGTAGGGGCCGAGGAAGGTGTAGACGAGGAACACCGTCGCCACGACCATCAGCGCCGGTCCGAGGGCCCGTCGCGTGCCTTCCAGGAGCACCATCAGGCCGACCGTGCCGACCATGAAGTCGGTCATGTTGGGCGCGCCGACGCGGCCCGAGATCGAGGTATAGGCGAAGAACAGGTAGGAGGCGGTCGCCGCGCCGGCGATCGCCAGCACCCATTCATGGGGCAGGACGCGGCGCGACGGCGACGGCAGCAGCGCGAAGACGACCATCGTCACCGTGATGACGGGAATGTACCAGCCCGGCAGGACGCCGGTCGCCCCTTCCAGGAAGAGATAGCCGAGCAGCAGCGGCACGCCGGCGCCCAGCACGAGTTGGGGGATCGAGCGCGAGGCCGGGAAGGCGAGAAACGCCAGGAACAGCGCGAAGGCGAGATGGATCGAGCGCGTCTCGGTGTCGTTGAAGACGCCGAAGCCGACCATGAAGGGGATCGGCGAGGCGATCCAGAGCTGGAACAGCGACCAGGCCAGCGCGACGCCGGAGATCAGATAGGCAACGGGCCTGGCGGGACTGCGTCCGCCGGTGTCGGAGGAGGCGACGAGCTCGTCGAGCTGCTCCTGCCGGGAGGTGGCGGATTCGACGTCGACGGAATCGATGGTGCGGTTGCGCTCGTCGTCGAGGCTGTCGGAATGACGTGGGTCTCGGGCCATCGCAGCTGGTCACTCCGCCTGTCTGATACGCGACTACAGGAACGTTTCGGGACGACGGGCGGCGGGTCGCATGACCGGCCTCTCGTCATCGCCGACGCCCCGCATGGGCGGAGCGCAAGGGTGCCGGCCGGCGGACATCTGCCGCCGGCCGGCCGGATGGCGGGCCTTACAGGAGGCCGGCTTCCTTGTAGTAGCGCTCGGCGCCCGGATGCAGCGGCGCGGAATTGCCGGCCGAGATCATCTCTTCCTTGGTCAGGTTCTCGAAGGCCGGATGCAGCTTCTTGAAACGGTCGAAGTTCTCGAACACGGCCTTGACCACCTGGTAGACGGTCTCCTCGTCGACCTGGTCGGACGACACCATGGTGGCGCGCACGCCGAAGGTCTCGGTGTCCTCGGCATTGCCCTCATAGAGGCCGCCCGGGATGGTCGCCTTGGAGTAATACGGGTTCTCGTCGACCAGCTTGTCGATCTCCTCACCGGTCACCGGGACCAGCTTGGAGGCGCAGGAGGTGGTGGCCTCCTGGATCGAGCCGTTCGGATGGCCGACCGTGTAGATGATGGCGTCGACCTTGTTGTCGCACAGGGCCTGCGACTGCTCGGCGGCCTTCAGCTCGGAAGCCAGCGAGAAATCGTCCATCGACCAGCCCTTGCGGTCCATGATGATTTCCATCGTGGCGCGCGAGCCGGAGCCCGGGTTGCCGATGTTGACGCGCTTGCCCTTCAGGTCGTCGAAGCTCTCGATGCCGGAATCGGCACGGGCGACGACGGTGATCGGCTCGGGATGGATGGAGAAGACCGCACGCTCACCGGCGAAGGGATCGTCCTTCCAGGGATCCTGGCCCTCGAGCGCGTTGTACTGCATGTCCGACTGGGCGACGCCCATGGTCTGGTCGCCGGCCTTGATGGCGTTGATGTTGGCGACCGATGCGCCGGTCGACGGCGCCGTGCAGCGCAGACCGTTCTTCTCGCTCTCACGATTGACCAGACGGCAGATCGACTGTCCGACGACGTAGTACACACCGGTCTGACCACCGGTGCCGATGGTGATGAATTTTTCCTGCGCGGTGGCCGCGCCGGTCGACATGGCAAGGGCTGCAAGCCCGGCTGCGACCCATCCGGTTTTCTTCATTGGGAGCTTCCTCTTTTTTGTTCGGTCAGACCCTCAATCCTAGCGGAGAGTTCGGTCGGGCCAAGTGCCGGCAGTAAGACAACTTTCCCCCTCGAGTGCAAGATGGCGGGCCGCACCCGGCCCCGAACGCCGTCCAAGCGGTGCGGGTGGTTGCCAAGGTCCGGCGGCGCCCTTTCTTCGACCACGCAGATGGCGGAAGAGGACCCCATGACACGCCGGACACGCACAGGACGCGGCATGGGCCTGGCCGCGCTGACGACGGCCCTTTGCGGGATCGTCGCCGGCGGACCCTCCGTCGCCGCGGCGGCGCCTGACGAGGCCGTGCCGCCCATCGTCTTCGTGCATGGCGACAGCGATTCCGCCGCCTTCTGGATGCCGGTCCTGTGGCGCTTCGAAAGCAACGGCGTGCCGGCCGAGCGGCTGTTCGCCGTCGATATCGACCACCCGGCGGCGCGGCTCGACGACAAGGTGGCGCAGGAGAACCGCTCCTCGACCGAAGACGCCGCCCGCGCCGTTGCGGCAACCGTGGACAGGGCGCTCGCCGAGACCGATGCCGACAAGGTCGCCATCGTCGGTCACTCCCGCGGCTGCCAGAGCGCCCGCAACTACGTCAAGAATTTCGGCGGGGCGGCCAGGACGGCATCGATGGTGCTGGCCGGCTGCGTCCATCACGGCGTCTATGTGAACCCGGAGGAGCGGACCGGATCGGAATATAACGGCGCCGGCGCGTTCCTGACCGCCCTCAACACGCCGCCCGCCATTCCCGACGGCATCCCGACGACGATCCCGCGGTCGGACCGCTTCGATCTCTACGCCCAGCCCAACGGCCGGTTTATCGGCCTGCCCGAGCAGGAGACCGGGATTTCCTACGACGCGCCGGAACTGGAGGGCGCGCCGACGGTGGTACTGGACGGCGCCGACCATCGCGAGACGGCCTCCTCGCCCGAAGCCTTCATCGCCATGTACACGGCGATCACCGGCAAGCCGCCGGTCCGACTGGAGATCACGCCGGAAGAGCAGCCGCAGATCGGCGGGGAAATCTCAGGCTTTGCCAATGGCGCCCCCACCAACCGCCCCCTTGCCGGCGCCACGCTCGACATCTTCGCGGTGGACAGCCGGACCGGCGAACGCCTTGGCGACGCGGTGTTCAGCCAGACGGTCGGCGAGGACGGGCGCTACGGGCCGTTTCGCGCCGCGCCGGATGCGGCCTACGAATTCGTGATCGCCGCAGAAAACTATCCGCTGACGCGGATCTACCGCGCGCCCTTCCCCCGCTCCACGACGCTCGCCCATCTGCGGCTGTATCCGGCGCCTGACCTCTCGGCGCCCGGCGAGATCGTCGGCATGATGCGGCCGCGCGGCTATTTCGGCATCGACGACAACGCCACGCTGGATGCCCTGCCGATCGCCGGCCGCCCGGAAAACGAGCCGGTTCCCTCGGTCTGGCGGGCCGCCGTCGCGATCCCCGGCGATACGCCGCAGACGGTGACCGGCGGTTTCGACGGCGAGGTCATCGCGGCCCGAACCTCGCCCGACGACCCCAACGATGTCGTCTGGATCGAGCTGACCGACTGACGCTGCGGGCCTCGGATAGGTATCCGGCGGCATTTGTGCCGCAGCCATTGTTCGGCGGCAAAACCCCCTTACTCTTGCGATGACAGGGGGTAGACGTCTAGTTCCCTTCCATGACCTTCGAAGAATGCGCCGGCGGCCCGTATCAGCATTGACCATCCTCACCCCCACCTACACCGAAGCCGAACGGATCGAGGCGCTCGAGGCGTACGAGATCCTCGACACCCCCCGCGAGGAGGAGTTCGACGATCTCGCCCGGATCGCGTCGGAGGTCTGCGGCACGCCCATCGCGGTGGTCAATTTCGTCTCCGATACCCGCCAGTTCTTCAAGGCCGAGGTCGGGCTCGGGGTGCGCGAGACGCCAGTGGACATCTCCTTCTGCAAGCATGCGCTGCTCGCCGAAGACATGATGATCGTGCCCGACGCGACGCAGGATTCCCGCTTCGACAACAATCCGCTGGTCTATGGCGACCCGCCTCTGCGCTTTTACGCGGGCGTTCTCGTGCGCTCGTCCGAAGGCCTGCCGCTGGGCACCATGTGCGTCCTCGACCACACGCCGCGCGAGCTCGACGCCCACCAGATCCGCACGCTGCGTCTTCTCGCCCGGCAGGTCTCCGTCCAGCTCGAGCTGCATCGCTCCCTGCGGCGCACCAAGGCCGCCCTCGGCAACGTGCGCCGGCTGGAATCGCAGTACCGGCAGATCGTCGACAGCGCCGTGGACTTCGCGATCATCACCACCGATCTCGACGGCAAGATCACCTCCTGGAGCCCGGGCGCCCAGCAGATCTTCGGCTGGAGCGAGACCGAGACGCTGGGCCGGCCCGCCGCGCTGGTGTTCACGGCCGTCGATCGCGAGGCCGACCTGGCCGTCCGCGAAATGGCGACCGCGCGCGAGACCGGCCGCGGCATCGGCGAAGGCTGGTACCAGCGCAAGGACGGCAGCCGGTTCTGGGCGTCGGGCGAGATCATGCCGCTGATGGGCGAGGACGAGGTCCAGATCGGCTATCTGAAGATCCTGCGCGATCGCACGGTCGAGTATCAGGCCGAGGAACAGCGCAAGGAACTGACCCACGAATTGTCGCACCGGATGAAGAACGTCCTGGCGACCGTGCAGTCGATCGTTACCCAGAGCCTGCGCACCGCCGAATCCCTCGATGCGGGGCGCGACGCGATCTCCAGCCGGGTGCAGGCGCTGGCGCGGGCGCAGGACATCCTGACCCAGACGAGCTGGTCCGGCGCCGGGATCCGCCAGGTCGTGGACGAGGCCTTGGCCGCCCACCGCGCCGGTCAGGGCCGGATCGTGATTTCGGGCCCGGACGTCGTCCTCAGCCCGCAGCAGGTGCTCGGCCTGTCGCTGGCCCTGCACGAGCTGGCGACCAACGCCGCCAAATACGGCTCGCTGTCGATGCCGACCGGCAAGGTGGAGATCAGCTGGGACGTCGGGCCCGACAAGGATTTCCGCTTCGACTGGATCGAGCGCGATGGCCCCCATGTGGACGAGCCGAGCCGGCGGGGCTTCGGCTCGCGGCTGATCGAGCGGATCGTCGGATCGTATTTCGACGGTGGCGGCCAGCTCGACTTTCCGCCGTCCGGCGTTGTCTTCCGGCTGACGGGATCGCTCGGTTGAGCCGGCAGCCGCGCCGCTGATGGCCGGCCCGAACTCGCCCCTGCGCTGGTTCGCGAGCCTTCTGTGGCACAGTTTCTGGGGCCTGCCGGTCCTGATGATCGCAGCGGCGATCGGTATCGCCTTCGCCCTTCTGCTGCTCGATGCCGGCGGCGCATCGGCCTGGATCGGCAGCTTCGGCTACCCCTTCGCCCTGTCGGGCGGCACGGCGCGCGAGCTGGCGAACACCTTCGCCGCGGTCCACGCCACCTTCGTCTCCCTGTATTTCTCGATCACGCTCTTGGTGCTGACGCTTGCCGCCGGCAATCTCGGGGTACGGCTGATCGACCGCTGGATCGGCCATGGCCGGGTCCGCTTCACCATCGGCCTCCTGCTGGGGTCCCTCGCCTGGGCCCTGATCGCGCTGGCCGCCGTCAATGCCGGCGACGGCGAGGACGGCTATGCGCGCCTGACCCTGTTCACGCTGCTCGTCGTCACGCTCTTCGTCATTTCGTGGCTGGCCTTCGCCCTGCACGATCTCGGCCGCATCATCCATGTCGACACCGACATCACGGCGCTCCGCATGGACGCGGTGGCCGACGCGACGCCGCTCCGCAGACTGGCGGCCACGGCCCCGACGATCGACTGGACCGCCGGCCGCGGGCTCGCCGCACCACGCGACGGCTATGTGGAGACGATCGACCGCCTGGCGCTGGCCGACCGGATGGGCGAGGCGGGCGGGCATCTGAAGCTCGTCGTGAGCGTCGGCGACTATGTGATGCGGAGCGAGCCGCTCGCGGTTCTCGCAGGCGACCCGCTGGACGACGGGCAGGCGACAGCTCTGACGCGCGCCTTCGGCATCGGGCGGTTCCGCAGCGGCGCGCAGGGCGCGCCGTTCCACGTGAATCTTCTGGTCGAGATCGCCGGCCGGGCCCTGTCGCCGGCGGTGAACGACTTCTACACGGCCTTTGCCTGTATCGACGGGCTCGGCCCGATCCTGGTCGCCCAGGGCCAGCTCCCCCAGCATCCGCAATGGGTGGCCGACGCGGCCGGCACCGCGCGCGTCATAGCGGTCGATGAGCCCTTCATCCGGCTGTTCCGGACGCCGCTGGACGCGTTGCGAAACGCGGCGGCGCCCAATCCGCAGGTGGCAATCCGGCTGATCGCCATGCTGCGCCGGGCAACCGGCATGATCGGCGATGCCGGGATCCGGCAATTCCTGGAAGATCAGGCCCGCGCGCTCGCCGATCAGGCCGACAGAAAAGCGGGAGCCGATCGCGACCGCGCCGCGATCGCCGCGGCATGGGACGGGGCGGCCATCCTGCACGATGCGTAACGGCACGCGGGTCCGCTGCAACCGGCGGTGAGGCTCGCCGTTTCATCACCATGAGGCACATGGCCCGATTGTCTCGCAACGCCGCGACGGCGATAGTCGCAAGCAAGCGCCCGGCGGCGCGGGAGGAACGCAGGTGACACCCATCAGGCGACAGCGCGCCATGAGCGACGCGGCAGCGATCGGTTCGGGCAATTCACGCGCGGGGTCCGTGGCGCTGATCGCCGGCGTCCTGGGGCTGGCGCTCGGTCTCGCCGCGCCGTCCGCGCTGGCCGCCGACTGCAAGGCCTCGGCCGAGCCGGGCATCGACTGGAGCCATTGCGACCGCAGCAATCTCATGCTGTCGGGCGTCGATCTGGCAGGCGCCGACCTGAGCGACACCGATTTCACCCTCACGGATCTGCGCAACGTGGATCTCGCGGAAGCCAATCTGGAGAAGGCGACGTTGGTGCGCGCGTCGCTGGCCGGGGCACAGGCCGACGGGGCCAGCTTCCGCAAGGTCGAGGGATACCGCGCCAACCTGTCCTATCTGGCGGCCAGGGACGCGGCCTTCGAGGGCGGCGAATTCCAGCGGGCGAGCTTCGATGCTGCCAAGCTGCCCGGCAGCCGCTTCGACAAGGCCGAACTCGGCCGCGCCTCGTTTCGCGGCGCCGACCTCACCGGGGCCCGCTTCAGCTACGCCAATCTCGCCCGCGCCCAGTTCACCGGCGCGACCCTGACCGGACAGCCCGATTTCACCGGCGCCTATCTGTACCTGACGCGGCTGGAGGGGCTGGATCTTTCGACCGCGACGGGGCTGGAACAGGCGCAGCTCGACCTCGCTTGCGGCGACGACGCGACGCGCCTGCCCGACGGCCTGCAGCGCCCGGCCGACTGGCCATGCCCGGTGGAGTGAAGACGCAGAAACGGTCGACAGGGCCTGACTGAGGGCCGCGAACAATAACGCGACCGGCGCTCGCCGTGGCAAAGGCCAGAACAGACGATCAGCCAGCAGGGGCACAGGAACGGACCGTCCGATGGCGCTGCTTATTCAGAATGGTGAGGAAAGAATTTGGTGGAGCCAAGCGGGATCGAACCGCTGACCTCTACAATGCCATTGTAGCGCTCTCCCAGCTGAGCTATGGCCCCACGCCGCCGGTTGACCGGCGAATGTCGGAGCCCGTCTGGTGGTCGGGCTCGCGTTGTGTGGGCGGGGTTTAATCAAGCCCGCCGCGAGGGTCAAGTGGTTTTCCCTCGTCAGGATGCGATGCCGGCAAATTTTCCGGAACCGCCTGTTTTCGCACGGTCCCGCCGGCCGGTCGGCCGACGGTTCCGTGCCCGGAAGAACCGATCAGTCCTCGTCGTCGTCGCGGCCGCCGCCGATGATGTCGGAGACGTCGTCGTCGTCATCCTCGTCGTCCGGCAGGTAGGCGGCGTCGTCATCGTCGTCGTCGGTGGCGTCTTCGTCGTCGGTCTCGTCGACATCCGGCTTGGCCTTAGCGGTGCCGGCGCCCTCTTCTTCCTCGACGTCGTTGAGCGACACGGTGTTGTCGGTCTGCTCGATCTCGACCGTATCGTCCTCATCCTCCTCTTCCTCGTCGGCCGCCTGCTTGGCGGCCGCCGCCTTGGCCTTCGCCTTGGCGGCAGCGGCAGAGGAGCGCGAAACCTCGACGGTCTCGAAGAAGGACAGCGGATAGGTCTTGCCGGTGAAGGGCGAGACGATCGGATCGCGGTTCAGGTCGTAGAACTTCTTCCCGGTCTCGGGATCGGTCCGCTTGGTACCAAGTTCGGGTTTCGCCATTATCGCCTCGTGATGATCGGGATGGTCGCCTGACGCGTCCAACTGGTTGATCGGGGTCCGGGTTGCATGCGGCGGTCGATGTCCGCCGATCCGCGGCCCAGGCCGGAACAGGCGGACCGGGCCGCCGAGCGCTGCGACGAAGCCGCCGGCCCCGCCGCGGCAAGCCCGTGACGCGGCCGGTATCTGGCGCTTTCGCGACGCTGTGCCGGTCCGTTGAAAATCGGTTGGTCCCATACGGCCTAGACCGGCCCTTGTCAAAGCCCGATTCGGGCGACAGAAAGGGCCGCCGTCCCGGCCGCCGATTTCCACCCCGGCAGGCGGGACGACAGGGTGGCCGCCGCGCGGCCCCGATGCCGCCGGCCGGGCCCTTCGCCCGCCGCGCCACGACGCCAGGCCACCCGTGCGGGGCCAGAGAGAACCGGGAAGAACGTCACATGCATGGAAGCGCAGCCAACCCCCGGCCGATCGCCGCTCGCCATTCGGCCGCGCTGACCGGCACGGTCACGGTTCCCGGCGACAAGTCGATCTCGCATCGCGCCTTCCTGTTCGGCGGAATCGCAGCCGGAACGACCCGCGTCACCGGGCTCCTGGAAGGCGAGGACGTGATCGCCACCGGCAATGCCATGCGCGCCATGGGCGCACAGATCCGCAAGGACGGCGAGACCTGGGTGGTCGAGGGCGTTGGCAATGGCTGCCTCCTGGAGCCCGAGGGCATCATCGATTTCGGCAATGCCGGCACCGGCGTGCGCCTGACCATGGGGCTGGTCGGCTCCTATGATTTCGGCGCCACCTTCGTCGGCGACGCCTCGCTCTCCAAGCGCCCGATGGGCCGCGTCCTCGACCCGCTGCGGCTGATGGGCACCCAGGTCGTGGCGCGTTCGGGCGACCGTCTGCCGCTGTCGCTGCACGGGCCGCGCGTCGCCGCGCCGATCGAATACCGGGTGCCGATGGCGTCGGCGCAGGTGAAATCGGCGGTGCTTCTGGCCGGTCTCAACGCACCCGGCATCACCACCGTCGTCGAGCCGGTGATGACCCGCGACCACACCGAGAAGATGCTGCAGGGCTTCGGCGCCGCGCTGGAAGTGGAGACCGACGCCGAGGGCGTGCGCCATATCCGGCTCGAGGGCCAGGGCGACCTCAAGGGCGTCGCCGACTTCACCGTGCCGGGCGATCCGTCCTCGGCGGGTTTCCCGGTCGTCGCCGCGCTGATCGTGCCGGGCTCCGACGTGACGGTGGAGAACGTCCTGATGAACCCGACCCGCAGCGGCCTCGTCGAGACGCTGATCGAGATGGGCGGGTCGATCGAGATCCTGAACCGGCGCGTGGCCGGCGGCGAGGATGTCGCCGATTTGCGCGTGCGCCATTCGGAACTGACGGCGGTCGAGGTGCCGGCCGAGCGCGCGCCGTCGATGATCGACGAATATCCGGTGCTGGCCATGGCCGCCGCCTTCGCCAGGGGCACCACGGTGATGCGCGGCCTCGACGAGCTGCGGGTCAAGGAAAGCGACCGCCTCGCCGCCGTTGCCGCCGGGCTCGCCGCCAACGGCATCGTTCACGAGGAGGGCGCCGACTGGCTGACCGTGACCGGCAATCCGGACGGCCGCGGCCCGGACGGCGCCTATGGCGGCGGCACGGTGGCCACCCATCTCGACCACCGCATCGCCATGAGCTTCCTGGTGCTGGGCATGGCCTGCGAGCGTGCCGTCACCGTCGATGACGCCCGGATGATCGCGACCAGCTTCCCGGCGTTCCAGGCGATGATGGCCGGCCTCGGCGCCGACCTGTCCGACGGAGCATGATTTGACGGCGTTTCTGGCGCTCCTGTTCTTCTCGCCGCTGGCCTTCATCTACGGGCGTTATCGCGCCCGCCAGCTGCGGGCCGCGCCGGGAACCCTGAAGGGCCGCCTCGCCGCACTGCTTCCCATGCCGCTCTTCGTCGCCGGCTGCGTTGTCCTGGCCATCCTCCATGCCAATGCGCCGCTCGGCGCGGGCGATGCGGTGCTGGCCACCGGCAACGGCGTCATCGACTTCGTCATCGGCGCGGCCCGCAAGATCGGCGAACTGGCGCTGATCCTGTTCATGGTGGCGATCCCCTATCTCCTCGGCGCGGTGATCGCCGCCGTGCTCTTGGTTCTCGACGCCCGCGGTGTCGCCATCCTTGCCACTCCGACGCCCGGACCGGATGCGTCGGCCAATACGGATTGACCCCATGACCACGGCGCTCACCATCGCGATCGACGGGCCCGCGGCGGCCGGCAAGGGCACGCTGGCCAAGCGCGTCGCGGCGCATTACGGCCTGCCCTATCTCGATACCGGGCTGCTCTACCGCGCCGTCGGCAAGCTCGCCGACGATCGCGGCGTCGATCTCGACGATGCAGAGGCCACCGGCGCGATCGCCACCGAGCTCGACACAAGCCATCTCGACGACGGATCGCTGCGCGGCCGCGAGGCCGGCGAGCTCGCCTCACGCGTCGCCGTGCACGGCGCGGTCCGCACCGCGCTCACCGAATTCCAGCGCAGCTTCGCCGCCCGCGCAGAAGGTGCGGTGCTCGATGGCCGCGACATCGGCACGGTGATCTGCCCGCAGGCGCGGGTGAAGATCTTCGTCACGGCTTCCGCCGAGGTGCGGGCGCGCCGGCGCACAGACGAACTCGCCGCCAAGGGCCGCGATGTCGATTACGAGCGGATTCTCGCCGAAGTGCGCGAGCGCGACGCCCGCGATGCCGGCCGTGCCATCGCGCCGCTGCGGCCGGCGCCCGATGCACACTTGCTGGACACCAGCGAATTGGGTATAGAAGCGGCGTTCCAGGCGGCCTGCGCGGTCATCGATCGCGCCCTGGCCTGACGGAACGGAGTTTGCGGGGCGGGTTCAGAACTGGACCACGTCCTTTTCGGCTATCGGCCTGCGCGTATCTGCCGGCCCTGCCCAGAGCTTCGATATCACCTGTCCGGCCGCGGTCCCGCGCGCCGCACGAATGCCGACCCGCCCCGACGGCGGTCGTCCTTCGGGCCCCTCCCCGCCGTTTACGCCGGGATGGGCCGGACCGCGATCCCGGACGTTTGCAACGTCTGACCCGGGGCCTCGCCCCACGGCGCGCTGCTCTCTCGACCAGACCGAGAGAGTCCCCAAGGAGTAGGAATGTCCAACGTATCCCCGCGCGAAGATTTCGCCTCACTGCTCGAAGCCTCGTTCCATGAGCAGGACGTCGCCGAAGGCATGGTCGTCAAGGGCACCGTCGTCGCGATCGAGAAAGACATGGCCGTCATCGACGCCGGCCTGAAGGTCGAGGGCCGCGTCGCCCTCAAGGAATTCGGCGCCAAGGGCGCAGACGGTGGTCTCCAGGTCGGCGACGTCGTCGAGATCTATGTCGAGCGCATCGAGAACGCCCTCGGCGAAGCCGTCCTGTCGCGCGACAAGGCGCGCCGCGAGGAGAGCTGGGTTCGCCTCGAGGAGAAGTTCAACAACAACGAGAAGGTCGAAGGCCAGATCTTCAACCAGGTCAAGGGCGGCTTCACGGTCGACCTCGACGGGGCCGTGGCCTTCCTGCCGCGCTCGCAGGTCGACATCCGTCCGATCCGCGACGTCGGCCCGCTGATGAACACGCCGCAGCCGTTCCAGATCCTGAAGATGGACAAGCGTCGCGGCAACATCGTCGTCTCGCGCCGGACCGTGCTCGAAGAGAGCCGTGCGGAGCAGCGTTCGGAGATCGTCCAGAACCTCGAAGAGGGTCAGGTCGTCGACGGTATCGTCAAGAACATCACCGATTACGGCGCCTTCGTCGACCTCGGTGGCATCGACGGTCTGCTGCATGTGACCGACATGGCATGGCGCCGCGTCAACCATCCGACCGAGATCCTGCAGATCGGCCAGACGGTGAAGGTCCAGATCATCCGTATCAACCAGGAGACGCATCGCATCTCGCTGGGCATGAAGCAGCTCGAGGCCGATCCCTGGGATGGCATCGGCGTCAAGTACCCGATGGGCGTCAAGGTCACCGGCCGCGTCACGAACATCACCGACTACGGTGCGTTCGTCGAGCTGGAGCCGGGCATCGAAGGCCTCATCCACGTCTCCGAGATGTCCTGGACGAAGAAGAACGTCCATCCGGGCAAGATCCTCTCCACCTCCCAGGAGGTCGAGGTCGTCGTTCTCGAGGTCGACCCGAACAAGCGCCGCATCTCGCTGGGTCTCAAGCAGACGCTCGCCAATCCGTGGGAGAGCTTCCGCGACCAGTTCCCGATCGGCACGATCGTCGAGGGCGAGGTCAAGAACAAGACCGAGTTCGGCCTGTTCATCGGTCTGGACGGCGACGTGGACGGCATGGTCCACCTGTCGGATCTCGACTGGAACCGTCCGGGCGAGCAGGTCATCGAGGAGTTCAACAAGGGCGACCTCGTCAAGGCCCAGGTGCTCGACGTCGACATCGACAAGGAGCGCATCTCGCTCGGCATGAAGCAGGTCGGCGGCGATCCGTTCGTCGAGGCGGCTGAAGCCGGTGACGTGCGCCGCGGCGCCGTGGTCACCTGCGAGGTCACGGAAGTGAAGGATGGCGGCCTGGAAGTGAAGATCGTCGATACCGATCTGACCTCCTTCATCCGTCGCTCCGACATCGCCCGCGATCGCGACGAGCAGCGCCCCGAGCGTTACTCGGTCGGCCAGAAGATCGACGCCCGCGTCACGCAGTTCGACAAGAAGGCGCGCCGCGTCGGCGTGTCGATCAAGGCGCTGCAGATCGCCGAAGAGAAGGAAGCCGTCGCACAGTTCGGTTCGTCCGACTCCGGCGCGTCTCTGGGCGATATCCTCGGCGCGGCCCTGAAGGGTCGTGGCGACGAAGAATAGGCCCTAGGGCCTTCGCATTCCGCGTCGCCTCAGGTGGCGCGGAATGTTTCACGTGAATCATGAAGGCCCGCGGCGAGAGCTCTCCGCGGGCCTTTTCTCGTCAGCTTCTCCAGACACAGAGCGCACCGCCATGCAGCTTCCCGACGGCTTCACCGCCATCCCGCCCGGCAAGATCGCCGCCATCGCCACGGTGCTGGAGATGACCGCGCCGCCGGCCGGGCTCGAGCCGCTGCCGGGCGAGGCGAACTGGCAGTTCCAGCGCGTCACCGAGCCCGATCCGGCCTGGTACGAGGCGCTGTATCGCCGGATCGGCGGCAATCATCTTTGGTATTCCCGGCTGGCGCTGCCCGCCGAGGAGCTGGCCGCGACGATCCGGCATCCGGATGTGGCGATCCACACGCTCGACGTGGACGGCGTGCCGCAGGGGCTGGTGGAGCTGGATTTCCGCGAGGACGGCGCCTGCGAACTGGTGTTCTTCGGCGTGACCGAGGCACTGATCGGCACCCGCGCGGCGCGCTTCATGATGGGCCGCGCCATCGCGGCCGCCTTCGCCCGCCCGATCGCAAAGCTCTGGCTGCACACCAACACGATGGATCATCCGAAGGCGATGGCCTTCTACCGGCGCTCGGGCTTCACGCCGGTCCGCCAGATGGTCGAGATCGCCGACGATCCGAGGCTCACCGGCCTGTTCGACCGGCAGGCGGCACCGCATTTCCCGATGATCGGTGAGCGCGTGGCGGGCTGATCCGCGATTGCTACGCCGGCGCTGGTCGCCGGCGGGTATGAAACGGAGGCGCCTCGCGACGCCTCCGAATTGTCATGCAGTCTCGTCGAGGCTTTCGACGACGACATTGTCGTTGGTGTAGATGCAGATCTCGCCGGCGATCTTCATGGCGCGGCGGGCGATCTCCTCGGCATCGTAATCCGTATCCGCCAGGGCGCGTGCCGCGGCCAGGGCGTAATTGCCGCCGGAGCCGATGGCGATGACGCCGTGCTCGGGCTCCAGCACGTCGCCATTGCCGGTGAGCGTCAGCGTCACCTGGCGGTCGGCGACGATCATCATCGCTTCCAGACGGCGCAGATAGCGGTCGGTGCGCCAGTCCTTGGCGAGTTCGACGCAGGCGCGCATGAGCTGGTCGGGATATTGCTCGAGCTTGGCTTCCAGCCGCTCCAAGAGGGTGAAGGCGTCGGCGGTCGCACCGGCGAAGCCGGCGATGACATCGCCCTTCTTGCCGATCCGGCGCACCTTGCGGGCATTGCCCTTCATCACCGTATTGCCGAGCGACACCTGCCCGTCGCCGGCGATGACCACCTTGCCGCCCTTGCGCACGGTGACGATGGTGGTGCCGTAGATCGTGGCGGGGTCGTGGTTTTCCATGCTCATCGCACTGTCCTTTTCCATCCAGCGGGCCGCTGCGCCGATCGAGGCCGCAGGAACCGCCGATCCGCGCCCCATGTGGGCCTTCGGGCCGGCCTTGCCAAGGAAGCGGCCTGCGAGGTGACATGTGCCATGGGGCGGTGGTAAGAGCGCCGGGATATTCCCCGCGAAGGTGACAGCGATGGGCCAGACTGCCGGGCGGCGTGATGCCGTCGTCGAGAGACAGACCAACGAGACCGCGATCCGCGTGCGCGTCGATCTCGACGGCAGCGGCCGTTCGACCATCGACACCGGCGTCGGCTTCTTCGACCACATGCTCGAACAGCTGTCGCGGCATTCGCTGATCGACATGGACATCTCGGCCAAGGGCGATCACCACATCGACGACCACCACACGGTCGAGGATACCGGCATCGCGCTTGGCCAGGCGATCCGCCAGGCGCTGGGCGAGCGCCGCGGCATCCGCCGCTACGCCTCGCTTGACCTCGCCATGGACGAGTGCCTGACCCGCGCCGCGATCGACGTGTCGGGCCGGCCGTTCCTGGTCTTCAAGGCCGAGTTCTCGCGCCACAAGATCGGCAGCTTCGACACCGAGCTGGTGCAGGAATTCTTCCAGGCGCTGGCGCACAATGCCGGCGTGACGCTGCACCTGACCAATCTCTACGGCAGCAACGCCCACCACGTTGCCGAGACCTGCTTCAAGGCGGTGGCGCGGGTGCTGGGCGACGCCGTGGCGATCGATCCGCGCCAGGCCGACCTCGTGCCCTCCACCAAGGGCACGCTGGCGTGACCGGGCGGCCGGCGGGACGGCCATGGGCCTGAAGCGCTTCATCGCCTTCGAGCCCGGCGAGACCGCCACGGGGGCGCGCTCCGACGGCGTGGTCTTCGTGCGCGACGGCTTCTCCTTCTGGGCGTTCCTGTTCACCGTCCTGTGGCTGTGGCGCTACCGGCTCTGGCTGGAAGGTCTCGCGACGCTGCTCGTGCTCGTCGCCATCAGCCTGTGGGGCGAGGCCAGCGGCCATTCCTTCGCGGCCTCGCTTCTCCAGCTTCTCGTCGGCCTTCTCGTCGCGCTGGAGGGCCCGAGCCTGCGCGCCTGGCGTTATCGCCGCAAGGGATGGCGCGAGAGCGCCGCCTTCCTGGCCAGCGACCGGGCCGAGGCGGAGCTCACCTATTTTTCCACGGCCGGTCGGCCCGCCGATCCCGCGAGCGCCACCGCGCCGTGGCCGGCGCCGGGACCGATGTCGCGCCGCCGCGGAACCTCGACCCGCAGCGCCGGGTTCTTCGGTGCCATGGAGCAACGATAGACACATGCAGACCGTCGCCATCGTCGATTACGGTTCGGGCAATCTGCGCTCGGCCACCAAGGCCTTCGAGCGCGCCGCCCGCGAGAGCAATGCCAATGCCGAGATCGTCCTCACCGACGATCCCCGTGTGGTGCTGGCCGCCGACCGCATCGTCCTGCCGGGCGTCGGCGCCTATGCCGATTGCCGCGCCGGGCTCGATGCCGTCCCCGGCATGACCGAGGCGCTGCGCGAAGCCGTCGAGACCAGGGCCCGGCCCTTTCTCGGCATCTGCGTCGGCATGCAGCTGATGTCGTCCTATGGCCGCGAGAAGGCGGTCACCGAGGGCCTCGGCTGGATCCCGGGCGACGTCGTGCGGATCGAGCCGTCGGACCCGACGCTGAAGGTGCCGCAGATCGGCTGGAACACCATTCACGTGAATCACGACCACGCGCTTCTGGCCGGCATCCCCACCGAGGAAGGCGGGCTGCACGCCTATTTCGTGCATTCCTACCACCTGGTGGCGACGAACCCGGACGACGTCGTCGCCACGGCCGATTACGGCGGGCCGGTCACGGCGATCGTTGCCAATGGCAACAAGGCCGGCACCCAGTTCCATCCGGAAAAGAGCCAGACGTTGGGGCTCGGCCTGATCGCCAACTTCCTGTCGTGGAACCCCTGATCCGGCCGCACGCGGCCGCCTGAAAGCCCTGGACGCCATGCCCATTCTCTTCCCCGCCATCGACCTCAAGGACGGCGCCTGCGTGCGCCTGAAGCTCGGCCTGATGGACCAGGCGACGGTCTACAATGCCGACCCCGCGGCCCAGGCCCGCGAGTTCCGCGACGCCGGCTTCGACCATCTGCATGTGGTGGATCTGAACGGCGCCTTTGCCGGCCGGGCGGTCAACGACGCCGCGGTAGACGCCATTCTCGCGGCGGTCGGCTCGCAGATGAAGGTGCAGCTCGGCGGTGGCATCCGCTCGATGGAGGACATCGAGCGCTGGCTGGAAAAGGGTCTGGCCCGGGTCATTCTCGGCACGGTCGCCGTGCGCGACCCCGACCTCGTCCGCGCGGCGGCCCGGCGGTTCCCCGGCCAGATTGCGGTCGGCATCGACGCCAAGGGCGGCAGGGTCGCCGTCGAGGGCTGGGCCGAGACCTCCGAGCTGACCGTGGTCGATCTCGCCCGCCAGTTCGAGGATGCCGGTGTTGCGGCGGTGATCTACACCGATGTCGACCGCGACGGCATCCTGACGGGGATCAACTGGGACGCCACCATCGATCTGGCCGAACAGGTCTCGATCCCGGTGATCGCCTCGGGGGGCCTCGCCTCGCTGGCCGATGTCGTGCGGCTGACCATGCCCGACGCCGAACGCCTCGAAGGCGCGATCTCCGGCCGGGCGCTCTATGACGGCCGCATCGACCCGAAGGAAGCGCTGGACGTCCTGTCCGGCAAGGGCTGAGCCAGGAGGCTGCCGTGAGGCGGCAACCACCTTGGCGGTCTTCATCGCCGTGCAGGTCCGGGTTATGATGCGCGCATGAACATCCATGCCGGTGCCATCAGGACGGCCGATGATTTCCTGCGCTGGAACGAAGGGCGCGAGGGAAAGCGTGAATTCGTGCGGGGAAGGATCGTCGAGATGATGGTCAATGTCTCCCGCAATCACGCGAAGCTCGCGGCGAGGCTGACGGCAATCCTCATCGGCGCACTGGACGAGACCGCCTACGATATCGGCACGGCGGATTTCGCCATCCGCACGCCGGGCGGCATCCGCTATCCCGATGTCTTCGTCGACCGGGCCGGCGGCAGCGGCCAGGATCTCGCCGCGCGCGAACCCGTCTTCCTGGCGGAGATTCTTTCGCCATCGTCGCTGGCGGTCGATTTCGGCGAGAAGGCGGAGGAATACACGGCCATCCCCTCGCTCGCCCATTATCTCGTCCTGTCCCAGGACGAGGCGCGGGTCTGGCTCTGGCGTCGCGGTGACGACGGCGCCTTCCAGCGGCCGGAAATGACGGTCGGCAGCGCGGCGGAGGTTGCCCTTAGCGGGCTTGGAATCACGCTGGCTCTTGCCCACCTCTATCGCGGCATCGCATAAGGCGGAAAATTCGCCGTTTCCGCCCATCCGGACATTGCCCGTGCCCTCCCGACCGATCCCCTGCCCCGCCGACGAGAAGGCCACCCGTCCATGAGCCTCAAGGCCCGCATCATTCCCTGCCTCGACGTCAAGGACGGCCGGGTGGTCAAGGGCGTCAATTTCGAGGGCCTGGTCGACGCCGGCGATCCGGTGGAGGCGGCGCGCGCCTATGACAGCGCCGGGGCGGACGAGCTCTGCTTCCTCGACATCACCGCCTCCTCGGACGACCGCGACACGATCTTCGACGTCGTCGCGCGCACTGCCGAGCAGTGTTTCATGCCGGTGACCGTCGGCGGCGGCGTGCGCACCGTGGCGGATGTCCGCAAGCTGCTCCTGGCGGGTGCCGACAAGGTGTCGATCAACACCGCGGCGGTGAAGCGGCCGGAATTCGTCGCGGAAGCCGCCGACAAGTTCGGCGACCAGTGCATCGTCGTCGCCATCGACGCGCGCCGCGTGGCCGAGGACGGCGCCGCGCCGCGCTGGGAGATCTTCACTCATGGCGGCCGCACCGCGACCGGCATCGACGCCGTCGACTTCGCCCGCCAGGTCGTGGGGCTCGGCGCCGGCGAGATCCTGCTGACCTCCATGGACAAGGACGGCACCAAGTCGGGCTTCGACATTGAACTGACCCGGGCGGTCGCCGATGCCGTCCACGTGCCGGTGATCGCGTCGGGCGGCGTCGGCACGCTGGATCATCTCGTTGCCGGCGTGCGCGACGGCCATGCGACGGCGGTTCTGGCCGCCTCGATTTTTCACTTCGGCACTTATACGATCGCGGAAGCCAAGGCCCATATGGCCGCCGCCGGCATCCCGATGCGGCTCGACCCGCCGGACTGACCGAAGCCTCGGCGGATCCGCGCAGCGAGCGCCGGCCTACGAAAGGGCATCATGACCGATTTCACCCTTGCCGACCTGGAGACCATCGTCGCCGCCCGCGCGACCTCCGACGACGCCGGCTCCTACACCGCCTCGCTCGCCGCCAAGGGCATTGGCCATGTCGCCAAGAAGCTCGGCGAGGAAGCGACGGAGACGGTGATCGCTGCCGTCTCCCAGGATGATGCGCGGGTGACCAGCGAGGCCGCCGACCTTCTCTACCACCTCCTCGTGACGCTGCATCTGCGCCACGTGCCGGTATCGGCGGTGATGGCCGAGCTCGGCAGGCGCACGGCCCAGACCGGCCTGCAGGAAAAGGCGGGGCGGCCCGACAGTTCGGCCGGATGATGGACCAGCTCGCCCCGTCGCGTTTCTCGCCCTACCGCATCTTTCCGGCGGCCGAATGGGCGAAGTTTCGCGCCGACGCGCCGCTGACGCTGACCGCCGATGAAGTTCGCCGGCTCCGCTCGATCGGCGACCCCGTCGATCTCGACGAAGTCGCGCGGATCTATCTCGCCGTCTCGCGCCTGCTCTACGCCCATGTCGAGGCCTCGCAGCTCCTGTTCGGGCAGCGCCAGAGCTTTCTTGCCGAGGATTCGGGGCAGAAGACGCCGTTCATCATCGGCATCGCGGGCTCGGTCGCGGTCGGCAAGTCGACCACGGCGCGTGTCCTGAAGGAACTGCTCGCCCGCTGGCCGTCCTCGCCCAAGGTCGACCTGATCACCACCGACGGGTTTCTTTACCCGAACGCGGTGCTGCAGGCCGAGGGTCTGATGCAGCGCAAGGGGTTTCCCGAGAGCTACGACATCGGCGCGATCCTGCGCTTCCTGTCGGAGATCAAGGCCGGCGTGCCGCGGGTCGAGGCGCCGGTCTATTCGCATTTCTACTACGACGTGGTGCCGGGTCAGAAGGTCACCATCGACCGGCCGGACATCCTGATCTTCGAGGGCCTCAATGTCCTGCAGGTGCGCGACATGCCGGCCGACGGCACGGCTGTGCCCTTCGTGTCGGACTTCTTCGACCATTCGATCTACATCGATGCCGACGAGGCCGACATCAAGCGCTGGTACATCGAGCGCTTCATGCGGCTGCGCGAAACGGCGTTCCGCGAGACCGGCTCGTTCTTCCACCGCTACTCGCAGATCTCGCCCGAGGAAGCGCTGACCATCGCCCAGGGCCTGTGGTCGAACATCAACGAGATCAATCTCCACGCCAATATCCTGCCGACGCGGCCGCGCGCCGACCTGATCCTGCGCAAGGGACCGGATCACCTCATCGAGCAGGTCGCGCTGCGCAAGCTCTGAGCCGGGCGCAGGCTCGCGGCATTCGATTGGCCTGACCGCCGGCCGCGTAGCGCGTCGGACAGGCGCGAAGGCCGGAACCTTGCGCATATCTTCCGTTACGTTATCCTGCATCTTTCGCGTGCCGCCGGGCCGGCCCGTTCGCCGGTCCTCAGCAGGACGCCGATCGAGGTGGGGCCGATGAAGTTCCGGCCGATAAAGTTCCGACGGCTGCAGGATCGCATTCTCGTCCGCCCCGTAGCGCCACCCGAGCAATCGTCCGGCGGCGTCCTGCCGGATAGTGCAGCGAACAAGCCGACCGAGGGCGAGATCGTCGCCGTGGGCCCAGGACGGCGGCGCAGGGGGCGGATCGCTTCGATGAACATGGCGGTGGGGGACCATGTGCTCTTCGCGCCAACGGCCGGCAGGCAGCGCAGGGTTTCGGGCCAGGATCTTCTGGTCGTCCGCATGTCGGAGCTTCTCGGCGTGATGAACCGTTCCGCCCTTCCCGGCGAGCCGACCACGGGTCCGGCCCCGCCGACGCGTAAAGCCGAGCCGGAGCAGGGACCGGAGGATCGCGCGCGCGGCGTTGCGGCCAAGGTGCGGCGACGGGTCCGCCCGCCCGGGCACGATCAGATGGAGCGGATGGGGCTGCCCGGTGAGCCGACGATCGGGCCGGGCCGGCCGCGGCCCGGCTCCGACGAGCCCGACGATACCTTCTAGTCCGCCGGGAGCCGCAGCATGGTCGCCAATCTCGCCAAGCTGGCCGATCGATCGTTCATTGTCGGCTTCCTGTTTCCGGCGCTGGTCTTCTACAGTTGCGCGCTGCTGCTGATCGTCGAACCGGTCAATCCGGCGCTCTACACGACACTGACCGAGTCCGTGACGCTGGGCGACGTTCTCTACAATGCCCTGCTCGTCTGGACGCTGGCGATCTTCCTGATGCTCGGCAACGATCCTCTCTACAAGCTGCTCGAGGGCTACTGGCCTCCCGTGTCCTGGATCAAGCCACTGAAGGCGCGTGAAGAACGGAAGCTCGACGCCATCGACAGCGAGATCGCGGCCCTGCGGGCCCGGTGGATCGCCGAGGGCGATGCCTTTCCCGCAAGTGATATCGCGCGCTACACCGAACTCATCAGGCAGCGGGTGGACCGGTACCCGGAGAAACCCGAATCCGTCCTGCCGACCCGCTTCGGCAACGCCATCCGGGCCTTCGAGACCTATTCGAGCGCCGTCTACCGGGTCGATTCGATCCCGCTCTGGATTCACCTCTCGACGGTCTTCTCGGATGATTTTCGCGAGGCGGTCGAGGATGTCCGCACGGCGGTGAACTGCGCGATGAATTTCGTCTTCCTGGCAGGCCTTCTGGCCATCGGCCTGATCGTCGTCTTCGCCATGAGCTTCGACTATGCGCTGCGGATTTCGCAGGTCCGCCCGTTTCTGGACTCCGGCGAGTACGGGCTGCTTCTGGCGGCGGTTGTGAGCCTCGGCGTCGCCTGGGGAAGCTATGAACTCGCCATCGATCGGGCCGTGGGATGGGGCCGTGTGGTGCGGGCCGGCTTCGACTGCTATCTGCCGGCGCTGGCAAAGCAGCTCGGCTACAAGCTGCCGGACGACCCGGCGGTCCAGGGGGAGTTCTGGGAAGCCGTCAGCCGCCGGGCGATCTACAACCAGACATTCCCGCCAGAGCTGCTTGCCAAGTTGCAGCCGCCCGAAGCCGGGAAGACCGAGCCGGCGGAATGATCAGGTGCCCGCAGGGGCCGTCACGCGGCGCAGGGTCAGGTTGATCCGGCCGCCCTTCTTCAGGAGCGTCGAGGTCGCGGGGTAGATCCGGTCGACGCCGTGATAGGCCAGACGCCCCTCGCCGCCGAGAACGACCACGTCGCCCGAATGCAGCCGGATCGAGGTCGTGCGGCCGCCGCGGGTGGTCTCGCCGACACGGAACAGGCAGTCATCGCCGAGCGAGACGGAGACGACCGGTGCCGACAGATCGGTCTCGTCCTTGTCCTGGTGCAGGCCCATCTTGGCGGTGTCCTCGTAGAAATTCACGAGGCAGGCCTGCGGCGGATGATCGAAGGCGGCGAGGTCCTGCCAGATCTCCAGAAGCTTCGGGGGGATCGCCGGCCAGGGCGTGCCGGTCACCGGATGCGTGGGCTGGTAGCGATAGCCGGACCGGTCGGTCACCCAGCCCAGATCGCCGCAATTGGTCATGCGCACCGACAGGGGCTTTCCGGTCCGCGGCATTTCCGGCCGGTACAGCGGCGCGGCCGCCACCACCTCGCGCACCGCATCGACCAGCGCGACCTGTTCGTCACGGGAGAGATGGCCCGGAATGTGCCGGACGCCTTTGGGCAGGACGTTCATGGGCGGTCATCTAGAGCAGCGTCGAGGATTCCCAGCGCCCATACCGTGCTTCAGCACCGATACCATCTCGTGATATCAATCTGACATGAACAGGAAGCACCGCGAGACCTTGGCCGCAGTCTTCGCCGAGCCCATATCTGGCAGCATCGCCTGGCGCGATATCGAGGCAATGCTGAAAGCGATGGGCGCAGAGGTCACCGAAGGCCAAGGCTCGCGGATACGGATCAGCCTCGGCGGCACGCGCGCGGTGTTTCATCGTCCGCATCCACGCAAGGAAACCGACAAGGGCGCGCTGCGCTCACTCAGACGCTTTCTGCTGCAGGCGGGAGTCCAGACGTGAACACGATGCATTACAAGGGCTACGAGGGGATCGTCGCCTATGACGAGGACGCCGAGATCTTTCACGGCGAGGTCGTCAATCTTCAGGACGTCATCACTTTCCAGGGCGGTTCGGTATCGGAACTGAAGAAGGCGCTGGCGGAATCGGTCGAAGACTATCTAGCGTTCTGCCGCGAGCGCGGGGAGGAGCCGGAGAAGCCGTATTCGGGGCAGTTCCTTGTGCGCGCCGAACCGCGTTTGCATCGGGAACTGGTCGCGGCGGCCCGACGCGCCGGCGTCAGCCTCAACAATCTCGTGACAACCACGCTCGAACGGACCCTGGACGAGCGCAGCTGACGCGCTGCAGGCCGTTCAGGAGAGATAGCCAAGCTGGGCGGCGAGGGCGACGGCGTGGGTGCGGTTGGACGCGTCGAGCTTGCGCTGGGCGGCCGTCAGATATTGCGAGATGGTGTATTCGGACAGGCTCAGGATGATGCCGATCTCGGATGACGTCTTGCCGAGCATGGCGAGCTTCAGGCAGTCGCGCTCGCGCACCGACAGGGGATTGTTGCGCCGGTTCTCCTCGAAACGCGCCGCCGCCAGCATGCCGAACAGGGCGAAGGCGAAGAGATGCAGCTCGCGGATCGCCTCTGCCGGGAGGGCGCAGCTGCGTCCGGCGAAGGACAGGGCGCCGTTGAAGGCGGTGAGCCCGTGCACCGGGAAGAAGGCGCCGGCGAGGTACTCCGCCTCCATGAGCATGCGGGCGGCCGGCGACGGGTCGGGTTCGTCGGCGCCGTAGAGCGTGTCGATGTCCCAGACGAAGGGCATGGGATCGGTCTTCAGGGCGCCGACGACCAGCTTGGAGCGGTGCAGGCCAAGCTGTTCATAGGCCTGGCCGAAGCTCTCCGACCAGTTGGACAGGAGGAGCCGCGTCGCCGTCCCGCCATCGTCAGTCGAGGGGACCGACAGGACCGCGGCATGGGAGAAGCCGAAATCCGTCGCCACGTCGCCGAGAAGCCGGGTCAGCGCGATCTCGTCCCAGGGCGGGGCGAGCCGGTTGAGACGGTCGAGCGCGCCGCTCATGGGGGCGCCCGGCACGGCCGCGCCGATATCCGCCTGGCCGCTTGCGCCGGGCAGTCTGTCGCTCAGGGCCGGGGCGCCCGCGGGGGCGCTCGTCGAACCGTTCGAAGATGGCATGATGGCACAGCCTCTCGCGATCTCTGAGGTCCGCCTCGCGCGCCTCGCCGCGAATCGGACAAGGCTCATACTGGCCCCTCCGGGCCGAGGATTGAAGTCTTGACATGACGATCGGATGGTTTGCGTTTCCGGCTGCCGCGGGCGACCCGTCGCCAAGGGTGGCAGGATGGCGCCGCCACCCCCATCTAGCGGCGAGTTGCCATGGTGGCCGGCCCGGCCGACCCCCATCGATGCCAGCGTGTGTCGGCGCGGCCCGCCGGCCTGGAAAGAGATATCCATGACAGATTTTTCCCCCCGCGAGATCGTCTCCGAGCTCGACCGCCACATCATCGGCCAGAAGGACGCCAAGCGCGCCGTCGCCGTCGCGCTGCGCAACCGCTGGCGGCGCCAGCAGCTGGAGGGGAGCCTGCGCGAAGAGGTGATGCCCAAGAACATCCTGATGATCGGACCCACCGGCGTCGGCAAGACCGAGATCTCGCGCCGCCTGGCGCGGCTCGCCGGCGCACCCTTCATCAAGGTCGAGGCGACCAAGTTCACCGAAGTCGGTTATGTCGGCCGCGACGTCGAGCAGATCATCCGCGACCTCGTCGAGATCGGCATCGGGCTGGTGCGCGAGAAGAAGCGCGAAGAGGTGAAGGCCAAGGCCCATCAGGGCGCCGAGGAGCGGGTGCTGGACGCCCTGGTCGGCAAGACCGCCTCGCCGGCGACGCGCGATTCCTTCCGCAAGAAGCTGCGCGCCGGCGAGCTCGACGACAAGGAGATCGACGTCGAGGTCTCCGACACGTCCAACCCGATGGGTGGCATGGACATTCCCGGGATGCCGGGCGCCAATATCGGCGTCCTCAACCTGTCGGAGATGTTCGGCAAGATGGGCCAGCGCACCAAGCAGCGCCGGACGTCGGTGCGCGAGAGCTACGACCTGCTGATCGGCGAGGAATCCGACAAGCTGCTGGATCAGGAACAGCTGGTGCGCGAGGCGATCTCGTCGGTCGAGAACAACGGCATCGTCTTCCTCGACGAGATCGACAAGGTCGCCAACAAGGAAGGCCAGAGCGGCGCCGGCGTCTCCCGCGAGGGCGTGCAGCGCGACCTGCTGCCGCTGGTCGAGGGCACCACGGTGGCGACCAAGCACGGCTCGGTGAAGACCGACCACATCCTGTTCATCGCCTCGGGCGCCTTCCACGTGTCGAAGCCCTCGGACCTCCTGCCGGAGCTGCAGGGCCGGCTGCCGATCCGCGTCGAGCTGCGAGCGCTGACCAAGGAAGATTTCCGCCGCATCCTGACCGAGACAGAGGCCTCGCTGATCAAGCAGTATATCGCGCTGATGAAGACCGAGAATGTCGATCTGGTGATCACCGACGATGCCATCGACGCGCTGGCGGACACGGCGGTGACGCTGAACGGCTCGATCGAGAATATCGGCGCGCGGCGACTGCAGACGGTGATGGAGCGCGTCCTCGACGACATCTCCTTCGAGGCGCCGGATAAGTCCGGCGAGAGCTACACGGTCGATGCCGCCTATGTGCACAAGGCGCTGGACGGCATTGCCGGCGACACCGACCTGTCGCGCTTCATCCTGTAAGGCGCCGTCCTCAGGCGGCGGCCCGGTCCGGCAGTCGGGGACAGAACGCCTGGCTGCGCATCGTGCCGTCGCGGCGGATGGTCAGGACGGTGTCCGCGGCGACCATCGTCCAGCGTTCCGCGTCGTCGCAGGGCTCGGAGGCAATGACGACGCCCTCGCCTTCCCTGCGCCAGTAGAGCGAGGGCGGCGGGCCGTCGCTGGCC
Organism: Aurantimonas sp.; assembly: GCF_964217435.1. Taxonomy (NCBI): domain Bacteria; kingdom Pseudomonadati; phylum Pseudomonadota; class Alphaproteobacteria; order Hyphomicrobiales; family Aurantimonadaceae; genus Aurantimonas; species Aurantimonas sp. The sequence goes on along the minus strand of NZ_CAXPJM010000023.1, from coordinate 72,381 downwards.
CAGCGATACGCCCAGAGGGTTTCGCCATCGGTGTGGATCGCGGCGAAGCGGATTGGTGCCGCCTCGCCGGTGCGCCCGGCCGTCGCCTCGATCTCGGCGAGCGTCGCGGCAATGGCGCCGACCGGATCGGTGGCGAGACCGCGCCCGAGGGCTGACAGGAAGATCGCCTCGGAATCGCTGGTGCCCCGACGCCGCGGATAGAGCGCATCCGGGATCAAGGCGTCGATCTGGCGGCGCAGACGGGCATAGCCGCCCACCTGGCCATTGTGCAGGAACAGGTGCCTACCATCCGCGAAGGGATGGCAATTGGCCGTCGAGACCTCGCCATAGGTCGCCGAGCGCACATGGGCGACGAAGAGCGGCGCGCGGATCTGCCGGCACAGCGAGACGAGATTGGCGTCCGACCAGGCCGGCAGGATGGCGCGATAAACGCCGGGCTCCGGCCGCTCGCCATACCAGCCGATGCCGCAGCCATCGCCGTTGACGACGGTCTTCGCCTCCCGGGCAGCCAGCGACTGCGAGATCAGCGAGGCACGCGGCTCGATCAGCAGGCGATCGAGAAAGACCGGCGGACCGGCATAGGCGAGAAGGCGGCACATCGGACGGCGACACCACAGGACACAGGCGCCGCAGCAGCGCCCTTGCCCGCAGTCTCCGGCCGGCATGGTAAACAAAGGCTTAAGCCCGAGGTCCGCCCTGTTTCACGTGAGTCTTGCGCTCGTTTCCGCGTTCAGCGGCGGCGGCGACGGGCCCGCAAGGCTTCCTCGGCCCGGGTGGCGGCCTCTTCCAGCTCGGCACGCAGGCGCTTCAGATCCGCTTCGGGCAGGATGGCGATGGTTTCGGCCAGACGGTTGGCAAGCGCCGTCGCATCGGGGCCGAGGCCGGCGGTCTCGACGGTCACCTTGGGATGCGAGAGTTCGGCCAGACGCTCCAGCTCCTCCGCATCGTCCCAGATGACGTTGAGATAGCCGATGATCCGCTGCAGGAGATCCCAGGTCGGCCGGCCGCGACGACCATGCTCCAGCGCCGAGAGATAGGCGCTGGAGACCCCAAGCGCCGCCGCCATCTGGCTCTGGGTGACGCCGCGCTCCTTGCGGAATGCCCGGACCTTTTCGCCGAACGGGGTCATCCGAACCGCCTGACGCGCACATAGAGCGCCCCGTCGCCGCCATGATGGCGCTCGGCGCTGTCGAAGCCGGAAACGAGCGGGCGGAACTCCGGGCTGCCGAACCACATGGGCACGACCCGGCGCAGGACGCCGCGGGAGCCGAAATGCCCGCCCGATCCGCCCCGCCCGGTGATCACCAGCACATGGCGCAGGCCCATGGCCTGAGACTGGCGCAGGAAGCCGACCAGCGCGTCATGGGCGACGCCCTGGGTCATCTCGTGCAGGTCGATCCGCGCCTCGATAGGCAGCCGCCCCTTGGAGATCTTGCGGCGGGTCGGACGCTCGATCGGGTGCTGCGTCAGTCGCGGCTGGGGCGCGGGCTGCTGGATCGGCGCCGGCAGGGCGGGCGCCGCCGCCTTCGACCCCTTGCGACTGACCGGCGCCGGTGCAGTCGGGGGTTCCGGCGCGTCCTCGGGCGGCATCTGCGGATGCGACTTGCCCTTCAGCGGCACCGCCGAGCGGGCGACGCTCGCCCACAGGCGCGCATCCTCGACGCTGAGCGTGCGATGACGGCGCTTCATCGGGCGAGGCGTGCCGCCAGCGCCGGCGGCACGAGAATGGTGAAGTCGGCAGCATGGCGGATTCGCCCAGCGATCCGGCCGGCCGCGTCGCCCGAGCCGACGAAGATGTCGGCGCGGGCCGGGCCGAGAATGGCCGAGCCGGTGTCCTGCGCCACCAGCAGGCGGCGGAACGGCGCGCCCTCCATGGCAAGATCCGGCGCCGCAATGAAATAGGGCACGCCGAAGGTCGCCAGTTCGCGGTCGACGGCGATGGAGGCCAGCGGCGTCAGCGGCACCTTGGCGGCGCCGACGGGACCGAGCTCGGGGTCATCGACCGGCGTCTCGCGGAAGAAGATGAAGGAGCGATTGCGGTCGAAGAGGCTGCGCACGCGCTCCGGATGCGCCGCCAGCCACGCCCGGATGCCGTCCATGTCGGCTTCGGCGAGGGTCAGTTCGCCCTCGTCCACCAGGATGCGGCCGATCGCGGTGAAGCGGTGGCCGGTCTTTGCGGCGTAGCCGACGCGGACCTGCCGACCATCCTCATAGGCGAGCCGCGCCGAGCCCTGGATATGGATGAAGAACGCGTCGACCGGATCGGCCAGCCAGGCAATCTCGAGGCCCATCCCATCCAGCGAACCTGCCTCGATGGCGGCGCGGTCGGCATATTCCTCCAGAAGGCCGCAGGGCTTGCGGCGGGCGAAGCGGAAATAGGGATCGAGGCCGGGCGGCCGCGAGACGTCGTCGATCTTCACCAGATCCGGCGGCGGCGCATACAGGGGAAAGCGATAGCGTTCGGTGCGCACCGGCGAGCCGGCAACGACGGGCTCGTAATAGCCGGTGACGAAGCCGGACAGCGCCGTGTCGGCCTCGTCGGGACGGATCTGCAACGGCTCGAAATGGCGTTCGAAGAAGGCGCGGGCCTCGATCTGGCCCAGCGCACCGGCCGGCTTCAGCGCGGCGCGGGCGGCCTCGGCAAAGGCCTCGGCGTCGATCCCGAGCGAACCGGTGGGGAAACTGCCCTGTTCGAGCCGGGCGGCGCTGGCGCGAAAGGCCGACAGCGCCGCTGCATGATCAGCGCCGTCCCAGCCTTGAAGATCGGACCATTGCCGGCGAACGAATGCCGTCATCGTCGCCGCTCCGGCTCACGCGTCTTCGGACTCGGTCCCGGCCAGCTTCCAGTTCGGATCGCGCGAGCGCGTGTCGCGGGCGAAGGTCCACACGTCCTTGACCTCGACCACCGTCTCCGGATCGCCGTCGACCACGGTGTCGTCGGGCTTGACGACGGCCGAGATGATCTGCGCGACGATGCGCACGGTGACCATCGCCTCACGGTCCTTCTGCTCGGCGGAGACGATGGTGGCGTCGTCGATGCCGACGAAGGAGAACTGCATGCGCTCGTCGCGCTGCTCACGTTCGCTGATCGCCTGCTCGAAGCCCTGGTAGACATCCGGCGACAACAGGTTCTTCAGGAGCTTGCGGTCGCCATCGGCAAAGCCGGTCACGATCATTTCATAGGCGACCTTGGCGCCGTCCAGGAATTCCTTCGGATCGAAGGAAGGATCGGCGTCGCGGATCCGGCGCAGCTCGGCATTGACCGGCGTGCCCGGCTTGGCGACCTTGTCGATCGCCTCGTAGGGCGTGGCCGCCGGGGCCGCCTCGCCTTCGATCTCGGTGCCGCCGCGGCGGTTGGGCAGGGTCACGACATTGTCGTTGCGCGCCGCGTCGTCGCGCGGCGCATCCCGGCGCGAATAGGGGTCGAAGGGCGGACGCTCGCTGCCCGTACGCTTGCCCAGAACGCTTCGCAGCTGAAACAGGACGATCGCCGCAACAATGATAAAGAAGATCGTCCCAAAACTCATTGCGCGTCGTCACCCCTAATGGCCGGTCAAGTCATTCGTCGTCATATAGAGACGAGGGGCGGCGCATTCAAATTTGTTTCCGCAGTTCCTATGTCCCGAGGCGGCGGCCAAACCGCACATGTCCGGCCAGGGGCCCGCAAAGACGGGTTTTGGCCATCGAACGGCCGCGCAAGGAGAAGACGGACCATGCCCTTCGCCCTGATACCCTTTCTGCTGCTCGCCATCCCGATCCTGGAGATCGCGGTGTTCATCCTGGTGGGCAATGCCATCGGCCTGTGGCCGACGCTGGGTCTCGTCATCCTGACCGCCGTGATCGGCTCGATCCTCTTGAAACAGCAGGGCATCTCGACGCTGGCCCGCATCCAGGCGGAAATCGGTGCCGGCCGGGTGCCGGGACGCGATCTCGTCAGCGGCGTGATGATCGCGATGGCCGGCGTCCTCCTGTTGACCCCGGGCCTCGTCACCGACGCGCTCGGCTTCCTCCTGTTCGTGCCGGGCGTCCGCTCGCGCATCTTCGACTTCTTGAAGTCCCGCGTCGTCGTCGTCGGCCAGAACAGCTTCGGGTCCGGCATGGGCGGGCAGCCGCGCCGCGACCCGCCTTACGCGGCGGGTCCCGACGTCGTCGATCTGTCAGGCGAGGAATTTCGCCGCGGGCCCGATCCGGCGTCGCCCTGGCACGAGCCGGAGGATGGCGACGGCGAGACCAATGGCCGCCGCCTGCATTGAGCGGGGGCGCCGATGCCGGGCCGCTCGCGCCCGGCCGCGGATCGTCTTGTTCTGATGCCCCCCGCGTGATAGCGCTCGCCCCCGTGTTTTTCCTGCCGGACGGACCGTCGGCCCCTCCGGCTCTTCACCCGGCACGAGCGCGCGAACAGGCGCCGGCCCTGCCGGGTCATCAGCGATACGGGAGCAGACCATGTCCGAGACCAACGATCTGAATGCGACGAATGGCGGAAACGGCGCCGGCGGCGACGAGAACGCCAACCCGCCCCGCATCAACATCCTGACGCAGTATATTCGCGACCTCTCCTTCGAGAGCCCGAGTGCGCCGGGCGTCCTGCGCGGCCAGACCAAGGCGCCGAACATCAATATCGGCGTCAATGTCGGTGCCAACCCGATCCAGGGTTCGGACGGCGACTACGACGTGCGCCTGACGCTGAACGCCAAGGCCGGCGAAGGCGAAGAGATGATGTTCGCCGTCGAGCTGGAATATGGCGGCGTCTTCAAGCTGCAGAACTTCCCGCAGGAGCATCTCCTGCCGGTGCTGTTCATCGAGTGCCCGCGCCTGCTGTTCCCCTTCGCGCGCCAGGTGATGGCCGACATCACCCGCAATGGCGGCTTCCCGCCGCTGATGATCGACCCGATCGACTTCGCCCAGCTGTTCCAGCAGCGCATGGCCGAAGAGCGCGCCCGCCAGCAGGTTCAGCCCAGCTAAGCTGCGGTTTCAGAACGCAAGAATACGCCGGCAGCCCATCGGGTTTGCCGGCGTTTTTCATGGCAGGGCTTTCGAAGGAATGCGGCCGGGCTCAGCCCGGGGACGCCTCGGCCTCCGGCCGCTCCAGATAGTTCCACCAGATCGCCTCGTCGCCGAGGGTGGACACGAAGGCACGGTGCCGGGCGATCTCGTCCTGCGACAGGCGCGGCGGCAGCGGCACCGGCCGCGGCGCGATCCGCCAGACATTGCCGTCCGCGTCCTCGTGGGCATCTTCCTCGACCGCCAGGCCCAGTGCCGCCTGCCGGCCGCCGATCAGCTCGATATAGACTTCCGCCAGAAGCTCGGAATCGAGCAGGGCGCCGTGCTTGTCGCGGCGCGACGTGTCGACCGAAAAACGGGAGCAGAGCGCGTCGAGCGTCGCCGGCGCCATCGGGAACTTGCGCCGCGCCATGGGCAGGGTGTCGATCACGACGCTCGGATCGATCGGCGGCTGGTCGATGCGCTTCAGTTCGGCATTGAGAAAGCGCACGTCGAAGGCGGCGTTGTGCGCGATCAGCTTGGCGCCGGAAAAGAACTCCAGGAACTCGTCGGCGATCTCGGAGAACAGAGGCTTGTCGGCCAGGAAGTCGTCGGAAATGCCGTGCACGTCGAAGGCGGCCGGGTCGACCTTGCGGCCGGCCGGACGGATGAAGGCGTGGTAGTTCTTGCCGGTCGGAATGTGGTTCCACAATTCCACCCCGCCGATCTCGATGACCCGCTCGACATCCGGATCGAGGCCGGTGGTTTCGGTATCGAAGACGATTTCGCGCATGAAGGCTCCCGCTGACCGCCCCTTTTCGGTGACCGGAAGAGCAGAGACAAGAGCTTGCCGGCATCCGCTCGAAGTATCCCCGAGCTTCGCTCCATGTTCACTTTTCGTTCTTACTATGCGAAGTCTAAGCCAAACGTGCCGAGGCGATCCTCGGCATCGGTCTACGCGTCGACCGGCCCTCGCAAGACCCGCGCAAGTCGCAGCGTCTTAGCGTCAGTTGCGAAAAGCAATCAGGGGAGAACGGGCATTGGATGTGGCAGTCAGTCTGCACGCGGTCATTTTCGGGGTCGTCGCCTCGCTCGCGCTCCTGTGCGGTCTGATCTGTCTGGGCCTGCGCGGCCAGTCGGCGCTGGTGTGGCTCGCCGCTGGCCTGACCTGCGGCGCCGCTGAAACCGTCGTCCTCGGGATCGACGGCGGCTCGATTGCCGCCATGGCGGCGGTGACAATGCTGATCCCGGCCGCCTATTCCTGTGTCACCCAATCGGTTCGGCGGGCGCTCGGACTTCGCCTGTCGCCCGGCCCCTGTGGATGGCGACCGCCGGCCTGACGGCGATGTCGCTCTTGCTCCTCGCCGGAAATGCCGCCCCGATCCTTCAGACGCTGCCCTTCCAGTTCGCGGCGCTGCTGGTGCTGGTCGACGCGATCCTCTGCCTCTGGGGCCTCAAGGGTCGCGGCGGCGTCGAGACCGGCCTTCTCGTCGCGCTTGCGGGGATGGCTGTCCTCTTGATCGTGCGGATGCCGCTGTTCCCATTGCTCTTCGAGGGAACGACGCCGGTCGCGAACATCGCCCAGAGCGATCTGGAGCGGGCACTGATGCTGGTCTCGGGACTGCTGGCCCCCGCCGCGGTGCTGCTCATCATCGCCCGCATCGTCGGCAATGTGATCCGGCGCTATCGCATCCGCAGCGAGCGAGACGACCTCACCGATCTCCTCAACCGGGCCGCCTTCGAGCGTGTGGCCACCCAAGCCGCCCCTGCTGGCGCCGCGATCATCGTCTGCGACATCGATCACTTCAAGACGGTCAACGACCGCTACGGCCATCCGGTCGGCGATCGCGTAATCCAGGGCTTTGCCGAGATCCTCTCACGGTCGGAAGGAACGGCTGGCCGGCTGGGCGGCGAGGAATTCGCGCTGCTGCTGCCCGACGCGACCCTGGACGCCGCGGCAGGCGCGGCCGAGGCGATCCGGCGGGCCTTCCACGCCTGCCGGGATCCCGCGCTCGACGACGGGCACTCGCTGAGCGCAAGCTTCGGGGTGGCGATGCTGCAGGGCGCCGAACCGGCGCAGGATGCCATCGCGCGGGCGGACGACGCGCTCTACCGGGCCAAGCGCGAGGGGCGCAACCGTGTGGCTATCCAAGCCGCAACCGCGAAGCCGGCGCGTCTCGTCGCGGCCGCCTGACGGAGCGGCGACCGCGAACGGCGTCAGCCGGCGGCGTGGCGCATTATGATGGCCGTCACGGCGAGGCGCGCGGCCTCCATGCCGTTGCCCGTGTCGATGACATAGTCGGCGCGTTCGCGCTTGTCGGCGTCGGGCATCTGGCGAGCCATCAGCGCCGCGAACTTGGCCTCGCTCATCTCCGGGCGGGCGAGCACGCGCTCACGCTGGATCTCCGGGCTGGCGGTCACAACGAGCGTCTTGTCGCATCGCTTGTCGGCGCCGGTTTCGAACAGCAGCGGAATGTCGAGAACCGCCAGCGCCGCACCGGACTGGCGGGCGCCGTCGAGGAAGGCGCGCTCCTCTTCGCCGACCAGCGGATGGACGATCGCCTCCAGGCGGCGCATCGCGTCCGGATCGTCGACGACGCTTGCCGACAGCGCCTTGCGATCGACCACCCCGTCGACGACGGTGCCGGGAAAGGCGGCCTCGATCAGCGGCGCGGCGCGTCCGGCATAGAGGCGGTGGACGGCGGCGTCGGCGTCGTGAACAGGCACGCCCTGTTCCGCGAACATCGCCGCGGTGGTGGACTTGCCCATGCCGATGGAGCCGGTGAGGCCGAGCACGATCATCAGCAGCACCACAGGCGCGCGATACCGTGCGTCAGCCGATGTGTATGAATTGCAGAATTTCTGCTCATACGCCGTTTTCAATGTCGGTGACGATCCTGGCGCGCAGGTTCTCGGAGACTTCGGGCCGCTGGCCGAACCAGCGTTCGAAACCGGGCACCGCCTGATGCAGCAGCATGCCGAGACCGTCGCAATGGCGCAACCCCCGCTCCGCCGCGGCGGCGAGAATCGGAGTCATCAGAGGCACATAGACGATATCGGTCACAAGGGCACCGTCGCGGAGGGCCGAGAGATCCGGCAGTCGCGGCTCGAACCAGTCGGGCGTCTCGTCGTCGGGATCGGGCGCCGGGATCGGCACCGTATTGACCAGAAGGTCGGCGGCGGCGAGCTGCATCGTGCGTTCGGATTCAGCATGGGCGGAGACGCGCGGGCCGAAGCGTGCGGCGAGTTCCTCGGCCCGTTCGATGGTGCGGTTGACGACCCGCACCTGTTTCACGCCACGCTTCAGAAGCGCGAAGATCACGGCGCGGGAGGCGCCGCCCGCCCCCAGCACGGTGGCGACCTCCGCATCGGCCCAGCTCGGCAGCCTTTCGTCGAGATTGGCCGCGAAGCCATAGGCATCGGTGTTGCCGCCGACCATGCGGCCGGACTTCTCGAACCAGATCGTGTTGACCGCGCCGATCGCCTCGGCCGCCGCGTCGCGGCGCGACACGGCTTCGAGCGCCGCCAGCTTGTGGGGAATGGTGACGTTGCCGCCGACATAGCCCTGGCGGCGCAGCGTCTTGAGGAATTCGCCGATCTCCTCGGGCGGCACCCCGACCCGCTCGTAGGAACCGGGCAAGCCGAATTCCTTCAGCCAGCTGCGATGGATGGCTGGAGAGCGGGAATGCCAGACCGGCCAGCCGGTGACGAAGGCACGCGGGCCATCGGACCTGGCGGGCGTCACGTTCGGATCGAAGATCGAGCCTTCGCCGCGCGGGCGCTCGGCACCGCTGACATAGGGTTTCGGCGTCCAGTCCGCATCAGCCATCGATTTCGCCGCGCTCCCGCAATTCCTTCAGCAAGGGCAGCAGCGGCAGGCCGATGATGGTGAAATAGTCACCCTCGATCCGCTCCATCAACTGGATGCCTTCCTTCTCGATCTGGTAGGCGCCGACGCTGGTGGTCGCCTTGCGGCCGGCCTGGGCGAGATAACGTCCGACGAAACCGGGATCGAGCGCGCGCAGGGTGATCGTCGCCGTGGCGACGTGCCGCCAGGTGACCTTGCCGCCCTCCACCAGCACCACGGCGCTGTTGAGCTGGTGCGTGCGGCCGGACAGCTTCAGAAGCGTGCGCCGCGCCTCTTCCATATTGGCAGGCTTGTGCAGGACCTCGTCGCCCAGCGACAGCGTCTGGTCCGCCCCGATGACGATCTCGTTCGGATGGCGCTCGGACACGTCCGTCGCCTTGGCCTCGGCGAGGATCGCGGCGACATCCTCCGGCCCGACACCGGATTCCAGGAGCGGCGCCTCAATGGCGCGCTCGTCGAGATCGCTGGATTCAGCGGTGAAATCGATGCCGGCGTTCTTCAGTAGCTCGCGGCGGTGGACGCTGCTCGAGGCGAGCACGATGCCCTTGGACATGTGAATCCCATTGTACCGGTTTCGTCACGTACGGCCCGACTGATAGCCGCTGACAGGCAGAATTGCCATGGAGGGCGCCGGACTCGATTCTCCCCGTCGGCACAAGGGCGAAGCCGATTCCCTCCCGGGATTCTTCGCAGCCTGTGGGTTGTGCGGGAGTAGTCGATGGGTCGAAGACGTCATCCGTCGGGCCGGTGACAAACCCCCGTCTTGTCCACAATCGGCAAGAGGATCCGCTTGGGCATGGCGATTGCGGAAGACTGGGGACAAAAGCGATTCGTCCCGCGTCATCCCAAACTCATCCCCAGGCGGGGCGTTCCTGGCAACAGGATGCAAGCTGCTGATAGACCGATCGGATCCGGCGATCGTCCCCGGGATTGTCCCCTGACGACACGGTGCGGCATTCCGGCCTGTGGACGATCCTGCTAAGGGCTCCATCTAGGCGGGACCCTGTGAATTCCTGCAATCCACCGAGTCATAGAATCAAAAGACTCATCTGAAAGAAATCTTTCTTTTTTAATGGGAGCCCTGACCTGATGAAGACGCGCAAGCTTGTCCGTGTCCTGGAAGGCGAACGCATCTTCCCCCCTCCGGTGTGGTTGATGCGGCAGGCCGGTCGCTATCTCCCGGAATATCGGGCCACCCGTCAGACGGCCGGGGGCTTCCTCGAGCTCTGCTACAATCCCGATTTTGCGACGGAAGTGACGCTTCAGCCGATCCGACGCTTCGGATTCGACGCGGCGATCCTGTTCTCCGACATTCTGGTCATTCCTGATGCGCTCGATCGCGGTCTGCATTTCGTGCAGGGCGAGGGACCGAAGCTGACGCCGATCCGTCCCGACGAGATCGCCCGCCTCGATCCGAGCCGCGCCGACACGCATCTGGCACCGGTGATCGCGACGGTGGCGCGGCTGCGCAAGGAACTGCCGGAAGAGACCTCGCTGATCGGCTTCAGCGGCGCGCCCTGGACGGTGGCGACCTACATGATCGCCGGCCACGGCACGCCCGACCAGGCGCCGGCACGGCTGTTCGGCTATCGCCATCCCGACGAGATGGAGCAGCTTCTGTATCTCCTCGCCGAGATGGGCGCCGACTATCTGATCCGGCAGCTCCAGGCCGGTGCCGACTGCGTCCAGATCTTCGATTCCTGGGCCGGCGTTCTGGATGAGGCGTCCTTCGAGGCCTATGCGGTAAAACCCGTCGCACGGATGGTCGAGAAGGTCCGTGCCGCGGTGCCGGACGCCAAGATCATCGGCTTTGCAAAGGGCGCGGGTTCGCTGCTGAACGGCTATCGCCAGAAGACCGGCGTCAACGCCGTCGGTCTCGACTGGACGGTGCCGATGGACCAGGCACGCGCGCTGCAGACGGAAGGCGCGATCCAGGGCAATCTCGATCCGCTGCGGCTGATTGCCGGCGGCAAGGCGCTCCACGAGGGCGTCGACCGGATCCTGGAAGGGCTCGGCGACGGGCCGCTGATCTTCAATCTCGGCCACGGCATCACCCCGGATGCGCCGATCGCCCATGTCGAGGCGCTGTTGAAGCGCATCCGCGGCTAGGTTCCTCGCCGTGCGAGCATGGCCACGCGCCGGACTTGGAAGCCTGCGGGCTTCGGGTTATGTCGCGGGGCGCTCTGCCGCCGGTCTCTCGTCCCGGGCGTCATTCAGTGAAGGCGCGCTGCATCAGCCTCGAAGGATCGTTGCATGAAGAAGGCCATTATCGCCCTCGCCGTCATGGCCGCCGTGATCACCGCCGTGTTCTGGCTGGTGCCGGTGGAAGCCCTGTTGTGGATGAAGACGCTGCACATCCTGGCGGTGATCGCCTGGATGGCGGGCATGCTCTATCTGCCGCGGCTGTTCGTCTATCACGCGGACGCTGCGACCGGCACGCCACAGTCAGAGACCTTCAAGATCATGGAGCGACGGCTGCTCAAGGCGATCATCAACCCGGCGATGATCGTCACCTGGGTCGCCGGCCTTTGGCTGGCGGTGAGGGGCGGCTGGTTTTCCGGCGGCAATGGCTGGCTGCACGCCAAGATCGCCCTGGTCGTTCTGATGTCCGGTGTTCACGGCTATTTCTCGGCTTCGGTGCGCCGCTTCGCCAATGACGCCAACACCAAGCCGTCGCGGCATTGGCGGATCATGAACGAGGTGCCGACCGTCCTCTTGATCGTGATCGTCATCCTCGTCGTGGTGAAACCGTTCTGATCCCTGTCTTATACTGCCGCGCAGGACGCATTCTTCTCAACACCCGTGCGAAACGGGTCGTCGCAATCGTATCGCGTGCCGCGACGCCGACCGTGCCCCGAGGGATCGATGACTGATACGCAGATGGACCGGGCAACGTGCCTCGTGGTGATGGGACCTGCCGGCGTCGGCAAGACGACCACCGCCGCGGGCCTCGCCGAAATGCTGGCCTGGCCCTATGCCGAGGCGGACGAGTTTCACCCCGCCGCCAATATTGCCAAGATGGAATCCGGCACACCGCTCGACGACGCCGACCGGGCACCTTGGCTGGCGTCCATTCGCAACTGGATCAGCGCTGAGGCCCGTGCCGGGCGGTCCACTGTCGTCACCTGTTCGGCCCTGAAGCGCAGCTATCGCGATCTTCTGCGTGAAGCCGATGCGCGCGTGCGCTTCGTCTGCCTGACCGCCACCCCCGATCTGGTCGGCCGGCGCATGGCGACCCGGCAGGGCCATTTCATGCCAGTGTCGCTGTTGAAATCGCAGTTCGACACGCTCGAGCCGCTGCAGGTCGACGAGGACGGCATCGTGGTGTCCGTGGATCTGCCGGCAGACGAGGTCGTAGCAACGGCGTTGCGGGCGCTGCGGCTGAAGCCGGCCCCGGAAAGAGACTGATCCGCCGGCCCCGTCGCTTATCGACGCGGCATCCGACACGAACCGCCTGCGGCAGGCCCTTCGCCCGGACGTCCCCGCCGCGGCCACCACAAGTCGCCGAACGCCTTGCGCTGCGGGGATTGTCGGTCTATGTGTAGCGCCTACATCCCGCCTTTGGGCGATGCGCGACGTTTCCGCCGCGTCGATCCCCCGCCGCAGACCAGTTCGCGTTTCCGGCCCAGCGTTTTCCCATCTCCGCCTTGATTGTCTGGAAGAACTTTCCGGACGAACCCCGTAAAGAGCCTTTCCCGAATGAAACTTCAGGACCTGAAGAACAAGAGCGCGCCGGAACTGATCGCGTTCGCCGAAGAGAACGACGTCGAGAACGCTTCCGTGCTGCGCAAGCAGGAATTGCTGTTTGCAATTCTCAAGCAGCTTGCGGCGCAGGAAGTCGAGATCATCGGCGAAGGCGTCGTCGAGATCCTGCAGGACGGTTTCGCGTTCCTGCGCTCGCCCGAGGCGAACTATCTTCCCGGCCCCGACGACATCTATGTCTCGCCGTCGCAGATCCGCAAGTTTCAGTTGAAGACAGGCGATACTGTCGAAGGACCGATCCGTAGTCCCAAGGAAGGCGAACGTTACTTCGCTCTTCTGAAGGTCAACACGATCAACTTCGACAATCCGGAGAAGATCCGCTACAAGAGCCACTTCGACAATCTGACGCCGCTCTATCCCGACGAGCGGTTCAAGATGGAGCTCGACGAGCCCACCGGCAAGAAGGACATGTCGGCCCGGGTGATCGACCTGGTCGCACCGCTCGGCAAGGGCCAGCGCGGGCTGATCGTCGCGCCGCCGCGTACCGGCAAGACGGTGCTGCTCCAGAACATCGCCCATTCGATCACGGCCAACCATCCCGAGTGCTACCTCATCGTTCTGTTGATCGACGAGCGGCCCGAGGAAGTCACCGACATGCAGCGCTCGGTGCGCGGCGAGGTGGTCTCCTCGACCTTCGACGAGCCGGCGCAGCGCCATGTGGCCGTTGCCGAAATGGTCATCGAGAAGGCCAAGCGCCTGGTCGAGCATGGCCGCGACGTGGTCATCCTCCTCGATTCCATCACCCGTCTCGGCCGCGCCTACAACACGGTCGTCCCGTCTTCCGGCAAGGTGCTGACCGGTGGTGTCGACGCCAACGCCCTGCAGCGTCCGAAGCGCTTCTTCGGCGCAGCGCGTAATATCGAGGAAGGCGGCTCGCTGACCATCATTGCGACGGCGCTGATCGATACCGGCAGCCGCATGGACGAGGTCATCTTCGAGGAGTTCAAGGGCACGGGCAATTCGGAAATCGTCCTCGACCGCAAGGTCGCCGACAAGCGGATCTACCCGGCCATGGACATCCTCAAGTCCGGCACCCGCAAGGAGGACCTCCTGGTCCCGAAGGCGGATCTGCAGAAGATCTTCGTCTTGCGCCGTATCCTGTCGCCCATGGGCACGACCGATGCGATCGAGTTCCTCAATGACAAGCTAAAGCAGACCAAGACCAATGCTGACTTCTTCGATCAGATGAACACCTGATCGAACGCCAAGGGCATGATTCACGTGAAACGGCGACCCTCAGCGGTCGCCGTTTTCGTATCGAGCGCGCGTCAGCCTAGGAGCCACGCCAAAGGCCTCTTGATTCCGTTCCGCGCCGGCCCGAAAACGGCAGGACGCATCGGGGGAGGATGACAATGGGCGAGAAACCGGTAGCCGTGGCACGGGTCGAGGCGGCGGCGATCGACAAAGGGCTGAAGATCTCCGTGGTCGAAACGAGCAGCTCCGCGCGCTCGGCGGAGGAGGCGGCCCAGGCGGTCGGCGCAAGTGTCGGCCAGATCGTCAAGTCGCTGGTCTTCCGCGGCAGGGACACCGGCAGGGCCTATCTGCTGCTGGTATCCGGCGCCAATCGCGTGGACGAGGCGCTGGCGGTCCAGACCATAGGCGAGGCTCTCGAGCGCCCCGACGCGGATTTCGTCCGCTCCGCAACGGGCTTTGCCATTGGCGGCGTCTCGCCGCTCGGTGCAACTGGGGAGCTGTCCGTCTATATGGACGAGGACCTCTTCCAGCATGCCACCGTCTGGGCCGCGGCCGGTACGCCCAAACATGTCTTCGAAGTCGTGCCGCTGCAATTGCGCAGTGCCACCGGCGCGGTGATCTGTCGGGTCGCCTGAGGTCCATCCGGGCGCCAGTTTCGCGCCGGCCCCGTAGCTATCTGAATCGAGCCTATCGAGGCCCCGCTTGACCCATAGCGACACCATCGCCGCCCTTTCCTCAGGCGCCCTGCCCGCCGGGGTCGCCGTCGTGCGCGTCAGCGGTCCGGCTGCGCGGGAGGTCATGGAGCGCCTGGCAGGATCGGTGCCGCCCGAGCGGCGCGCCAGCCTGCGCCGTTTCCGCGACGCCGCCGACCGGACGATTGACCGTGGGATCGCGCTGTTCTTCCCGGGCCCGGGCAGCGTCACCGGCGAGGATCTGGCGGAATTCCACCTCCACGGGGGCCGCGCCGTCGTGGCGGCCTTCCTGGAGGCGGCGACAAGCATTGCCGGCGTGCGCTTCGGCGTGGCAGGCGAATTCACCCGGCGCGGCTTCGAGAACGGTCGGATCGACCTGACCGAAGCCGAAGGCCTTGCCGACCTCCTGGCGGCTAGCACCGAAGCCCAGCGCCGCATGGCCGTCGCCCAGGCCGGCGGCGCCCTGCGGGCCCTCTACGAGGGCTGGATGCGCGATCTCACCAACGCACGGGCGATGATCGAAGCGTCCTTCGACTTTGCCGACGAAGGCGATGTGGACGACGACGTCGCCAGCGGCGTTGAGCGGCAGGTGGCTGAGGTCGCCGAGGCCATGCGGGCCCATCTCGCCAAGGCGGACCGCGGCGAAATCCTGCGCGAAGGCTTCAAGGTGGCGATCGTCGGTGCGCCCAATGCCGGCAAGTCCAGTCTCCTGAACGCACTCGCCGACCGGGAGGTCGCCATCGTCACCGAAATCCCCGGCACCACGCGGGACGTCATCGAGGCGACCCTCGATCTCGGCGGCATCCCCGTGCGCTTCTCGGACACCGCCGGCATCCGCGAGACGGCCGACCGGATCGAGGCGATGGGTATCGAGCGGGCGCGCGCGGTGATGGATGAGGCCGATCTCATCTTGGCGCTGGTGGACCAGCATGCCGGCCCGACGACACTGGAATGGCTGAGCGGGCTGCTGACTCACGTGAAACACCCGCTGATGCTCGCCGGACAGGAACCAGCACCGGAAGAGGCGCCCGGAAATCAGCACGCATCTACCCGCCCTATTCTCACGATCCGCACCAAGATCGACCAGGACGAATTGACGGGCGGCGCTCCACCCCACGACCCCGGCTGCGATCTGGCGATCTCCACCCGCACGGGCGAAGGGCTCGCCGATCTGGTCGACCGGATCGCGAATATCGCGGCGGCGGCCGTGGGCGATCCCGACGATGTCGTCCCCGCTCGTACCCGCCACCGGGAACTGATCAGCGATGCGTTGCGGCTTCTGACCGAGTTTCAGGCCGCGCCGGACATTCCGGCGGAAGTCCGCGCCGAGACACTGCGCCGGACCAGCCATCGGCTTGGCGCGCTGACCGGTCAGGTTGGCGTCGAGGATCTGCTCGAGGTCATCTTTTCCGAGTTCTGCATCGGCAAGTGATTCACGTGGAACACCGGGGCAGCGCCCACAGGTCGCACTGGGCCGGTTTCGTTACCTCGCAACGTTGTCCGGATTGACAGATCCGCACGGCGCGGTCTTTACCCATCGCCATGGAACACTCTTTCGATGTCGTCGTCATTGGCGGCGGTCATGCGGGCTGCGAAGCGGCCAGCGCGGCCGCGCGCGCCGGTGCCCGCACCGCTCTCGTCACCCACCGCTTCGACACGATCGGGGCGATGAGCTGCAATCCCGCCATCGGCGGGATCGGCAAGGGCCACCTCGTCCGCGAGATCGATGCCCTCGGCGGATTGATGGGCCAGGTCGCCGATGCTGCCGGCATCCAGTTCCGCCTGCTCAACCGCCGCAAGGGACCGGCCGTACGCGGCCCGCGCACCCAGGCCGATCGCCGCCTCTATCGCGAGGCGATGCAGGCCGCCATTCGCGCCCAGTCGGGCCTCGAGGTGATCGAGGGCGATGTTGCCGATCTGACCCTCGACGATGCGAACCGTGTCACCGGGATCGTTCTCGGCGACGGCCGGACGATGAGCTGCCGCGCCGTCGTCCTGACGACCGGGACATTTCTCTCCGGCCTGATCCATATCGGCGACCAGAAGATCCCCGCGGGCCGAATGGGCGAAGACCCCTCGACCGGTCTGTCGGGAACGCTCAGCCGTCTGGGGCTGACGCTCGGCCGTTTGAAAACCGGCACGCCGGCGCGGCTCGATGGCCGCACGATCGACTGGGCCGGGCTCGACCGCCAGGCGCCTGACGATGTGCCGGTACCCTTCTCCTATCTGACGACGACCATCGCCAACCGCCAGATCGATTGCGGGATCACGCGGACGACGCCGGAAACCCATGCGATCATCCGCCACAATCTTGGGCGTTCGGCGCTGTATTCCGGACAGATTGCGGGCAACGGTCCGCGCTACTGCCCGTCGATAGAGGACAAGATCGTCAAGTTCGGCGATCGCGACGGTCACCAGATCTTCCTGGAGCCGGAAGGCCTCGACGACGACACCATCTATCCGAATGGCCTGTCGACCTCGCTGCCGGAGGACGTTCAGACACTCTTCCTGCGGTCGATCCCCGGCCTTGAGCGGGTCGAACTGCGCAAGCCCGGCTATGCCATCGAATACGACCATGTCGATCCGCGTGAACTCGACCGTCGGCTGGCCGTGCGCCGCGCCGAGGGGCTGTTCCTCGCCGGCCAGATCAATGGCACGACCGGCTATGAGGAAGCTGCCGCACAGGGGCTGATTGCCGGGCTGAACGCCGCCCTCTCGGCTGCCGGCAGCGAGGCCGTCACCATCGGCCGGGCCGACGCCTATATTGGCGTGATGATCGACGATCTGACCCGTACGGGTGTCTCGGAGCCCTATCGCATGTTCACGTCGCGGGCCGAATTCCGGCTGTCGCTGCGTGCCGACAATGCCGACCGGCGCCTGACCCCGCTCGGCCTGTCGCTGGGCATCATCGATGCCGAACGCCGCAAGGTGTTCGAGGCGAGCGAAGCCTCGCTGGAGGCGGCCCGCGCCCGGTTGGAAGCATCGACCCTGACGCCGTCGGAAGCCCAGCGCCATGGCCTGCCAGTCAATCTCGACGGCCGACGCCGGTCGGCGTGGCAGCTTCTGTCCCAGACCGATGTCGATCTCGATCGGCTCGCCAAGGTGTGGCCGGAGCTTGCCGAATTCTCCGGTCCGATCCGGGAGCGGATCGAGATCGAAGCGGCCTACGACGTCTATCTCGACCGTCAGCGCAAGGACCAGGAACGGCTGCGCC
The DNA here is from genome assembly GCF_964217435.1 of Aurantimonas sp. NCBI lineage: Bacteria > Pseudomonadati > Pseudomonadota > Alphaproteobacteria > Hyphomicrobiales > Aurantimonadaceae > Aurantimonas > Aurantimonas sp. The sequence goes on along the minus strand of NZ_CAXPJM010000023.1, from coordinate 54,671 downwards.
GGGACGAGAAGCGGGCCCTCCCCGCCGATCTGAACTATATGGCGATGGTCGGCCTCTCCAACGAGCTGCGCCAGAAGCTGATGGACCTGCGTCCGGCGTCGATTGCCGAGGCCGAGGCCATCGACGGGATGACCCCCGCCGCCCTGGCGATCATTCTGGTCGCGCTGCGTCGGGCGGAGATTTCCCATGCGGCGTGATCGCGATTCGGAAAAGCCGGCGAGGCCTTATATCCGACCGGTGACCAAGACGCGTTCGGCCCCGAAGCCGCGTCCGGCGGATGTGGCGGCGGCGCAGGAGCGCGGACGGGCGGAGTTCCTGTCCACACATAATGTTTCACGTGAAACGCTCGAGCGGCTTGACCGCTACGTTGCGTTGCTGACCGAATGGCAGACCCGCATGAACCTCGTCGCGCCGGCGACAATCGGTGATGTCTGGTCACGCCACATCGCTGATTCGCTGGCGCTCGAGCGACTTCTGCCCGAAGCGACGGTCTGCGTGGATCTTGGGTCCGGCGCGGGCCTGCCCGGACTGGTGATCGCCGCCGCGCGTCCCGGCCTCAGCGTCGATCTCGTCGAGGCCAACAGCAAGAAGATTGCCTTCCTGCGGGCGGTCCAGCGCGATCTGGGCCTTGCCGGAACGGCCCATGCGGCCCGGATCGAGGATTGCGGAAGCGTGCTTGCCAAGGCCGATATCGTGACCGCCCGGGCGCTGGCGTCGCTGACGGAGCTGTTTGCCCTCGTCGCGCCGCATATCCGTGCCGATACGCGCTGCTTCTTCCAGAAGGGGCGCAACCATGAACAGGAAATTAATGCGGCGACTGCCCATTGGCGATTCCGCATGATAAAGCATGAATCGAGCCTCGATGACGGATCTGTCGTCCTCGAGATCGACGAGATCGCGCCGCGCTGAGCGGCGGCAGCCCAGGCGGAGACGGGACCGGTCCTCTCCGGTCGGCAGCCGACACCGCTCGATGGCGGAGCGGGAGCGGATCGATGGATGCGATGAGCGGACAGCCGATGCGGATCATCACGATTGCAAATCAGAAGGGCGGGGTCGGCAAGACGACGACCGCCATCAACCTTGCGACGGCGCTGGCCGCGATCGGCAAGCGTGCGCTGCTGATCGACCTCGATCCCCAGGGCAATGCCTCGACCGGGCTGGGCGTCGACCGCGACAATCGCGAAGTGTCGTCCTACGACGTGCTGACCGAGGCGTCCTCGATCACCGAGGCCGCCATGGCGACGGCCGTGCCCAATCTCAGCCTCATCCCGTCGACGCTGGACCTTCTCGGCCTCGAGATGGAGATCGCTGGTGCGACCGGCCGCGCCTATCGGCTGCGCGATGCGCTGCATTTCCATCAGGTCGAGACGCCGCAATTCGACTTCGTGTTGATCGACTGCCCGCCGTCGCTGAACCTCCTGACCATCAACGCCATGGCCGCGGCCGATTCCATCCTGGTGCCGCTGCAGTGCGAGTTCTTCGCCCTCGAAGGCCTCAGCCAGCTTCTCCAGACGGTCGAGCAGGTCCGGGACTCGTTGAACCCGACGCTCGATCTGCACGGCATCGTGCTGACCATGTATGACGGTCGCAACAATCTGGCCGCGCAGGTGGTGCGGGACGTGCGGTCCTATATGGGCGACCATGTCTATGAGACGATCATCCCGCGCAATGTGCGGGTCTCCGAAGCGCCGTCCTTCGGCAAGCCGGCGATCCTCTACGACATGAAATGTCCGGGCAGCCAGGCCTATATCCGGCTGGCCTCGGAAATCATCCAGCGCGAACGCGGGCTGCAGGCAGCATGAACAACTTCCGATATGGCGATCACGGAAGGGCGGGCGGAGACCCCGATGCAACGGACGGGGATGGCGCGGGCGCGCCGAGGAACGGGGAGACCAAGATGAACGAAGACAAGTCGCGCCAGCGTCTCGGGCGTGGACTCGCCTCGCTGATCGGGGCTGGTGCATCGGCCCCTGCCCGCCCCGGCCAGGGCTACGGTGCCCAGGCCGAGCAGCCGGCACCGCCTGCCATCCCGGCCGAGCGCCATATTCCGATCGACGCGATTTCGCCCAATCCGAACAATCCGCGGCGCACCTTCCACGAGGCCGATCTCGACGATCTGACCGCGTCGGTGCGCAATCATGGCGTCGTGCAGCCGCTGCTGGTGCGGCCGCGGCCCGGCGTGCCGGACGGATTCGAGATCGTCGCCGGCGAGCGCCGCTGGAGGGCAGCGCGCGCGGCGGGCCTCACCGAAGTGCCGGTGGTCATGCGCGAGATCGGCGACCGCCAGTCGCTGGAAATCGCCATCATCGAGAACGTCCAGCGCGCCGACCTCAACGCGGTCGAGGAAGCGCTGGGCTACGAGATGCTGATCAACGAGCATGGCTATACCCAGGCCGATCTCGCCGATGTGCTGGGCAAGAGCCGGAGCCATGTCGCCAATACGCTGCGGCTTCTGAAGCTGCCCGAGGAAGTCCGCACCATGGTGGCCAGCGGGACGCTGTCGCCCGGCGCGGCGCGTACGGTCGTCACGGCCGAGGACCCGGTGTCCGTGGCCAAGCAGATCGTCTCGCGCGGCCTCAGCGTGCGCGAGGCCGAGGAGTTGGCGCGCCAGCCTGCGGCGGGCGAGACCGCGAAGCCGAAGAAGCCGTCCGGCGGCAAGAGCCAGCCGAAGGCTGCACCGGCGCCCGAGAAGGATTCCGACGCGCTGGCGCTGGAGCGGCTTCTGGCGGAGCTTCTGGGCATGCCGGTCGAGATCGACGTCAAGGGCGACGGCGGGTCGATCCGGATCGAATATGCCGATCTGGAGCAGCTCGACGAGATCTGCGGCCTGCTCCAGACGCGGGTCCAGCGCGGCTCCGAGACGGCACGGACGCGCGATCTCTGACAGGGCGCGAGCGCTCCGTTTCACGTGAAACATTTTGCGTATAGCTGCTGCGTACGCGAATAAGCCGCTGTCGCGGCTGGCTATTTCGCCGCGATGATCCGTGAATCAGTGGCGCGTGCGGAGACGCGCCGCTTCGACGGCGACGTCGAGCAGGGTCTGCCGGGTGATGGTCAGGGCCAGCCCGCCTTCCTTGCGGCTGGCCAGGATATCGGCATCGATCCGCTGCAGGATGATTGTGATCGCATCAAGCGGCCAGGCCGAGAGGGCCACCTCCATCGCGTGCTTGCGGCGGAAATGCGGGCGCCGCCGCTCCACCACCCGGCCGACGGGCTCGCCGCCCTTCTCCACCATCTCCCGCATGGTCTGCAATTGCTGGAAATAGCGCAAGAGCTGCTGGTGAAGCTGGAAGGTAGCGGTGCCGGCCGAGACCAGCCGGTCGATCAAATGCGGCAATCGCCGCACCTCGCCGCTGGCCGCGGCGTCGATGGTTTCCTCCAGCGTATCGGCCGAGACGTCACCGACTATGGCGCGCACGTCCTCTTCCGTTACTGACGACGTTCCCAGTGCGTAGAGGCAGAGCTTGCGGATCTCGCCGCGTGAGGCGATGCGGTTGGCGCCGAGGCGCGCACGCAATTCGTCCCGCGCCTCGCGGCCGATGGTCAGACCGCTCTCGCGCATCTCCTCGTCGATCATCTTGTCGATCGCCCGCCCCTCGTCCTGGTAGCAGGGCAAGGCGATGGCGAACTTGCCGCGCTCGGCATTGGTCCGCAGGGCCGAGCTCTTCTTGAGGTCGCCGGCTTCGAGAATGACGATGGCGCCGTCGAGCTTCTTTGCGGAGAGCTCTGCCACGGCTTCGGCCAGGGACTTGCCGTTGCCCGCGCCGCGCACGCGGATGAGGCGCGTGCCACCGAACATCGAGACGGTCTGCGCCTCGTCATAGAGGCGGCCGATGTCCTTCTCCAGCTCGTCGGCGGCCAGCGTCACGGCGGCGAAGGGATCGCTGCGGTCGACGCCGGAGAGCTCGGCAACCTTCTCGGAACGCTCGGAGACGAGGCCGGGATCGGGGCCGTAGAGGAGGATGACCGGATAGGAGAAGTCGGGCCGCGACAGGAACGCCTCGACCTCGCCGGGTTTCTTCTGCGCCATGGAAAGGTCCCTGTTGCGCCGGCAAGGGGCGGCCTGGACCGCCTGCCCTGCCGGCGTTTCGCCTGGGGACGTGTCTACACGCCGGCCTTGGTCAGCGCACGGGCGATTTCCAGCTCGATCTGTCCGGCGACAGCCTTGCCGGCCCGGTCGCGCGCGTCGATCACCGCCCGCTGGCTCTGGTAGAGCTGGCCGGTGCGGTCGAAGGGCACCGTCTCGGTGCGTGTGCCGGTGGCCAGCACGGTGCCGTCGGAGTTCCGGGTCAGAGTGTAGCTGGCGCTCATGTAGTAGAGCGACGCCGCGGCCTGCCCGCCCGGCTCGACCGCGATGCCGATCTCGCTGCCGCTGCCGCTGAGGGCGACGGTATAGAGCGGCTCACTCACCCGCGTGCCCTGGTTCAGCCGGAACAACAGCGCGTTGCGAACGATCTGGATGGTGCGATTGCCGGCTTCGGAGACGGCGATCCGGCCGCGCAGGGAGACGAGCTGCCCGTCCGGCGCCATGACATCGGTGGTCAGGCCGCCGGCATAGAGCGGCCGCCCGGTGCAGCCCGACAGGGCAAGGCTACCGGCGAGGAGACAGAGCGCCGCGAGAGCGCGAGGCCGGCCCGCATCAAAGAACGACATTGACGATTCTCCCGGGGACGACCACGACGCGCTTCGGCGAATTGCCGGCCAGCGCTGCCTGCACGACGTCGAGCGCCAGCGCCGCCTGTTCGATATCAGGTTTGCCGGCCGAAGCCGGTACGGTCAAGTCGCCGCGCTTCTTGCCGTTGATCTGGACCGGCATGGTGATGCTGTCGTCCTTCAGGAGCGCCGGGTCGACGTCGGGCCAAGGGGCCGCCGCCGCAAGACCCTCCATGCCCAGGGTCGTCCAGCATTCCTCGGCCAGATGCGGCATCATCGGCGCAATCAGGCGCACCAGGATGGTCAGCGCTTCGCGGGCCGCGGCCTTCAGGGCCGGGTCGCTGTCGGCCGAGACACCGGAGACGGACGCGGCCAGCGTGTTGACCAGTTCGTAGATGCGGGCGACGGCCTTGTTGAAGCCGAGGCGCTCGATGTCGTCGGCGACACCGGCCGCGGCGCGGTGGGCGGCGCGACGGATGGTCAGCACCGCCTCGTCCTCGCTCTGCGGGCTTGCGTCGGCACCGGCGATGCGCGGCGCGGTCTCGGAGACGAGGCGCCACAGGCGCTGGACGAAGCGGTGGGCACCCTCGACGCCGGCCTCAGTCCAGATCACGTCGCGGTCCGGGGGCGAATCCGACAGCATGAACCAGCGGGCCGTGTCGGCGCCGTAGGAGGCGATGATGTCGTCCGGATCGACGACGTTCTTCTTCGACTTCGACATCTTCTCGATGCCGCCGATCTCGATCGGGCTGCCGGTCGACAGGCGCGTCGCGGTCCGGGTCCCCTCGCCTTCGGCGATCGCCACGTCCACCGGGGCAACCCATTCGCGGCCGTCGCGATAGGTCTCGTGGACCACCATGCCCTGCGTGAACAGGCCCTTGAAGGGCTCGTCGAGGGCGACATGGCCGCATTCGCGCATCGCCCGCACGAAGAAGCGCGAATAGAGCAGGTGCAGGATCGCGTGCTCGATGCCGCCGATATACTGGTCGACCGGCAGCCAGGCATTGGCGGCCTGCGGATCGGTCGGCTCGTGCGCCTCAGGCGCCGTGAAACGGGCGAAATACCACGAGGAATCGACGAAGGTGTCCATCGTGTCGGTCTCGCGCTTCGCCTTGCCGCCGCATTGCGGGCAGGTGGCGTCGCGCCAGGTCGGATGGCGGTCCAGCGGATTGCCGGGCTTTTCGAAATCGATGTCGTCCGGCAGCTTCACCGGCAGGTTCTCGCGGGCTTCCGGCACGACGCCGCAGGCCTCGCAATGCAGGACCGGGATCGGGCAACCCCAGTAGCGCTGGCGCGAAATGCCCCAGTCGCGCAGGCGGAAATTGACCTGGCGCTCGGCCTGGGGCCGGCCGTTCAGCGTGGTGGCCTCCAGCCGCTCGGCGACGGCGTCGAAGGCAGCATCCGGCGACAGACCGTCGAGGAAGTCCGAGCGGCAGATCGTGCCGTCGCCGACATAGGCCTCGGTGCCGACGTCGAAGGTCTCGGCATCGGCGCCCTGCGGCAAGACGACGGCGCGCACCGGCAAATCGTATTTGCGGGCGAAGTCGAGATCGCGCTGGTCATGGGCCGGGCAGCCGAAGACCGCGCCGGTGCCGTAATCCATCAGCACGAAATTCGCCACATAGACCGGCAGCTTCCATTCCGGGTCGAAGGGATGGGTGACGGAGATCCCCGTCGGCATGCCCTTCTTCTCGGCCGTCTCCAGCGCCGCGGCGGAGGTGCCCTGGCGGCGGCATTCGGCGATGAAGGCCTGCAGCTCGGGATTGGTCTCGGCGGCCCTGGCGGCCAGCGGATGGTCGGCGGCGACGGCGACGAAGGAGGCGCCGAACAGCGTGTCGGGCCGCGTCGTGAACACGGTGACGTCGTCGAAGCCCTCGGGTTTCGTCGCCACGTCCAGCGCCCAGCGCACCAGCAGGCCCTCGGACTTGCCGATCCAGTTCTTCTGCATCAGCCGGACCTTCTCCGGCCAGCCCGGCAGATGGTCGAGGGCCGACAGCAGGTCGTCGGCAAAATCGGTGATGCGGAAGAACCACTGGGTCAGTTCGCGCTGCTCGACATCGGCGCCCGAACGCCAGCCCTTGCCGTCGATCACCTGCTCGTTGGCAAGCACGGTCATGTCGACCGGATCCCAGTTGACCTTGGACTTCTTGCGATAGGCCAGGCCCTTGGCCAGGAAGTCGAGGAACAGCATCTGCTGGCGATGGTAGTATTCGACGTCGCAGGTCGCGAATTCACGCGACCAGTCCAGCGACAGGCCCATCGACTTCAGCTGGCCGCGCATGGTCGCGATGTTCTGGTAGGTCCATTCGCGCGGATGCACCTTGTTCTGCATCGCGGCGTTCTCGGCCGGCATGCCGAAGGCGTCCCAGCCCATCGGATGCAGCACGCTGAAGCCCTTGGCCCGGCGGTAGCGCGCGACCACGTCGCCCATGGCATAATTGCGCACATGGCCCATATGGATGCGGCCCGAGGGATAGGGAAACATCTCGAGGACGTAGTACTTTTCGCCCGGCGCGTCGGTCTGGGTCTCGAACAGCTTCGCCTCGTTCCAGGCGGTCTGCCAGCGAGGTTCGGATGCGCGGGGATTGTAGCGTTCTGTGGTCATGCGGCCGATCGGGATGCTGGTCCCGCCGGATCTCGACCGGCAGGCGAATGGGGGATGCGGCTTGACTTACTCTGTTGTCACGCCTGCGTTCAACATGACGGGACGGAAATTCCGCCGATTGCGGCGATAGTGATGCAGGTGCGGCGCTGACGGCCCACCGGAAGGAGACGGCATGAACGAAGCGCTGCTGGAGCGGCTGGAGACGGCGCGGCAGGCGATTGCGCAGGCCTCGCGGGAGGCGGCGCGCGCGGAGGACGTGGTGGCCCTCGTGGCGGTGTCCAAGACCCATGACGCCGACACGATCCTGCCGGTGCTGGAAGCCGGCCAGCGGATCTTCGGCGAGAACAAGGTGCAGGAGGCCAAGGCCAAATGGCCGGCGCTGCGCGACCGCTTCCCCGACATCGAATTGCGGCTGATCGGGCCGCTGCAGTCGAACAAGGCCGGCGAGGCGGTGGCGCTGTTCGACGTGATCGAGAGCGTCGACCGCGAAAAGATCGCGAAAGAACTCGCCAAGGAGATGGCCAAGCAGGACCGCTATCCCCGCCTCTATGTGCAGGTCAATACCGGCGAGGAAGAGCAGAAGGCCGGCATCGCGCCGAGGGAGGCGGTCGCCTTCGTCGAGCGCTGCCGCAGCGAGCATGGCCTGACGATCGAAGGGCTGATGTGCATTCCGCCGGCCGACGAGAAGCCGGGGCCGCATTTCGCGCTGCTGGAAAAGATCGCGGCCGAGGCCGGTGTGGAGAAGCTGTCGATGGGCATGTCGGGCGACTACGAGATCGCCATCGGCTTCGGCGCCACCTCGGTGCGCGTCGGCTCGGCGATTTTTGGCGCCCGCGATTATGGCTGAGGCTCTGGGCGCCCTGCCCCGCCGGCTGCGACCCGCGGAGTAAACCGTCGAGCGGCGTTGTCGTAGCCGCCGCATGAAACCGCCAGCGGCTTCGCTCGTTACGGGCAGGATTACGAAAGCCAGCGAAGGATCACGCCATGGGATTTTCCAACTTCAGCCCGCTCGGCGTGCTGATCGCCGCCCTCCTCGCGTTTGCCTTCGGTTTCGGCTGGCACCGCGCCTTGGAGAAATCCTGGATGACGGCCAGCGGCTATGAGGGCCGGCCGGCGCTGAAGCCCGGCCCGCTGGCGATCGTCTTCATCGCCGAACTGGTGATGGCCGGCGTCCTGGCGGGACTGGTCGGCCATATCGGTCCGGTCACCGTCGGCAACGCCCTGATCACCGGCATCCTCGCCTGGGCCGGTTTCGTTCTCACCGCGATGGTCGTGGATCACTCCTACGAAGCGCGTCCGCGCCGGCTAACCTATCTGAATGCCGGGCACTGGCTCGGCGTCCTGGTCATCATGAGCGTGACCATCGGCCTGTTCGGCTAGGGCGGTGCGCCGCGTGCCCTTGCCCCGCGAAAGTATGACAGCGGCGAACTGGACCCTTCCGGCGCTTTCACCCTAGATTGCCTCCAAATGCCGGACCTGTTCCGGCGATACTGCGGGAGGCGAGAGCATGAGCACGATCCACGTCAAGGACGAGTGGAAGGCGCGGGCGAAGCTGACGGACGATCAGTACCAGGACTGGTACCGTCGCAGCGTCGAGGACCCGGATGGCTTCTGGGGCGAGCACGGCAAGCGCCTCGACTGGATCAAGCCTTATGAGCGGGTGAAGAACACCTCTTTCGCGCCCGGCAATATCGACATCCGCTGGTTCGAGGACGGCACGCTCAACGTGGCCGCCAATTGCATCGACCGGCATCTGGAAACCCGCGGCGACCAGACGGCCATCCTCTGGGAGGGGGACGACCCGGCCGATTCCAAGGCGATCACCTACCGGCAGCTCCACGAGGAGGTGTCGCGCATGGCTAATGTCCTGAAGGACCGCGGCGTCCGGAAGGGCGACCGGGTGACCATCTACATGCCGATGGTGCCCGAGGCGGCCTATGCCATGCTGGCATGCGCCCGGATCGGCGCGATCCACTCGGTGGTGTTCGGCGGGTTCTCGCCGGACGCGCTGGGCGGCCGGATCGAGGGCGCGCAATCGGATGTGCTGATCACCGCCGACGAGGGTCTGCGCGGCGGCCGCAAGGTGCCGCTGAAGAAGAATGCCGACCGGGCCTGCGAGATCGCCGAGAAGGCCGGCCAGACGGTGAAGACCATGCTGGTGATCCAGCGCACGGGCGGCGAGGTGGCCTGGCAGGACGGGCGCGACGTGTGGTGGCACGAGGCGCGCGAGGCGGTCTCCGCCGATTGCCCGCCGGCCGAGATGCAGGCCGAGGACCCGCTGTTCATCCTCTACACGTCGGGCTCGACCGGCAAGCCGAAGGGCGTGCTGCACACCTCGGGCGGCTATCTCGTCTACGCCTCGATGACCCACGAATACGTCTTCGACTACCATGATGGCGACGTCTACTGGTGCACGGCGGATGTCGGCTGGGTGACCGGCCACAGCTACATCGTCTACGGGCCGCTCGCCAACGGCGCGACGACGCTGATGTTCGAGGGCGTGCCCAACTATCCGGACGCCTCGCGCTTCTGGCAGGTGATCGACAAGCACAAGGTCAACATCTTCTACACCGCGCCGACGGCGATCCGCTCGCTGATGGGAGCCGGCGACGAGATGGTGACCAAGACCTCGCGCGCCAGCCTGAAGGTGCTGGGAACGGTCGGCGAGCCGATCAATCCGGAGGTCTGGAGCTGGTACTACCGGGTCGTCGGCGACGAGCGCTCGCCGGTGGTCGATACCTGGTGGCAGACCGAGACCGGCGGCATCCTGATCACACCGCTGCCCGGCGCCACGGACCTGAAGCCCGGCTCGGCGACGCGGCCGTTCTTCGGCGTGCAGCCGCAGCTCGTCGACAATGTCGGCACCGTGCTGGACGGCGCCAATGACGGCAATCTGTGCATCACCGACTCCTGGCCGGGCCAGATGCGCACGGTCTATGGCGACCACGAGCGCTTTGAGCAGACCTATTTCTCGACCTATCCGAACAAGTATTTCACCGGCGACGGGGCGCGGCGCGACGCCGACGGCTATTGGTGGATCACCGGCCGCGTCGACGACGTGATCAACGTCTCCGGCCACCGCATGGGCACGGCCGAGGTGGAATCGGCGCTGGTCTCCCACGCCAAGGTCTCGGAAGCGGCGGTCGTCGGCTATCCGCACGACATCAAGGGGCAGGGCATCTACTGCTATGTCACGCTGATGGAGGGCGAGGAGCCGTCCGAGGCGCTGCAGAAGGAGCTCGATGCCCATGTGCGCAACGAGATCGGCCCGATCGCCTCGCCGGACAAGATCCAGTTCGCGCCGGGCCTGCCGAAGACGCGCTCCGGCAAGATCATGCGCCGCATCCTGCGCAAGATCGCCGAGGACGATTTCGGCGCCCTGGGCGACACCTCGACCCTCGCCGATCCGGGCGTCGTCGACGACCTCGTCGAGCACCGCCAGAACCGCAAGGGGTGACTACCAGGCCGGCCGGCAACGATGCCGGCCGGCGAGTCTGGCCGCCGGCTTCACGATGGTGGATCTTCTGAACTTCGTGGGAGACGTGAACCCGGTCGGCTGAGCTCAGGCTTGCGCGAACCATGACGCGGGGAGGCGGCGGCGAAAAACCCTCTTGCGCCCAAGGCGTTGGGTTCCCATACTCCTCATGTGTTCAACGAAGTGGAAGGAGGTGATCCAATGTCGAGTGATAATCTGAAGCCGGTTGGGTCTATGATTCTCGGTGGTTCGACGGAGCAGCCTTCTCGCTTCGCCTGAGAATTGCGGATGCCGTGATGCGGTCTTCGACGACCGCCGGCTGACGTTCATCACGGGGCCGCTTCCGAAAGGGAGCGGCCTTTTGATTGTCTGACGTCCGGTTGCGACGAAGGGCGGCGCCGTTCCGGCTGTGAAACCTGACGTCGCAACGCGAAAGGCCCGCACCAATCGGTACGGGCCTTGTCTTTATCTGGCGGTATGCCGGACGGCCCGGCACACCGTTATCCGTAGCGGATTACTGGGCTGCCGGAGCGTCGCCGGCCGGTGCCATCGTGCCATCGGCAGCGCCGCCATCGGCTTCCGCCATGCCGTCATCGGCCTCTTCCGGCTCGTTATAGGCCGGAGCCTGCTCGAGCTGCTCACGCGAGACATTGAGGACGATACGGTCCGGCAGATTGTCCTCGCCGACGACCGGGGTCACCGGTTCGGCCGACGCGTCGGTGCTGGCGGTCGACATGTTGGCGTCGCCCGTACCCATGCCCGTGCCGCCGGCAGCCGGATCGGCCGCCATGCCGGTGCCACCCGTGGCCGGTGCCGCAGCGCTCGCCTGGGCGTTGGCCTCTTCCTCGGTCGGCAGACCCTCGGTCTTGCCCGGGCCGAATTCCAGCGCGCTCATCGAGACGGCAACATCCTTTTCGCCGATGCCCAGGAAGCCGCCGACGCCGACCAGAACGGCCATCACGTCGCCTTCCTCGGAGACCAGCACGTCGGTGATCGAGCCGATGCTCTCACCGGCCGTGTCATAGACGTCCTTGCCGTCGAGATCGGTCACGCGCCAGGCGCCGGACGGCGGGACGGTCACGAAGGGGCCATCGGCACCGGCGCTGGCGGTAGCCATGTCGCCAGCGTCAGCCGGCTCTTCGGCGGCCATGTCGGCAGGCTCCTCGGTGGTGCCGGCCGGGCTCTCAGCCGTGTCGGTCGGCGCATCGGTCGCCGACGGTGCGGTGTCGGTCTGGGCCGAGGCGTCGCCGGTCGGAGCAGCCGGGTCCATCGTGCTGCTCGGTGCCGCGGCGTCGGAGCTGTCCGACGGCATGGCGCTGTCGGTGGCGGCCGGCGGGGTGTCCGTCGGAGCCGCGGGCTGGGCGTCCTGCGCGAAAGCCGCGAAGGGCATGACGGCGCCGGCGAGAAGGGCGGTATAGAAGGACTTTTTCATCGTGCTTACTCCCGATTACAGATAGCCGCACAATGACCGGCTCCGACAGGTGGTTCCGCGAAAGACACAAATAACCGCACTTTTTAGACTTGCGGCTTTTCTGTGGCGAAAAGCTCACGGGCTGTTACAGGCGGTAACGGCAGGGAGTTTGCTGCACCGCATGCAAGTGGGCATGAGGCGTCTGCTTGCAGCTAACCCATTGATCCCTGAACCTTACGGACCATGAGGACGCATCGGGGGTAGCGTTATGGGAGGATCGGCGAAGGGGGACTCTGGCGACGGTGAAGGGATTTCGCCGGTGTGTTTCTGCCCTGGTTCCAGGCTGCCCATCCGGACGGAACCCATGGATCGTTCCGTGCGGCAGAGATCCGGCGGGAGCAGGGAAACCCCCGCGGAAGGCGCAACCGCTCGGCCGGAAGGCGGGGCTTTGCGGAAGCAGGCGCTGCCGGGGCCGGCCTAGTCGTAGAGGTCGCGGCGGGTGGGCGGCAGCTCGGCCGGACCCTTGGCCCGCCTGGAGGCCAGCGTCTGGTAGATCAGAAGGCCGCCCCGCTGGAAGCCGAGGGATACGCCGGCGAGATACAAAAGCCACAGCCGGGCGCGGGGTTCGCCGGCAATGCGGCTGGCCTCCGGCATCGCGGCGAGCAGGCGGTCGTGCCACAGGCGGCAGGTGCGGCCATAGTGCTCGCGCCAGTTCTCCACGTCGTGGACCTCGAAGCGGTGCGCCTCCAGAAGCTGCGCCGAATGGCCGACATGGTCGAGTTCAGCGCCGGGGAAGATGTAGCGGATGATCGCCGCATATTCCCGCGTCCCCTTGCGAAACTTGGCGTCGCTGGTCTTGGCCGGTCGGGTGATCGCATGGTGGAGATAGAGCCCGTTCGGGCGCAGCAGCTTGCGCACCGCGGTCAGGTAGGTCGCGTGATTGTCCCAGCCGACATGCTCGAACATGCCGATCGAGGCGATCTTGTCGAAGCGTCCGTCGAGCTCCTCGAAAGGCTTCAGTTCGATCGTCACGCGGTCTTCGAGCCCCTTGGCGGCGATCCGCTCGCGGGCGAGGTCGTATTGGGCCTGGCTCAGGGTCACGCCGTGGCCGGTGACGCCATAGTGCTCGGCGGCATGGATCAGCAATGCGCCCCATCCGCAGCCGATGTCGAGGAAGCGCTCGCCCTCCTTGAGGCGCAGCTTGCGGCAGATCATGTCCAGCTTGTCGTGCTGCGCCTTGTCGATGTCGTCGTGCCAGCCATCGAAATAGGCGCAGGAATACAGCATCCGCTCATCGAGGAAGAGGCGGTAGAAATCGTTGGAGATGTCGTAGTGGAACTGGATCGCAGCCTTGGACGAGCCGCTGGCGCCGGCGCCCGTGCCGCTCTGGGGCGCCGACCGCGCCGCCTTCCGGCCGCGCCGCGCCAGCGTATAGAGGGCGGGCAGGGCGGTGGCGATGGCCAGCCGGTCGATCTTCTTCATCGCGTCCCGCGTCCGGATGTCGGAGCGCGCCGTCGCCACGTCGAAGATCGTGCCGTCCTCGACATCGATCGCCTTGGACATCCAGAGTTCGACCGCCGTCACGATCCGCGGGCTGAGGGCCAGCCGGGCGATCGCCGCCGGATCGTTCAGCGCCAGAACCGGACCGTCGGCCGGGCCGATGCGTTCACCCGTCCACAGCCGCACGGCGATCTTTGGCTGGAACGCGGCGATCGCCTGACGGACGATGGCCTCGAGTCGCGCTTCCCCGGCTGTCATGGAGCATCCTGTTTCACGTGAAACGGTTGTGTCAGTCGTAAGTCATTCAGCGGTTTGTCCGCTCCGATAGTTATCGCACGCAGTTTGACCATACCCTTTGTAGAGTACTAACCGGCGGCTAAGAATGGCTTCGCTATATCCATGCGGATTACAATTCCATCTGGCATGTAGAAGTCATCGAAGCGGTTGCCGGAGAACCGCACGCTTCCGATGCCTGGCATTCTTAAGAATCTGCCCATCCCTCTCATACCTGGGTGATCATCGGCGACGTATTCCGTTGAGCCGACATCAAGCCCCGCCATTTCGTCCGCGTGTGCGGAAATCGTCGCGGCGACAATCCGGTAGAATTCGCGTTTATCGGTGACACCCGACGACGGGACGATCCACAGACGCCACGTATCTGTGTCTTCTTGATGCACCCACATCACAGCACGCGGCTGAACTTTCGTCTCATCGAGCCGACGCACAAGTGCTTGTCCTTGACTCACCAGTACTGCTTGATCCATTTGAGCACTCCATGTTCAGTGTCTGAAATGGCCGCGACGATATACTGGGCTTCGGCCGCAGAGATTACTCGATATCGTGTATCCGGCGACCATTCAGATACGATAGCCCAATTGGCCGCGAAGTCTGAATCGGAATTCTGCGCACCGCTTAGCTCCTTCCGAAGGCCTGCAAGGCTCACAAGTTTCATGAACTCGTGCGAGTAAATATCGCGTATAATCGACTTGTCGGGAATCGTATCTTTCGAAATCTGTTTGGCGATGCAAGCCTTCAAGCCTAGCTCAATGCTGTAACCCGCCAAATAGTAGGCGCTAGACCAGCGGCGGTTCTCAAGGAGTAAGGCGGCATCATCGCATCTAGCTCTTGCTAGGCCATGCAGGTCCGTTCGACGCATCCTCAAACTCCGATGTTCAGAATAAGAGAACACGGAATGGCTGGCAGCGGAACCTCAATGGTTGGCTCAGCCCTTACGCCGGCCGCCGGTGTCCACGGCGCTCAGATCGGCGGGGAGGGTGCCGTCGCACCAGTCGCGGCGCTTGCCGCCTTCGTAGCGGACCACGAGGCCCTCGCGCAGAAGGACGCGGCCGAGATCGGGCTGGCCGGGCACCGACAGCGTCGCCAGCACGCGCCCGAAATATTTGTCGCCGGAAATTCCGGTGAGGGTGACATTGCCCGATCCGATCAGGGCGACCAGACGGTCTCGCGCGATTTCGGCGGCGGCCTTTTCGGCCTCGCAGCGTCCGCGTTTCTCCGGCGCGTCGATCCCCTTCAGTCGCACCGCGACCTGAACCGCCTGCATCGGCCAGACGAAGGCCTCGACCTCGATCGTGTCGCCGTCGCGGACCTTCAGGACGCGCGCCTCCACCGGGCCGGAGATTGCCCGCGGATAGTCGTCGTCATCCGCGCCCGCGGCGCCGGCCGGGGTGGCGAGCAACAGCGCGAAGATACAACTGCAGATGGTTCGACGGGAATGCGTCACGACAACGGCCAACGAATCGGAGACGGTCTTCGGACAATATTCCTATGAAGGTGAGAGATCAAGCGCGCCCCGGAGGAACCCGCCGTCTCGCGCATTTTTGACGCAGCGGAAGATTGAGCGCGGGCTCGCGGTGCGGATGTCTAGGACGATGGGCCCACAATCATCGCGGGAAGCCGTTGCGCGCCGCAGACAAGGACAGAACGGCTGACCGCGGCGCGAATGCGCTCAGAAGTCCGAGATCAGGCCGTTCTTCTCCCAGTCGCCATAGCGGATCGGTTCGGGCCCCTTGGGTCCGTTGATCTCCTTGGCCTGGGATGCTGCGGCCTCCGCATCCGCCTGACGGCGGCGTTCCTCGGCTTCGGCGAGGGCACGGCGGGCGGCGGCCGGCAGTTCGCGCTCGCCCGGCGCGCCATCGCCGGGCGCTGCCGGTACCGGATCCCTCGCCTCGCTGTCGCTCATCGCTCGTCTGCCCCTTGCTGTGGTCGGTGCCATGTTGCGGTTCGTCGCCTTCAGATAAGGGCAGGGACGAAGCCTTGAAACCCTTGCCGGTGTCGCAGCCTGCCCGGGTCGCTGCAGCCGCGGTGGTTTCCCCGCAATATTGAAGCGGAACCCCGCAATCCCCATTTTCCCGGGCGATTGGCGCGGGTGGACCGCGCAGACTCCTTGGTGGTGGAACCTGCGATGAACATGATCAAGACGGCGATGCTCATCGCCTTCATGACCGCCCTCTTCATGGGGCTCGGCTTCATGATCGGCGGCCGCGCCGGCATGATGATCGCCTTCGTCTTCGCGGCCGGTATGAACCTGCTTTCCTACTGGAACTCCGACAAGATGGTGCTGAAGATGCACCATGCGCAGGAGGTCGACGCGCGCAGCGCGCCGGAATATTACCGCATCGTGGAAGGTCTGGCCGGACGGGCCGGCCTGCCGATGCCGAAGGTCTATGTCATCAACAACGCCCAGCCGAACGCCTTCGCCACCGGGCGCAATCCCGAGAACGCGGCGGTGGCTGCGACGACCGGGCTCCTGGAGCGCCTGACGCCGGAAGAGGTCGCCGCCGTCATGGCGCATGAGCTCGCCCATGTGCAGAACCGCGACACGCTGATCATGACGATCACCGCGACGCTGGCCGGTGCGATCTCGATGCTGGGCAATTTCGCCTTCTTCTTCGGCGGCAACCGCGACAACAACAATCCCCTCGGCTTCATCGGCGTGATCGCGGCGATCATCGTCGCGCCGCTGGCCGCGATGATCGTCCAGATGGCGATCAGCCGGACGCGCGAATATGCCGCCGACCGGCGGGGCGCCGAAATCTGTGGTAATCCGGGCTGGCTCGCCTCGGCGCTCGGCAAGATCGCCAGCGCAGCCGGGCGTACGGTGAACCAGGACGCCGAGCGCAATCCGGCGACGGCCCACATGTTCATCATCAATCCCCTGTCAGGCCAGCGCATGGACAATCTCTTCTCCACCCATCCGGACACCGCCAACCGGATCGCGGCACTGAAACAGATGGCGCTGGAGATGGGTGGTGGCGACGGCGGCTTCGTTGCAGCCGCGCCGCAGGCCGGGATCGACCGGACCCGTTCGGGCCCGTGGGGCAGGGGCAATGGCCCCTCCGCCGGCGGCCGCAAGCGGGGACCGTGGGGTTGAGCGCTGGATCGGACGGCCGCAAGACCCGCCGCGGTGGCAATTTCGATGCCTCCCGCTCGGCGCCGCGCAAGCGGCCTTTGCCGGGCAAGGCGCCCCGGCACAATGACGGCGTGGGCAACGGCCCGCGAATTTCCGACGGCGCCGACGGCTTCGTGCCCGATGGCTATTCGGCGAACGATCGCCCCGGCCTCGGCGCCCGGCTGGTGGCAACGAAGCTCCTGTCGGCGATCGTCGATGCCCGCACCTCGGCGGATGGTCTTCTCGATGCGGCCGGCGGGCATCCCGGCTTCCGTGCGCTGGAAGGCCGCGACCAGGGGCTGGTCAAGGCGATCATCCTTTCCGCGCTCAGGTTCCGCGGCACCATCGGCCGTGCCCTCGACGCCTGTCTCGACCGGCCGTTGCCGCCCAACGCAGCAGCGCTGAAGCACATCCTGCATGTCGGCGCGACGCAGATCCTGTTCCTCGACGTGCCGGATTCGGCCGCTGTCGACCTTGCCGTGGCGGCGGCGAATGTGGATTCGCGCAGCCGTCGCTTCGCCGGCATGATCAACGCCGTGCTGCGCCGCCTGTCGCGGGAGAAGGACGCCTTGCGCGAGGTCGCCACGGCGACGGAGAACATGCCGGACTGGCTGGCCGCCCGCATGGTGGCGGCCTACGGGCCCGAGCGCACCGAGGCAATCGCGCGGGCGCATCTGACGCCGGCGCCGCTCGACCTCACCGTCAAGCGCGACCCTGCGGGCTGGGCCGGGAAGCTGGGCGGCGTCGCCCTGCCGAACGGCACCGTGCGGCTTGGCAGCTTCGACGGGCCGGTGACGGCGCTCGAGGGCTTTGCCGAGGGCGAATGGTGGGTACAGGACGCCGCCGCGGCGCTGCCGGCGCAGCTGCTCGGCGATCTGACGGGCAAGCGTGTCGCCGATCTCTGTGCCGCGCCGGGCGGCAAGACGGCGCAGCTGATCGCCGCCGGCGGCGCGGTGACCGCCCTCGACATCAACGCCAACCGGATGAAGCGGCTGAAGGCCAATCTGGCCCGCCTGTCGCTGGAGGCCGAGACCGTGGTGGGCGACCTCGCCGCCTTCGAGCCGGCCGAACCCTTCGACGCCATTCTTCTCGACGCGCCGTGCTCGTCCACCGGCACGATCCGCCGGCATCCGGACGTGCCCTACACCAAGGACGCCGAGGAAATCGCCAAGCTGGCCGGCGTGCAGGCGCGCCTGCTCGGCGAGGCGGTGCGGCTTCTGGCGCCGGGCGGCCGGCTGGTCTTCTCCAATTGCTCGCTGGACCCGGCCGAGGGCGAGGCGATCGTCGCGGCTCTTCTTGCCGATCGTTCGGACATCGTCCGCGATCCGGTGCAGCCGGGGGAGTTGCCGGGCATGGAATTCGCGCTCACCCCGGAGGGCGATCTGCGCACCACGCCGGACATGATGGGCGGTGCCGCGGATGCAGCCGCGACCGGCGGGCTGGACGGCTTCTACGCCGCGCGGCTGAAGCGGATCTGAGCGAGCCGCGCCCGGCCAAAGGGCGCGGTCCCGCTTTCGCCGCAAGTCTTAGCGAAGTTTTTACCACATTCGGAGAAAGTGATGGCTGTTGCGCTGACCCGCTGATCCTGCCCCAATGGGGTCGGAGACGGGTTCCGCGAAGGATATCAACCAGTCGAACGGGCGCGTTGCCCGCAGTGGGGTCCGGGAGTGACGACGAGCTTGGCAGGTCAACCGCTCCTCGCTGTCCTGACGCTACGTGAAGTGTGGCGCCGGGCGCGGCGGCGGCTGCGGACCGGTCCGCTGCACCGCTGGCGTTTCGCCGGTGGCCGCGCCGGCAAGCTTCTGGTCGTGCCGCCCTCGCTGCGCCATGGCGACCCGATGATCGCCGAGGCGATCTATGCCGGCCGTTTCTTCTTCGCCGGACAATTGCTCGAACCCGGCCGCACCTCGATCTTCCAGGCGACGCTGCCGTCGGAAGCCTATGCGGCCGAACTCCACGGTTTCGACTGGCTGCGCCATCACGCCGAGGCCGGTGACGCCCTGGCCGTGCAGAACGCCCGCACCCTCGTCGACGACTGGATCCGCCAGAAGGGCGGCACGCTGGCCGATCCCGCCTTCGAGCCCGCGGTGGCCGCGCGCCGGATGATCGCCTGGCTGAGCCATGCCGACATGCTGCTGGCCGAGGCCGATGCCGGCTTCCACAAGCGCTTTCTGCGCAGCCTGTCGTCGCAGGCCCGCTATCTGCGCTCCGTTGCCCAGGAAGCGCCCGAGGGCACGCCGCGGCTGCAGGTGCGCACGGCGCTCGCCTTCGTCTCGCTCTGCCTGCCGGCGGCCAGCGGCCGCATCAAGATCGCGGCACGGCATCTGGCCGAGGAACTCGACCGCCAGGTGTTTCCCGATGGCGGCCACATCTCGCGCGATCCGGCCGCGCCGGTGGCGATCCTTGCCGATCTGATCCCGCTGCGGCAGACTTATCTGCGCCAGGGCCAGGCGCTGCCCCGCGGCCTGTATTCGGCGATCGACCGGATGCTGCCGGCGGTGCGCTTCTTCCGCCATTCCGACGGCTCGCTGGCGCTGTTCAACGGTTCGGGCGCCTCCGACATCCATCTGATGACGGTGCTGCTGCGCTACGACGAGACGCTGGGCGAGCCGATCACCCATGCACGGCAGTCCGGCTACCACCGGCTGGCCGCAGGCCCGAGTGTCATCGTCGCCGATACCGGCTGCCCGCCGCCGGCGCTGGTCTCGCGCAATGCCCATGCCGGCACGCTGGGCTTCGAGCTCTCCTGCGAGGCGAACCGCATCGTGGTCAATTGCGGCCGCCCGCTGACCGCCGACGCCGAATGGCGCCGCCTGTCTCGCTCGACCGCCGCCCATTCGACGGTGACGCTCGACGATCGCTCGTCGTCGCATTTCGCCCGATCCGAAAGCCTCGACCGGTTTCTCGGCACACCGCTGGTTCCGGGGCCGACGGAGGTCCTGTCGGGCGAACTCGGTGATCCGGTGCGCGGCTTCGAGGCCACCCACAATGGCTATGAGCGCCAGTCCGGCCTGCTGCATCGCCGTCAGATGAGCCTGGCCGAGGACGGCTGGACGGTGGACGGCCACGACAGCTTCCAGCGCAGCGCCACGGTTCGCACCGGCAGCGACGCGGGCAAGGCGACGGCCCGCTTCCACCTGCATCCTTCGGTCAGCGTCGAGGTGATCGGCGACGGCGTCCGGCTGGCGGTGCGCGGGCAGCGCTGGCTGTTCCGGGCCGATGCCCGGGTCGAGATCGAGGATTCGATCTTCTTCGCAGACGCCGGCGGGGCGCGGCGTACGCTGCAACTGGCCGTGCCCTTCGACGCCTACGATCCGGCCGGCATCGCCTGGCGCTTCGAGCGCGAGGCCTGACGGGAACGGGCGCAGCCCGTTTCCCACCGAGGATTGGATGAGGGTGAGACCGGGCGGCCATCACGCCGCGCATGACGGGGCTGGATTGCGCCAGCTCGCTCCCCATCTCCCGGTCATGACCCGGATCGCACTTCTCTCGCTCTGCCTTGCGCTTCTTGCCGGTTGCGGCGGCATGAACCGCGCCGTCGGCGTCCTGCCGAACACGCTGGACGATCTGGAGGCGCGCTCGGCCGCGGCGCGCGCCGCTCCCGACGACATGGTCAATCCCGGCACCGCGGCGACGCCTGCGCCAGTGCGATAGCGGCTCTGACCGCCGACCACCATTGTGGGAAGCGGCGCGGCTGACTATCAGGGGCGGACCCTCCCATCCGTGCCACGCAGGAAAAGTCGATGTCTCTCAAAGCCAATGCCACGCAGGCCCCCGATCGCGTGCGGGTTCGCCGCGCGCTGCTGTCGGTCTTCGACAAGACCGGCCTCGTCGATTTCGCCCGTGAACTGGCGGCGCTCGATGTCGAGCTGGTCTCCACCGGCGGCACCCACCGGGCGCTGAGCGAGGCCGGCCTTGCCGTGCGCGACGTCTCCGAACTGACCGGCTTTCCCGAGATCATGGACGGCCGGGTGAAGACCCTGCATCCGGGCGTCCATGGCGGCCTGCTGGGCATCCGCGACGATGCCGAGCATGCCAAGGCCATGGAGACCCACGGCATTGCCGGCATCGATATGCTGGTCTCCAACCTCTACCCCTTCGAGGAGACGCTGGCCGGCGGCGCCGACACCGCGACGATCGTCGAGAATATCGACATCGGCGGACCGGCGATGATCCGCGCCGGGGCCAAGAACCATGGCTATGTGACCGTGGTGGTCGATCCGGCCGAATACGACACGGTGCTTCAGGCGCTGAAGTCCGCGAATGGCGAGACCGATTTCGCCCTGCGCCAGCGTCTGGCGGCGGCGGCCTATGCCCGCACTGCGGCCTATGACGCGGCGGTCTCGACATGGTTTGCCGGCGTAGTGGGCGATGCAATGCCCCAGCGCGTCAGCGTGTCGGGCACCCTGTCGGAAGCGCTGCGCTACGGCGAGAACCCGCATCAGAGCGCCGGCTTCTACCTGACTGGCGAGAGCCGCGCCGGCGTCGCCACGGCGCGGCAGCTGCAGGGCAAGGCGCTCTCCTACAACAACATCAACGACACCGACGCGGCCTTCGAACTGGTCGGCGAGTTTGATCCGGCCCGCACCGCCGCGGTCGCCATCATCAAGCACGCCAACCCTTGCGGCGTGGCGGAGGGCTCAGACCTTCTCGACGCCTATCGGAAGGCGCTGGCCTGCGACCCGGTCTCGGCCTTCGGCGGCATCGTCGCGCTCAACCGCAAGCTCGACCGGGCGGCGGCGGAAGCGATCGTGCAGGTCTTCACCGAAGTGATCATCGCGCCGGAGGCCGACGAGGACGCCATCGCGATCGTCGCCGGCAAGAAGAACCTGCGCCTGCTCCTGACCGAAGGCCTGCCCGATCCGCGTGCCGCCGGGCGCACGGTCAAGTCGGTCGCCGGCGGCCTGCTCGTCCAGTCGCGCGATGCGGGCGTCGTCGATGATCTCGACCTGAAGGTGGTTACCCGGCGCGCGCCGAGCGAGACCGAGCTGGCCGACCTGAAATTCGCCTTCCGGGTCGCCAAGCACGTCAAGTCCAACGCCATCGTCTATGCCCGTGACCTCGCCACGGTTGGCGTTGGCGCCGGCCAGATGAGCCGGGTGGATTCGGCCCGCATCGCGGCGCGCAAGGCCGAGGATGCGGCGGCGGCTGCCGGCCATGCCGAGCCGCTGACGCGCGGCGCGGTGGTGGCGTCGGACGCCTTCTTCCCCTTCGCCGACGGGCTGCTGTCGGCCGTCGCGGCGGGCGCTACCGCGGTGATCCAGCCGGGCGGTTCCATGCGCGACGACGAAGTCATCAAGGCCGCCGACGACAACGACATCGCCATGGTGATGACCGGCATGCGCCACTTCCGGCACTAGGCCGGTGCCGGCCGGCCTATGCGGCCGGCTGGCGCTCCCCGCCAAGATCCTGGCGCCTGCCGACCGCGCGGGGGCCCGGCGTTCCCAGAAGGATCGCCAGTCCGACGACGAAGAACAGGATCAGCGCCGACATGCCGATGCGCGACGCGGTCGCCGGGTCGGTCAGGCCGGCGGCGACGGCGGTGAAGGCCGCGACGGCCGCCGTGCCGAGGAAGGACGTCGCGCGGCCGGTGAGGGCGTAGAAGCCGAAATAGCGCCCGGCCTCGTCGGCGGTGACCGATTGCGCCAGCCATGAGCGCGACGAGGCCTGGACCGGGCCGAAGGCCAGCCCGATCAGCAGGCCGAAGACGATGTAGCTCTTCTCCGCCGGGGTGGCGAAGAGCCCCGTCGCCTCGGACGGCGCGAAGGTCAAAAGTCCGAACAGGGTCGAATCCGGCGCTGTGGAGATGATCCCGATCGTCGCCGTCATCAGGCAGAGGATCGACGCGACGATGACCGCTTTGGAGCCCAGCCGCGCGTCGAGGATGCTGGCGCCGACGCAGCCGAGAATGGCGGTGACGTTGAGAATGACGCCGAACAGGCCGCTCTCGGTGATCGACCAGCCGAACATGCCGGCGGCGAAGGCGCCGCCGAGAACGAGCAGCGCATTGACGCCGTCCTGGTAGATCATCCGCGCGATCAGAAAGCGGAACAGCGTGCCGCGCACCCGGATCTCGCGATAGGTCGCCTTCAGGTCCTTCAGCCCGTCCCGTGCGGCGACGCGGATCGGCTCGGCCTTCTTGCGGTCCGGGGTCAGCAGGAACATCGGCAGGACGAAGACCAGGTACCAGAGGGCCGAGAGCGGGCCGGTCGCCCGTGCGCCTTCGCCCTCGGCCGGGTCGAGGCCGAACCAGGGCTCGAGGCCGAGCAGGGTCAGGCCGCTCTCTGGCGATCCCGCCAGGAAGGCAAGGGTGACGAACAGGAAGACGATCCCGCCGACATAGCCAAGACCCCAGGCAAGGTTCGAGACCCGCCCGATGGAATCGCGATGGACGAGGCGCGGGATCATGGCGTCGTTGAAGACGATAGAGAATTCCGCCGCCACCATGGCGAAGACGATGAGCGCGGCAGCGAAGATGAGCGGCGTGCCGGGCGCGGCGAACCACAGGAGCAGCAGCGCGAGGATCTTCACGACGGCGAAACTGGCGATCCACGGCTTGCGGGGGCCGGCCCGGTCGGCGATCGAGCCGAGAAAGGGCGACAGGATTGCCACGCAGATGCCGACGAGGGTCACCGCGCCGCTCCACCAGGCCTGGCCGGTGGCCGGATCGGAGGCGAGCTGGGAGACGAAATAGGGCCCGAAGACGAAGGTGATGACGACGGTGAAGAAGGGCTGGGCGGCGAAGTCGAAGGTCATCCAGCCCCAGACGGCGCGCTGGCGCAGCGGGACCCGGTAGGGCAGGCCGGCGACGGTCGGTGCGAGTTCGGTCATCGGTCGGCGCCGCGGCCCGATGCGTCGCGCACGGCGGGTGCTCCGCCGCGCCGGGCAACGACCTCCACCGGGTCGCCGCGGCGGATCATGGCCGGGCCGCGGGGCACCGCGTTCCAGCCGAACAGCACGCCGGGCACGCGCGGCGTCGCCGAGAACCGGATACGGCGCAGGGCGTCCATCGGCTGGGAGCCAGCCACAGTGCCGGTCGTCTGGTCCACGGTGGTGACGACGCAGCGGGCGCAGGGTTTGACCAGATCGATCACCGCCTCGCCGACGCGGATGGTCGCCCAGTCGTCTTCGGCCCAGGCCTCGGCGCCGTCGATGACGAGGTTCGGCCGGAAGCGGCTCATCGGCACGGCGTCCCCGTCCTGGCGGACGATGTCCCCATTTAGCGCGCGCAGCGAGGCCGGATTGGCGATCAGCAGCGGGAAGCCATCGGCAAAGGCAACGGGCGGAACACCGTCGGTGCTCTCCGGCGCCCAGGCCGGATCGATATGGCGCGCATCCGTCCGGTCGAGATGGACGAGCCGGACCGGCCGCTGCAGCCATTGCGACAGCGCCGTATTGGTGGCCTCGTCGGCGAGGGCGGCATCGACCGTGTCGCCCCAGATGGTGACGGTCAGCCGGTCGTCGCCCTCGGGTATGGGAACGAAGCGCTCGCCGATTTCCTCGTAGGACAGGATCAGCCCGTCGACATCCGGCTGGGCATCAAGCAGGGCCAGCGGCGGATGTTCGCGCTGGGAAAGGAACCGGCCCGTCTCGTCGACCAGCATCCAGCGGCGGTCGCCCTCCAGGCCCCACACCTCCAGTGCATTTTCGTCGCGTTCGATCGACCGCCCGGCTTTCACCGGATGGATATGGATGGATCCGAGTTCCATCACTCCCCCTTATTCGCTGGGCGTGACATCCGAAAGATGCCATCCCCCACGACGTCCCCCACGTGCTATTCTGTCAGCGGATCAATCAGGATTCCACAAAGGATACGATCATGGCCAAGGGTCAGATGCGCGGCAACAAGGAAGTCCGAAAGCCGAAGGCGGACAAGACGAAGGCAGCGGTGCCAGTGACGGTGCCCGGCAAGTTCGCGGCGGCCCGCCCCGACGCCAAGAAGGGCTGAGGCCCGGCCAAGCCCCTCCTGCGCCGGCCAGCAATGCTGGCCGGCCACCGGCCGTCCTCGCGCGGCACTTCCATTTCCCCCTCTGCCCGGCGTCTAGCCGGCCAGATCCGACAACAGGCCCGCGGCGACCGTCAGCCGCGCGACCGAGGTGCCGCCCGATCCGGCGAGGGCGCCGATCTGTCCCCCGATCCGCTCCACCGCCGTCCGCCGGCTTTCCGCCCAGGCTGCGGCCGGGTCATCCTCCGTGCCGAAGTTCCGCAGGGCTGTCGCCGTCAGCTTGCGTCGGGCACCGGCGATCTGGCTGCCCGCCCGCTCCAGCGCCAGCGTCTCGTAGTAATCGTCCGTCTGCAACGCGAACAGCGCCGCTTCGAGCCGGCCAATTTCGAACTGCCGGGTGATGCCGAAATAGCAGCCGATCGTCGCTTCGAGTCCCGTCGATGTTTCACGTGAGACAGAGGCGATGTCCGGCACCAGCGAGAGGAGCGGCAGCAGTGCGATCGCCTCGGCGACGTCCTCCGGCACGCCCTTCTCGACGAAAGCCTCGGCGCGCGACTGGGCTTCCGCCCGGCCGGCCTCGGTGGCCAGCTCGACGAGCTGCGGCTTGAGCTTGTCCAGCGCGTCGCGGCTGGCGACGACCGCGCCGGTCAGGCCGCCCTCGAAACTCTCGTTCTGGACATACCAGCGGGTCGTGCGGATCAGGAACCGGCCGATCTCCGCATAGAGCGCGTTCTGGGTCTCGCCATGCAGCGTGCCGTCCAGCGCGTCCACCCGTTCGTAGAGCGAGCGTACGTCGAGACCGTCGCGTGCGGCAATGAAGGCCTGGACGATCTGGGCCGGCGAGGCACCGGAGGATTCACGCAGCACCGTGACGAAGGTCGGGCCGGTGCGGTTGACCACCTCGTTGGCCAGCACCGTCGAGATGATCTCGCGGCCGAGGCGATGGCCCTCGATGTCCCGCGCGAAGTCCCGCTGCATCGGCACCGGGAAATAGTCGTTCAGCCGGTCTTCCAGATACGGGTCGTCCGGCAGGTCGCTGGCGACGAGCTGGTCGAACAGGGTGATCTTGGCATAGGCGATCAGCACCGCGATCTCGGGCCGGGTGAGGCCCCGACCGGTCGCCCGCAGATCGGCGATGGCGGCTTCCGACGGCAGCGTCTCGACCGCCCGGTCGAGCTCGCCGGCATCTTCCAGAACGCTCATGAAGCGGGCCTGCAGGGCAAGCGCCGACGCTCCGGCCCGCTCTTCCAGCGACAGGGCCAGCGTCTGTTCGTAATTGTTGGCGAGGACGAGTTCGGCGACCTCGTCGGTCATGTCGGCCAAAAGCGCGTTGCGCTCCTCGCGGGTCAGGCGACCCGATTCCATCGCGCTCTTCAGGGCGATCTTGATGTTCACCTCGACGTCGGAGGTGTTCACGCCGGCCGAATTGTCGATGGCGTCGGAATTGATCCGTCCGCCGCCGGCCGCGAACTCGATGCGGCCACGCTGGGTGACGCCGAGATTGGCGCCCTCGCCGACGACCCTGGCCCGGACTTCGGCGGCGGCAACGCGCACTGGATCGTTGGCGCGGTCACCGACATCGGCGTTGGATTCGTTGCCGGCGCGCACATAGGTGCCGATGCCGCCGAACCAGAGCAGGTCGGCCGGCGCCTTGAGGATCGCACTGATGATCTCGGCCGGCGTGCCCGACCGCTTGTCCCAGCCGATCGCGTCGGCCGCTTCCTGGGACAGATGCACCATCTTGTCGCGCCGCGAGAACACCCCGCCGCCCTGCGAGATCGCCGCGCGATCATAGTCGTTCCAGGACGAGCGCGGCGTCTCGAACAGCCGCTGGCGCTCGGCAAAGGAGGTCGCCGGGTCCGGATCGGGGTCGATGAAGATGTCGCGGTGGTCGAAGGCCGCGATCAGCCGCGTCGTCTTCGACAGGAGCATGCCGTTGCCGAAGACGTCGCCCGACATGTCGCCGCAACCGACCACGGTGAAGGGCTCCGACTGGATGTCGCGGTCCATCTCGCGGAAGTGGCGCTTGACCGCCTCCCAGGCGCCGCGCGCGGTGATGCCCATGGCCTTGTGGTCGTAGCCGGCCGAGCCGCCGCTGGCGAAGGCGTCGTCGAGCCAGAACTCGTTCGACTGGGCGATGGCGTTGGCGGTGTCGGAGAAGGTCGCCGTGCCCTTGTCGGCGGCGACGACGAAATAGGGATCGTCGCCGTCATAGCGGGTGACGTTGGGTGGTGTGACCACATCCTCGCCGACGATGTTGTCGGTGATCGACAGGAGCGAAGCGATGAAGACGACATAGGCCGAGCGGCCGGCGGCGAACCAGGCGTCGCGGTCGGACGGGTCGGGCAGGCGCTTGGGGTAGAAGCCGCCCTTGGCGCCGACCGGCACGATCACGGCGTTCTTGACCTGCTGCGCCTTGACTAGACCCAGCACCTCGGTGCGGTAGTCCTGCGCCCGGTCCGACCAGCGCAGTCCGCCGCGGGCGACCGGGCCGAAGCGCAGATGCACGCCCTCGACGCGGGCGTCGAAGACGAAGATCTCGCGATAGGGGACCGGGGCGGGCAGGCCCTCGACGGCGGCGGATTCGAACTTGAAGGCGAGCGCCGGGGCGACCGCTCCGGGTTCGGAAACCGGCTCGGCGGAGATGCCGTCGACAGCGTAGTAATTGGTCCGCAGCGTGGCGAGGATGGCGCCCATGAAGCGCCGCACGATGCGGTCGTCATCGATGGAATCGACGTCTTCCAGCGCTTCGCAGATCGCCGCATGGATCTCGCCGGCGCCCCGCATCTGGGCGCGGCGGGCCTGCCGCGCATCCGGCTCGCTCTCGCCGTCTTCCAATGCCGCATCGGTTTCGGCCGGGGCCGGGCGCTCGGGATCGAAGCTCGCCGCGAAGAGATCCCACAGAAGGCGGGCGATCTGTGGCTGGCGCATCAGGGCGGCGCCGAGATAGTCGGGCGAATAGGCAAGGCCCGTCTGGCGCAGATAACGCGAATAGGCGCGCAGCACATTGGCCTGGCGCAGATCCAGCCCGGCCTCCAGCACCAGCGCGTTGAAGCCGTCATTCTCGATGCGGCCGGTCCAGACATTGGCGAAGGTCGCTTCCAGCGCGGCGCCGTCGTCGCCGAGCGCGATGTCGCCGCCGCGGCTGCGTTTCAGGTCCATGTCGTGGATATGCACCGTCTCGCCATCGGGCCGCACGATCCGGTAGGTGCGCTCCGAGACGGCGGAGAAGCCCATATTCTCGAGGATCGGCACGCGGGTCGAGAGCGCGAGGGCCGCGCCCAGATGATAGATCTTCAGCCGCAGGAGGTCGGGCGCATCGTTTTCGCGGCGATGGAAGGTGACGCGCACCTCGTCGCCTTCTGAGAGCGCCATGATGATCCCGGCGTCGTCCACGGCCTCGGTCGGCGAGACCACGTCGCGATAGCTCTCCGGCAGGCCCGGAGCGAGGCGGCCGTATTCGCCGGCATGGCCGGCGGCCGACAGGGCGGCGGTGAACTCGTCCTCCCAGTTCTTGGCCATCTCGACGACACGCGCTTCCAGCTGCGCCGTGTCGACCTCGGGCGTGGTGCCGCCGGCGCGTCCGATGATGAAGTGGACGCGGGCGAGCGGGCCTTCCGGGAAGGCCGGGTAATAGGCCGAGACATGGCCGTCATAGGCCTCGGCAAGCATCAGGCCGATCCGCTCGCGCAGGCGGGAATCGTAGCGCTCGCGCGGCACGAAGACGAGGATGGAGACGAAGCGGTGGAAGCGGTCGACGCGCGACAGGATCTTCACCCGCGGCCGTTCGCCGAGCTCCACGATGGTCGAGGCGTAGCGCTCCAGCAGCGCCACGTCGATCTGGAAGACCTCGTCGCGGGAATAGGATTCCAGCGCGTTGAGCAGCGCCTTGGCCGAGTGCGAACCGGGGCGCAGGCCCGAGCGGCTGATCACCGTTTCGGCCTTCAGCCGCAGATAGGGAATGGTCAGGATCGAGCGGGTGTAGGCGCTGGAGGTGAACAGGCCGACGATGCGCAATTCGCCGACGAAATTGCCGTCGGCGTCGAACTGCTTGACCCCGACATAGTCCATATAGGCGCGGCGATGGACCAGTGAGCGCGCATTGGCCTTGGTGACGATCAGCGGGGTCGGCGCTTCCAGGAAGGCGCGGATCTCCGGCGTCGTCGTCATGCGGCGGCCGGGCCGGCCGAGAATGCGCACGTCGGGATCGGCCAGGATGCCGAGCCCGGCATCGTCGCGCCGTTCCAGCGCCTCGCCCTCGCTGCCGGGCAGATAGTCGTATTCGCGGCAGCCGAGGAAGATGAAATTGTCGTCGCGCAGCCATTCGAGCAGCCGGGCGGCTTCCTCGAAGGTGGTCTTCAGATCCGCGTCGTCGAGGCGCGAGGCCTGGCGGCGCAGCGCCTCGACGGATTCGCTGGCGCGGTTGCGCATGGCATCGAAATCGGCGTTGGCGTTGGCGACCTGGCCGAGGATCGCCTCGAGCCGGGACTTGAGCGCCGTATTCGCGTCGCCGTCGCCCAGGGGATCGACGGCGAACTGGATCAAGCTGGTCCGGTCGGCTTCGCCCAGCACCATGTCGCGGGGATGGGAGGCCGAGAAGCTGGTGACCTCGCCGGCCGCGCCGCGCAGCACGTCGAGGATCGGGTGGGAGATGTAGCGAATGCCGACGGCGGAATCGGCGATCTCGGCGGTCACCGAATCGAACAGGAACGGCATGTCGTCGCTGACGACGGTGATCAGTTCCAGCTTGCGCCCGTCGCGCAGGACGAAGCCGTCCGGCTGTTCGATGCGCACCAGATGCGCGCCCCGGCGGTGATCGCACAGCGCCTCGAAGCCGGCGCGGGCCGCCAGCGCCAGTGCCTCGGGCGTGAACTCGGCCAGATCCTCGGCCGGCGGGCGGGCAAAGAGCAGCGGGGCGAGGGTGGCTTCGGCGCCATCCTCCCCGATGGCCGCCTCGATCGCCGACAGGATCTCCGTCTTGGTCGTTGCGGGATGGTCCATGGGGTGCCCTCCGATGCGACTGCTTGTCGTGTCCGACACCCTATCATAGGAATCCCGCCACGACCTTCGAGGGCAAGTGGTGTCCCGGGCGTCGCTGGAACGTGGGAGGAAGCATGACGCAGCAACAGGACAGGCCCGTGACATCACTCGGCCTGGCGGTGGCCGAGCCCCTGTCGGAGCGCACCCAAGCGTTCTTCGCCAAATGCCAGGACAAGCTCGGCCTCGTGCCGAACGTCCTCCTCGCCTACGCCTTCGACGAGCGCAAGCTGGAGGCGTTCTCCACCTTCTACAACGATCTGATGCTGGGCGAGAGCGAACTGTCGAAGCTCGACCGCGAGATCATCGCCGTCGTCGTCTCCTCGATCAATCACTGCCATTACTGCCTCACCGCCCATGGCGCCGCCGTGCGCCAGCTCTCCGGCGATCCCGGCTTCGGCGAGGCGATCGCCCAGAACTGGCGGGCCGCCGGGCTCGACGACCAGCGCGCCGCGATGCTGGATTTCGTCGTCCAACTCACCGAGCGGCCGGACACGATCGTCGAAGCGGACCGGCAGGCGCTGCGCGATGCGGGCTATTCCAACCGGGGCATCTTCGACATCGCCGCGGTCGCCGCCTTCTTCGCCATGTCCAACCGAGTCGCCTCGGCCACCGACATGCGCCCCAATGACGAATACCACGCCATGGCGCGGTAGCGCGGGGGACCTGGCGTTCGTGACGTGCGATGGCGCCGGGTGCTGCGAAGGTGCCGGTGCGGCGAGGCACACGCGGTGGCAGCGGTCCGGGCCGCTAGATTGTTGGCTCGGGCCGCGACCGTTTGTGCAGTGGCGGCGGTTTGGCATGGGTCCTCGGGTCAAGCCCGAGGATGACGCCGTCATCGGGTGATGCAGCTCCCCTACTGCACCGTGTCGAGGGTGATCGGTTCAAAACGCAGGCGTTGCTTCGTGCGCCGGCAAACGCTCCTACCCCACCGCGCGTCATCCTCGGGCTTGACCCGAGGACCCATGCCTCGACCGCGCCAATATCTTCTCCGTTGGAGAAGGCGCACGAAGGCGAACCGCCCGTGAGCGAAACCCCGACAACAGCCGGCTCCCGCCGCCAACCACCCACCCGCACCATGCCCGCTAGCCGCCGGCATGTCCCGCGAACCGGCGTTTCGCGATCCGGGCCAGTCGCCCGTCGATGGCGGCGAGGCCGGTGCCGATGAGGGCCATGCCGGCGAAATGCTGCAGTTCCAGCACTTCCCCGAGGACCAGCGAGCCAAGAACGATCGCGCTGACCGGGACGAGGAACGTCACGAGCAGAATGTTGGTGGCGCCGGCCGTCGCCAGGATGCGGAAATAGAGGACATAGGCCAGCGCGGTGGACAGGACGGCGATGCCCAGGATGGCGCCCCACGTCGCCGGGCCCGGCATGGCGAGGGTCCAGGGGCGGTCGACCAGGAGGGCAAGAGGGACGAGCATCACCGTCGAGGCCGTCACTTGGCCGGTCGCCGTCGCCATCGGCGCCACGCCCATGCGCCGGAAGCGGCGTCCGAAGACGCCAGCCAGGGCATAGGAGAAGGCCGCGGCGAGGCAGGCAAGCTGGGCGGCGATGTCGTTGCCAACGGTACGGAGGGCGGCGGGGCCGAGCATCACCACGACTCCGGCAAAGCCAAGCACCACCCCGGCCAGCCGGTGGCCGGTCATCTTCTCGTCGCGCGTCAGCACATGGGCGACCACCACCCCGAACAGCGGGGTCGTTGCATGGAGGATCGAGGCGAGGCCCGAGCCGATCTGCGTTTGACCCCAGACGATCAGGCTGAAGGGGACGAGATTGTTGAGGAAGCCCATGCCGACGAAGGCGGCCCAGATCCGCCCGTCACGCGGCAGGGCATGGCCGAGGACACGCATGACCGCCCACAGGATCGCCGCCGCCAGCCCGACGCGAAGGACGACGATGGTGAAGGGCGGCAGCTCGCGCACCGCAACGCCGGTGAAGAAGAAGGACCCGCCCCACAGGACGGACAACGCCAGCAGCATCGCCCATTCGGCCGACGTCATGCTGCGATTGGCGGGTGTCGGGATGGCGCGCACGGTCTGCTCCTCGGTTGAGGGACGTTAGTGGGGGCAATCGGGGGCGCCCACCCGATTTCCGGGGCGGCGACGGTTGTGGAGGGCGTTGAGCGCGGCGGCGGTGGCAGCGACTTGGCATGGGTCCTCGGGTCAAGCCCGAGGATGACGCGCGGTGATGGGGAATGATCATCCTGAGATGGCGCGGTGCTTCGGTCCGGCCCGGCCCGGTTCAGCGTTACGGTGACGGCGGGCCGCAACATTCACCCACGGCGTCATCCTAGGGCTTGACCCGAGGACCCATGCCTCACCGGTTCGGTCATCCGCTCCGTTGGCGGCCATCTACCCCGCTGCCGGCCATCCGCTCCGCTTCCCAATGCGGCCCCTCAGATCTCCACGAGCCGGTCGGGGATTTCGTTGGGATTGCGGTGGTCGCCGGGGAAGTGCTCGGTGAGGATGGCGCCGGCGGCGTGGGCGGCGGCGACGTAGCCGTCGGCCAGGCGATCGTCGGCGGCGGCGGTGACGAGGTCGGCGACAATGGCGTCCCAGCTCTCCTGCGGGACTTTCGCGGCGATGGCGTCGTCGGCGACGATTTCGGCAAAGCGCTCGGCTTCGGAGACGAAGATCAGGATGCCGGTGCGCCCCGCCGTGGTGTGCAGGTTATGAGCGAAGAACTGCTGCAGGGCCGACCGGTGCGCCCTGCGTTCGGCGATGGCGCGGGGCACGAAGGCCATGCGCAGGGTCCGGGACAGGGCGAAGGCCGCCAGCATGGCGAGGACGATGACGATCTGCCCGCCGAGGAGCGCTGCGGCCGACACCGTCACGTCGAAGAGCGGCGCCAGCAGAAGGGTGACGCCGGCCACCAGCAGGGCGATGGCGAGGGCGGCCGTCGCCGAGACGAAATGATAGCCGTCGCTGGCCCGGGCGAAGACCGCGTAGATCTCGCCGGTGGTGGCGATCTCGGCCTCGCGGATCGCCGAGGCGATGCGGGCGTGATCGGCTTCGGTGAAGGTCAGTCTTGCCATGGTCACCAGCTCCCCGACGATCCGCCGCCGCCAAACGATCCGCCGCCGCCGGAAAAGCCGCCACCCCCCGAAAAGCCGCCACCGAAGCCGCTGCGCGATCCCGACATGCGGCTCGCTTGACCGAGCGTCCAGACGATGCCGAGCCAGCGATAGCGGTTGCGCCCGACCTTCTTGCCGAAGCGGCGGGCAAGGCCGGTCATGGCAAAGGCGCCGAGAACGAGAATCCACACCCCGGCGAACATCAGGGTGAAGGCGATGCCGGCAAAATCCTCGCCGCTCCAGTCCTGGTTGCGTTCGGCCCGGGCCTGAAGCTCAGCCGCGTCGCCGGAGAGGACTTGGATGATGCCGTCGACGCCGCGGCTGATGCCACCTGGATAATCGCCGCCGCGAAACGCCGGCAGGATGTCGTTCTGGATGATCAGCGAGGACAGGGCGTCGGTGAGGGTGCCTTCGAGCCCGTAGCCAACCTCGATGCGCACCTCGCGGTCGTCGCGGCTGACCAGGAGGACGACGCCGTTGTTCTCCTCCGCCTGGCCGATGCCCCATTCGCGGCCGAGCCGGTTGGCGTAGTCGGCGATCTCGGCGCCCTGCAGGTCGGGAACGGTGACGACCACGACCTGGTCGCTGCCCTGTGCCTCGAAGGCGGCCAGCTTCTCGGTCAGCGCCGTCTCGGTGGCCGGATCGAGAAGATCCGCCGTGTCGACCACCCGGCCGGTGAGGGGCGGGAACTCCTGCGCGGCGGCAGGCGCGACCAGCGCAAGGACGGCCGCCAGCACCAGAAGGCGGCCCAGCGCGGCGAGCGTGCCGCGTCCACCTGCCATCGACATTTGCCGGATCCGATCCATGGGCTCGGGCCTTTCGGTCAGTTGGCTGCCAGCCGGCTCACTGGCCGAAATCGACCTTCGGCGGCGTCGCCGAGCCGGCGGTCGCGGTGAAGGGCTCCATCGGCTGGGCCTCCGGATAGAAGAAGGAGGCGATCCAGCGGCCGGGGATCGTCCGCAGCTCGGTGTTATAGACCCGGACCGCCTCGATATAGTCGCGGCGGGCGACGGAGATCCGGTTCTCGGTGCCCTCGAGCTGGCTCTGCAGGGCAAGGAAGTTCTGGTTGGACTTGAGGTCCGGATAGGCTTCCACCGTCGCCAGCAGCCGCGACAGGGCGCCGCCGAGCTGGTCCTGCGCCGCCTGGAATTTCTGCACCATGGCCGGGTCGCTGAGCTGGTCGGCGTCGACGGTGATCTGGGTCGCCTTGGCCCTTGCCTCGACCACCGCCGTCAGGACCTCGCGCTCCTGGGCGGCGAAGCCCTTCACGGTCTCGATCAGATTGGGGATCAGATCGGCCCGGCGCTGATACTGGTTCTCGACCTGCGACCACGCGGCGCGCGCCTGCTCCTGGTAGGTCGGAATGGCGTTGATCCCGCAAGCCGACAGCATCGGCGCCATGAGCGCCACGACGAGGGCGGTCAGATACGGGCGAAGCCGGAGCGGCGGAAGGATCTTGGCAGCGGACAGCATCGACGGTCTCCGGTCAAAAGAGCTTGTCCGGCATGTCTAGCGCATCCGGCCGTAGCGCAGAAGACAATCGTTGCGTCCGGGCTGTTGCCCTCGCGGGGGTTTTGCGACAGAGCTTTCCCATGACCCGGCCTCACGACGACGACGCGCAGCAGCGCGAAGCCAAGGCGATCCTGGAACGCATCCGGCAGGAAACGGAGCCGCAGATCGGTGCCCATACCTTCTCGCTCCTGTTCCGCACCCGCGACCATTTCATGGCGACCGACGCCGACCCGAACGACCGCATCGAGGTCATCGGCACGCGGATCGGCCGGCTGGCCGGCATTGTCGGCTTCATCGTGTTCGGGCTCATGCTCGCCGATTTCCTCATGCGTTCCTGAACATCCGACATGTCGATAGCCGCGTCTTCCGCCCATCACGACCGTCCGGCGGTCATCTGCGTCTCCAGCCATGTGGCGCGCGGCACGGTGGGCAACCGGGCCGCCGTCTTCGCGCTGGAATCGCTGGGGTTCCCGGTGTGGTCGGTGCCCACCGTGACGCTGCCCTGGCATCCGGGACACGGACCGGCGACGCGGATCGTGCCGCCGGCCGGCGATTTCGCCGCGCTGATGGACGATCTGGCCGGATCGCCCTGGCTCGGCGAGGTCGGGGCCGTGCTGACCGGCTATTTCGGCGATGGCGACCAGGTCGAGCCGACGGCGCGGCTGGTGGAGGCGGTCAAGCGCGCCAATCCCGGTGCCACCTATATCTGCGACCCTGTGCTCGGCGATCGCGGGCGCATGTACCAGTCGCAGGCGACGGTCGACGCGATCCGCGACCGGCTGATCCCGCTGGCCGACATCGCGACGCCGAACCGCTTCGAGCTGGAATTCCTCACCGGGCTGGAATTCACCGACAATTCCCATCTGATCGAGGCGGCGGCGACGCTCGGGCCCGAGGCCGTCGTGGTCACCTCGGCCTTCCCGATGCTGCGCGGCGGCATCGGCAATCTTCTGGTGCGCGATTTCCAGGCCATTCTCGCCGAACACCGGGTGGTGGAGAATGCGCCCCACGGGCTCGGCGACCTGACGGCGGCAGTGTTCCTAGCCCGCACCCTGTCGGGCGCCAAGGGCGAGAAGGCGCTACAGAGCGCGACCGCGACGGTGTTCGAGATCTTGGCGCGGACGACCAAGCGCGGGGCCGACGAACTGACGCTGGAGACCGATACGGACAGCCTCAAGCATCCGATGGCGATGGTGCAGATGCGCCGCCTGGCCTATCCGGGCGGCGGCCGGCGCGCCTGAACTGCGAGGTCGCGTGGATTTCACGTGAAACATCGCTTGCCGTCGGCGCTGCCTGTATCTAGTTCGAGGAACGCGTCCCCGCGACGACAGCGGGGCGGGCCCGGCCTGATTGATTGCGCCGGGGCAAGCCGGTAGTGATCTGATCATGACGAAGTATCTTCCCGACCATCTCCTCAACGGCTATCGCGCCTTCCTGGCGAACCGCCTGCCGCAGGAGCGCGACCGCCTGCGCGACCTGGCCGAGCAGGGCCAGCATCCCAAGACCATGGTGATCGCCTGCTGCGACTCCCGTGCCGCGCCGGAAACCCTGTTTGACGCCGCGCCGGGCGAGATTTTCGTGGTGCGCAACGTCGCCAATCTGGTGCCGCCCTACGAGCCGGACGGCGAGTATCACGCAACCTCGGCGGCGCTCGAATTCGCGCTGCACGCCCTGAAGGTCGAGCATGTCGTGGTCCTCGGCCATGGCGGCTGCGGCGGCATCCACGCCGCGCTGTCGCCGTCGGCCGAGCCGCTGTCGCCGGGCGATTTCATCGGCAAGTGGATGAGCCTGCTCGATCCCGTGTCGAAGGCCGTCGGCGCCAACGACCACATGACGGCGCGCGAGCGCCAGGCCGCGC
The DNA here is from genome assembly GCF_964217435.1 of Aurantimonas sp. Classification (NCBI taxonomy): domain Bacteria; kingdom Pseudomonadati; phylum Pseudomonadota; class Alphaproteobacteria; order Hyphomicrobiales; family Aurantimonadaceae; genus Aurantimonas; species Aurantimonas sp. The sequence goes on along the minus strand of NZ_CAXPJM010000023.1, from coordinate 18,190 downwards.
TGGAGCGCATCGCCATCCGCTATTCGATCGCCAATCTGCGCACCTTCCCGACGGTCGAGGCGCTGGTGAAGGAAGGCAAGCTGTCGCTGCACGGCGCCTGGGTCGACATCGCCTCGGGCGAGCTGTGGGCGATGGACCCGGACACCGGCGATTTCCAGCGTCCGCTGGCCGGCGAGTGACCGGGTCGTTTGCTGCGCCGCACCGGGCGATTTGCGTGTGACAATGGCCACAATCGCGTGCTTGCGTTACGTTTTGGCACAATGGCATCTTGCGAAATGATCGCAGGGTTCGATCTATGGATGCGACGGACCGGCCGGCAGGTCGGATTGGCGAGGGACAGACATGCCGGGGAAAGTCTTCAATGACGCATAAGATGAAAGCCGGAGCGGCCGTCGTGGCACTGCTCCTCGTGGCGGGCTGCTCGCGGTCGATGCCGGAGATGGGACGCGACACCGGGCCGGCTCCGCTGCCGCCGGCACCTGCGGGCCGCGTGTCGGCCGACCAGCTGCCGCCACCCCCGCCGCCGCCGCCGCCCGGCGCCAGCACCAACGCCTCGGCCGACTTCAATGCCTCGGCCGGGACAGACGGCGACGCGACCGCTGAGGCCGGCGGGAACACCCAGGTCGCCTCGACCAGCTCCGAGCCGCTGTCGCGCACCAGCATGACCGGCTTCTACCAGGTCTCGGCCAGCGGCGGGAACTGCCGGGTCGGCCTGACGCTGACCCAGTATGACGAGAACTACAACGCCGCCTCGATGGGCTGCCCGGGCCGTCTGGCGGATGTGCGCCGCTGGTCCACCACCGGCAACCAGCTGCAGCTCAAGGATACGTCGGCGAACGTGATCGCCACCCTGACCTCGTCGGGCAAGAACCGCTTCACCGGCCAGACCACCACGGGCGTGCCGGTCGAGCTGTACCGCTAGAACGACCTAGAGACGATCGACGCCGGCCCGAACGACGCGGCCGGCGTCGCCGTATCGGCCGTTTTCCAGTCGTTGAGTCGTGAAGGCGTATCAGTGGCCGTGAATGCCAGGGAAAAGTCGCGCGGGCCGGTCCGGTCGGCGCTGGAACGCCTGATCGTCTCGGGCGAGATCGAGGCGGATTCGATCCAGCGCAGGCTGGCCGACAAGCTCGACCATCTCGACCAGGTCCTGTCGGCCGACATGGTCGCCTCCAAGAAGAGCGCGCTCGGCTGGCTGTTCGGCAAGAAGCGCGAAGCCGATCCTATCCGCGGGCTCTACATCTACGGCGATGTCGGCCGCGGCAAGACCATGATCATGGACATGTTCTTCCGCAGCGCCTCGGTCGCGGCCAAGCGTCGGGTGCATTTCCACGCCTTCATGGCCGATGTCCACGAACGGATCGGCGCGCACCGGGCGGCGGTCAAGGCGGGCAGCGCCAAGGGCGACGACCCGATCCCGCCGGTGGCGCGGCAGATCGCCGACGAAGCGCGGCTTCTGTGCTTCGACGAGTTCACCGTCACCGACATCGCCGACGCGATGATCCTGTCGCGGCTGTTCAAGGCCTTGTTCGACAATGGCATCGTCCTCGTCGCCACCTCCAACGTCGCGCCGGACGACCTGTATCGCGACGGGCTGAACCGCGGCCTGTTCCTGCCCTTCGTCGATACGCTGAAAGAGCATGTCGAGATCTTCGAGCTCGACGGGGCCGACGACTATCGCCTGGCGGTGCTCGGACGGGACGATCTCTATGTCACGCCCCTCGGCGAGGCTGCCGATGCGCAGCTCGACACGATCTGGACCCGGCTCCTCGACGGCACGAAGGAGACGTCGGCCTCGCTCTCGGTGAAGGGTCGCACCATCGCGGTTCCGCGGGCCGGCAACGGCGCGGCGCGTTTCGCCTTCGACGACCTCCTGACCCGCGCACTCGGGGCGCAGGACTTCCTCGCTTTGGCACGGCGCTACCACACGCTCGTTCTCGACCGGGTTCCGGTGATGGCCGAAGCCGAGCGGAACGAGGCCAAGCGGTTCATCACCCTGGTCGATGCGCTCTATGACGGCGGGCGCCGCCTGGTGATCTCGGCCGAGGCGCCGGCCGACCAGCTCTACCGCGCCCGGTCGGGCACCGAGAAGTTCGAGTTCGACCGGACCATCTCGCGGCTCCACGAAATGCGCAGCGCGGAATATCTCGAACGCAACGCGGTTCCGGGCGCCTAGGCCAGCCGGCGATTGCAGGGCTGCGGCCGGTTTGTGCATCCGGTTGCGGCTGGATCGGGGGTCCTGGCCCCGGCTTGACCGTCGCCCGTTTCGGCGGTTCGGTGGCCCATGAGGCCCTGCGAGGCCTGCAATTGGCCCTGTGGACGAATGTTTCTGCGCCGACACGGACTTCTTGCGCTCTGGTGCTTCCGCCTTGATCGGGCTTGCCAATTGCTTTTACGTTTACGTAACCCCCAATGCATCTAACCGTTTGAATTCCTTGAGGCCCGTTTTCGCCGGTTGCATAAGCTACCGGTGCGGTCTATTGCCATGCCGCAACGGGGGCACCGTTGCGATGTCTTTCGTCCACTCGCTCGCGCGCGCGGAAGAACTCGCTGCGGCTGTCCCGGACAAGGTCGGATTCGGCGAGACGGGCGACACTCTCCCTTTTGCTGTGTTCGAAGACCATCCAGGCGGTTGCCGGCGCCGTTGCGGCCCGGCCTGCAGCAGAAGGATCAGCCCGTGGCACGCAAGAAGATCGCACTCATCGGTTCCGGCATGATCGGCGGCACGCTGGCGCATCTCGCCAGCCTGAAGGACCTCGGCGACGTCGTCCTGTTCGACATCTCCGAGGGGACGCCGCAGGGCAAGGCCCTCGATATCGCCCAGTCCGGCCCGGTCGAGGGCTTCGACGGCCATCTGTCGGGCGCCAACGACTATGCGGCCATCGAAGGCGCCGATGTCTGCATCGTCACCGCCGGCGTGCCGCGCAAGCCGGGCATGAGCCGCGACGATCTTCTCGGCATCAATCTCAAGGTCATGGAGCAGGTCGGCGCCGGCATCGCGAAATACGCGCCCGACGCCTTCGTCATCTGCATCACCAACCCGCTCGACGCGATGGTCTGGGCGCTGCAGAAGTTCTCGGGCCTGCCGAAGTCCAAGGTCGTCGGCATGGCCGGCGTCCTGGATTCCTCGCGCTTCCGCACCTTCCTCGCCGACGAGTTCAAGGTCTCGGTGGAGGACGTCACCGCCTTCGTTCTCGGCGGCCATGGCGACACGATGGTGCCGCTGACCCGCTATTCCACCGTGGCCGGCATTCCGCTGCCGGATCTGGTCAAGATGGGCTGGTGCTCGGCCGAGCGGCTCGAGGAGATCGTCCAGCGCACCCGCGACGGCGGCGCCGAGATCGTCGGCCTGCTGAAGACCGGCTCGGCCTATTACGCGCCGGCCTCCTCGGCGATCCAGATGGCCGAGAGCTTCCTGAAGGACAAGAAGCGCGTCCTGCCCTGCGCCGCCGCCCTCAAGGGCGAGTACGGCCTGAAGGACATGTATGTGGGCGTGCCCTGCGTCATCGGTGCCGACGGCGTCGAGCGGGTGATCGAGATCGAGCTGGATTCCGACGAGAAGGGCCAGTTCGAAAAGTCGGTTGCCTCGGTGCAGGGGCTCATGGAAGCCTGTCAGGGCATCGCGCCCAATCTCAAGTAAGCCAGTGACCGGATCCGTGTCCTCCTCTCTCTCGCTGATGGGCGGCGTCCTCGCCGCCCTGACGGTGCCGGCCGCGGCACTGGCGGGCGAGAGCGTCTACACGGATCTGGATCTCGACGCCTGCGAGACCGTCGCCATCGCCGCCGAAGACGGTGGCTCGGGCGAATGGATCTGTCCCGGCATCGAGGGCCGGGCGGTCTTCGTCTCCGAGGGCGATCTGCGCGTCTCGATCGGCTTCGGCGCGGTGCCGGAATTCCAGAGCTTCGCCCCGTTCAATTCGCTCGGATCGACGATCGAGTGGCGGGTGGACGAGCGCGGTGCGCCCTATGCGGCGATCGTGCGCTATCATCTCGACGGCGCCGATGTCGGCGAGACGAGCGACGTGCTCTTCGTCTCGCGCGTCGGCAATGGCGAGACGCCCGGCTGTGCGGTGGCCGTGCTCGATGCTGGCAACGAACAGGCGAACGGCATGGCGCGCGGCGCCGCCGATCTCAGCAACATCTTCCAATGCGGACGCGACCGGCCGGTGCTCATCGGCACGGCCGGCGGTCCCGCCTCATCCTTCGGCGGTCTGCAATGACCGTTTCTCCCATCATGCCGGATCGTTCCCGCCGGCAGGCTTCTCAAAAGGAAGGCACTTCATGAACATCCACGAGTATCAAGCCAAGGAAGTCCTCAAGGGCTTCGGCGCGCCGGTCGCCAGCGGTGTGCCGATCACGCAGGTCTCCGAGGCGGAAGCCGCCGCCCGGCAGCTGCCCGGTCCCCTCTATGTCGTGAAGAGCCAGATCCACGCCGGCGGCCGCGGCAAGGGCAAGTTCAAGGAACTCGGCCCGGACGCCAAGGGCGGCGTGCGCCTCGCCAAGTCGGTCGAGGAAGTCGTCCAGCATGCCACCGAGATGCTCGGCAACACGCTGGTCACCGCCCAGACGGGCGATGCCGGCAAGCAGGTGAACCGCCTCTATATCGAGGACGGCGCCGATATCGACCGTGAGCTGTATCTCTCGATCCTCGTCGACCGCGCGGTCGGCCGGGTGGCCTTCGTCGCCTCCACCGAGGGCGGCATGGACATCGAGACCGTCGCCCACGAGACGCCGGAGAAGATCATCACCGTCGCCATCGACCCGCTCGAGGGCGTGACCGAGGCGGATGCCGGCAAGCTGTGCGACGCGCTCGAGCTCGACGGCGCGGCCCGCACCGACGGCATGTCGCTGTTCCCGATCCTCTACAAGGCGTTCACCGAGAAGGACATGAGCCTTCTCGAGATCAACCCGCTGATCGTCATGACCGACGGCCGCCTGCGCGTCCTCGACGCCAAGGTCTCCTTCGACGGCAACGCGCTGTTCCGCCACGACGACATCAAGGCGCTGCGCGACGAGAGCGAGGAAGACGCCAAGGAGATCGAGGCGTCGAAATACGACCTCGCCTATGTTGCCCTCGACGGCGACATCGGCTGCATGGTCAACGGCGCCGGCCTCGCCATGGCGACGATGGACATCATCAAGCTCTACGGCAAGGAGCCGGCGAACTTCCTCGACGTTGGCGGCGGCGCCGACAAGGCGAAGGTGACGGCGGCGTTCAAGATCATCACCGCCGATCCGGCCGTGAAGGGCATCCTCGTCAACATCTTCGGCGGCATCATGAAATGCGACGTCATCGCCGAGGGCGTGGTCGCGGCCGTCAAGGAAGTCGGGCTGAAGGTGCCGCTGGTCGTGCGCCTGGAAGGCACCAATGTCGACAAGGGCAAGGCGATCCTCAACGACAGCGGCCTCGCCATCACCGCGGCCGACGATCTCGACGACGCAGCCAAGAAAATCGTTGCGGCGGTCGGCTGATGCGATCCGGCCGCCCGATCGGCGCGGCCGCCATCCCGACTGCTGACTGACCCTCTACGGAGTTCCCCAGAACCCATGTCCATTCTCGTCGACAAGAACACCAAGGTCATCGTCCAGGGCCTGACCGGCAAGACCGGTTCCTTCCACACCGAGCAGGCGCTGGCCTATTACGGCACGCAGATGGTCGGCGGCACCCATCCCAAGAAGGGCGGCGAGATGTGGGAGGGGCAGTCCGACGGACGCACCGTCCAGCTGCCGATCTTCTCCTCCGTCGTCGAAGCCCGCGACAAGACCGGCGCCACCGCCTCGGTCATCTACGTGCCGCCGGCCGGCGCCGCCGCCGCCATCGAGGAGGCGATCGACGCCGAGATCGGCCTGATCGTCTGCATCACCGAGGGCATTCCGGTGTCCGACATGGTCCGGGTGAAGGCCAAGCTCGACAAGTCCAAGTCGCGCCTGCTCGGCCCGAACTGCCCGGGCGTGCTGACGCCGGAGCAGTGCAAGATCGGCATCATGCCGGGCAACATCTTCAAGACCGGCAATGTCGGGATCGTCTCGCGCTCGGGCACGTTGACCTACGAGGCGGTCTTCCAGACCACCAATGAAGGGCTCGGCCAGACCACGGCTGTCGGCATCGGCGGCGACCCGGTTAAGGGCACCGAGTTCATCGACATGCTGGAGATGTTCCTGGCCGACGACGAAACCAAGTCGATGATCATGATCGGCGAGATCGGCGGTTCGGCCGAAGAGGAAGCCGCGCAGTTCCTCAAGGACGAGGCCAAGAAGGGCCGCTCCAAGCCGACCGTCGGCTTCATCGCCGGCCGCACGGCGCCCAAGGGCCGCACCATGGGTCATGCCGGCGCGGTCGTCTCCGGCGGCAAGGGCGGTGCCGAGGACAAGATCGCGGCGATGGAATCGGCCGGCATCCGCGTGTCGCCGTCGCCGGCACAGCTCGGCAAGACGCTGGTCGAGCTGCTTAAGGGCTGATCGTCCGGCTCACGTCGGACAGGCGGGGCGTCCACGCGATGCCCCGCGACAGGAACGGGTTCCCGCGTCACGGCAATGCCCGAAACGCGGGGAAGAAGGATCGAAACACGGGTGCCGGCCGCGATTCGCGCGTCCGGCATCATCGATGAATCGCTGATAGGAGACGGCCCCCGAACGGTGGTCGCAACGATACGATGGCACGCAATCAGGCGAACGAAACCTTCGCGCTCACCTCGTTCCTGTACGGCGGCAACGCCGACTACATCGAGGATCTTCACGCCCGCTACGAGACCGATCCATCCTCGGTCCCGGCCGAATGGAGCGACTTCTTCAAGGAGCTGAAGGACGATCGCGACGACGTCATCAAGAGCGCGGAAGGTCCCTCCTGGGAGCGGGCCAACTGGCCGATCGCCGCCAATGGCGATCTGGTCTCGGCGCTCGACGGCGACTGGGGCCCGACGGCCCAGAAGATCGAGGCCAAGGTCAAGCAGAAGGCGCAGGAATCGGGCGTCGACCTGTCCAGCGCGGCCGTCCAGCAGGCGGCGCAGGATTCGGTCCGCGCGATCATGCTGATCCGGGCCTACCGCGTGCGCGGCCATCTGCACGCCAAGCTCGACCCGCTCGGCATCGCCAAGCCGGCCGACGACGACTACAACGAATTGTCGCCCCAGGCCTACGGCTTCACCGAGGCCGATTTCGACCGCAAGATCTTCATCGACAAGGTGCTCGGACTCGAATTCGCGTCGATCCGCGAGATGGTCGACATCCTCGAGCGGACCTATTGCACGACGCTCGGCGTCGAGTTCACCCACATCTCCAATCCGGAGGAGAAGGGCTGGCTGCAGGAGCGGATCGAGGGCCCCGACAAGGGCATCGCCTTCACCGAGCAGGGCAAGAAGGCGATCCTCAACAAGCTGATCGAGGCCGAGGGCTTCGAGAAGTTCCTCGACGTCAAGTACAAGGGCACCAAGCGCTTCGGCCTCGACGGCGGCGAGTCGCTGATCCCGGCGCTGGAGCAGATCATCAAGCGCGGCGGCCAGCTCGGCCTCAAGGAGATCGTCTTCGGCATGGCCCATCGCGGCCGCCTGAACGTTCTCAGCCAGGTCATGGCCAAGCCGCACCGGGCGATCTTCCACGAGTTCAAGGGCGGCTCCTACAAGCCCGAGGACGTGGAAGGCTCGGGCGACGTGAAGTACCATCTGGGTGCCTCGTCGGACCGCGAGTTCGACCAGAACAAGGTGCATTTGTCGCTGACCGCCAACCCGTCGCATCTGGAGATCGTCGATCCCGTCGTGATGGGCAAGGCGCGCGCCAAGCAGGATGCCATTGCCGGGCGCACGCGCACCGAGCTCGTGCCGCTCGACACCCGCTCCAAGATTATGCCGCTGCTCATTCACGGTGACGCGGCCTTCGCCGGCCAGGGCGTGGTGGCCGAATGCTTCGGCCTGTCCAGCCTGCGCGGCCACCGGGTCGCCGGCTCGCTGCACTTCATCATCAACAACCAGATCGGCTTCACCACCAATCCGCGGCTGTCGCGCTCCTCGCCCTATCCGTCCGACGTGGCGAAGATGGTCGAGGCGCCGATCTTCCACGTCAACGGCGACGATCCGGAAGCCGTGGTCTACGCGGTGAAGGTGGCGACCGAATACCGGATGAAGTTCCACAAGCCGGTCGTCATCGACATGTTCTGCTACCGCCGCTACGGCCACAACGAGGGCGACGAGCCGGCGTTCACCCAGCCGATCATGTACAAGGCGATCCGCCAGCATCCCACGACGCTGGAGATCTACACCAAGAAGCTGATCGCCGAGGGCGTCGTCTCCGAGGCGGATGTCGAGGAGCGCAAGGCCGAGTGGCGCAAGACGCTGGAGGCCGAGTTCGAGGCCGGCCAGTCCTATCTGCCCAACAAGGCCGACTGGCTGGACGGCGCCTGGGCCGGCCTGCGCAAGGCCGAGGAAGTCGACGAGCCGCGCCGCGGCGTGACCGGCGTGCCGCTGAAGACGCTGAAGGAGATCGGCGCCAAGCTGTCGGCCGTGCCGAAGGGCTTCAACGTCCACCGCACCGTCAAGCGCTTCCTCGACAACCGCTCCAAGATGATCGAGAGCGGCGAGGGCATCGACTGGGCGACCGGCGAGGCCCTGGCCTTCGGCACGCTGGTGACGGAAGGCCATCCGGTCCGCCTGTCGGGCCAGGATTCGGAGCGCGGCACCTTCTCGCAGCGCCACTCGGTGCTCTACGACCAGGAGGACGAGACCCGCTACGTACCGCTCGCCCATCTGGCCAAGGGGCAGGCGATCTACGAGGTCATCAACTCGATGCTCTCGGAAGAGGCGGTGCTGGGCTATGAATACGGCTATTCGCTCTCCGAGCCGAATGCGCTGACCCTCTGGGAAGCCCAGTTCGGCGATTTCGCCAATGGCGCGCAGGTGGTCTTCGACCAGTTCATCTCGTCGGGCGAGCGCAAATGGCTGCGCATGTCGGGCCTCGTCTGCCTGCTGCCGCATGGCTACGAGGGGCAGGGGCCGGAGCATTCCTCGGCCCGGCTGGAGCGCTTCCTGCAGATGTGCGCCGAGGACAACATGCAGGTCGCCAACGTCACGACGCCGGCAAACTATTTCCACATCCTGCGCCGGCAGCTGAAGCGCGACTTCCGCAAGCCGCTGATCCTGATGACGCCGAAGTCGCTGCTGCGCCACAAGCGGGCGGTGTCCGACCTGTCGGAGATGTCCGGCGACACCTCGTTCCATCGCCTGCTCTGGGACGATGCCGAGATGCGCAAGGATTCGCCGATCAAGTTGGTCAAGGACGACAAGATCCGCCGCGTCGTGATGTGCACCGGCAAGGTCTATTACGACCTTCTGGAGGAGCGCGAGAAGCGCGGCACCAACGACGTGTATCTCCTGCGTCTCGAGCAGCTCTACCCGTTCCCGGCCAAGGCGCTGATCCACGAGCTCGCCCGCTTCAAGCAGGCCGAGATGGTCTGGTGCCAGGAAGAGCCCAAGAACATGGGTGCCTGGTCCTTCGTCGACCCCTATCTGGAATGGGTGCTGGAACATATCGGTGCCGAGAAGCGTCGCGTCCGCTATACCGGACGCAACCCCGCCGCCTCGCCGGCGGCCGGCACCATGTCGACGCATCAGGCGCAGCTGGCGGCCTTCCTCGAAGACGCCCTCGGCTGAGCCACCCAGACGCCGCGCTGAAACAAGGTCGTCCCGACCGAACCCGACCAGAAGAGATCTGAAGAGCGATGAGCACCGAAATCAAAGTCCCGACGCTGGGTGAATCCGTTACCGAGGCCACCATCGGCCAGTGGTTCAAGAAGCCCGGCGACCGGGTCGAGATGGACGAGACGCTGGCCGAGCTGGAAACCGACAAGGTGACGGTCGAGGTGCCGGCTCCCGCCGCCGGCGTGCTCCAGGACATCGCCGTGCCGGAAGGCGAGACCGTCGCGGTCGGCACGGTCATCGGATCGATCGGCGAGGGCACCGGTTCGGATGCCGGCACCACGGCGCCGACGGAGAAGCCGAAGAGCCAGGAAGCCAGGGCGGATGCCGGCGGCGAGACCAAGGCCGATTACGGCGGCGGCGCCAAGGGCGATGCCGCATCACCCACGCAGGAAGCCGGCAAGGGCTCCGGCGAGATGCCGGCCGCACCGTCGGCCCGCAAGATGATGGAAGAGAAGGGCCTGTCCGACGGCGACGTCGCCGGCTCCGGCAAGCGCGGCCAGGTGCTCAAGGGCGATGTCCTCGAGACCATCGCCCGCGGCGCGCCTTCCAGCCCGCAGGAAAAGCCGCAGGTTCCCGCTGCCCGCGCCCCGTCCGCCGGCGACGACGAGAGCCGCGAGGAGCGGGTCAAGATGACTCGCTTGCGCCAGACCATCGCCCGGCGCCTGAAGGACGCGCAGGACACGGCCGCCATGCTGACCACCTTCAACGAGGTGGACATGACCGCGGTCATGGAGATGCGCAAGAAGTACAAGGACCTGTTCGAGAAGAAGCACGGCGTGAAGCTCGGCTTCATGGGCTTCTTCACCAAGGCGGTCTGCCACGCGCTGAAGGAAGTCCCGGCGGTCAATGCCGAGATCGACGGCACCGACCTGATCTACAAGAACTACGCCCATATCGGCGTCGCCGTCGGCACCGCCAAGGGCCTCGTCGTGCCGGTGGTGCGCGATGCCGACCAGATGTCGATCGCCGAGGTCGAGAAGGAGATCGGCAGGCTCGGCCTGATGGCCCGTGACGGCAAGCTCGGCGTGTCCGACATGCAGGGCGGCACCTTCACCATCTCCAATGGCGGCGTCTACGGCTCGCTGATGTCGACGCCGATCCTGAATGCGCCGCAGTCGGGCATTCTCGGCATGCACAAGATCCAGGAGCGGCCGATGGCCATCGGCGGCCAGGTGGTGATCCGGCCGATGATGTATCTGGCGCTCAGCTACGACCACCGGATCGTCGACGGCAAGGAGGCCGTGACCTTCCTCGTGCGGGTCAAGGAGAGCCTGGAAGATCCCGAGCGTCTGGTCCTCGACCTCTAGGCGTTTGGCGAAGGACACATGCGTCCGGCCGGGATGGACCCGGCCGGCCCTGAGTTTGAGTAAGGGAGTACGGCCTGATGGCTGACGGAGTGATGATCGTGACCGGCGGCTCGCGCGGGATCGGCGCGGCCACTGCAAAGGCCGGCGCCAAGGCCGGCTATGCGGTCGTGGTCAATTACGCGTCCAACGAAGCCGCCGCCAATGCGGTCGTCGCCGACATCGAGGCCGCCGGTGGCAAGGCCGTCGCGGTCAAGGGCGATGTCGGTGTCGAGGCCGACATCCTGGCGATCTTCGAGGCCGCCGACCGGCTCGGCCCGCTCACCGCATTGATCAACAATGCCGGCATCGTCGACGAGGCCGGCACGCTGGCCGACATGACGGTCGAGCGGCTGGAGCGCATGTTCCGCATCAACATCACCGGCAGCATCCTGTGCGCCCGCGAAGCGGCCAAGCGCATGGGCAAGAGCCATGGCGGCAAGGGCGGCGCGATCGTCAATCTGTCGTCGGTCGCGGCCAAACTCGGCGGACCGGGCCAGTATCTCGACTATGCCGCCTCCAAGGGCGCCATCGACACGTTGACCGTTGGGCTCGCCAAGGAACTCATCGACGACGGCATCCGCGTCTGCGCGGTGCGTCCGGGCATCATCGATACCGACATCCACGCCTCGGGCGGCCAGCCGGACCGGGTGGCCCAGCTCGGGCCCGGCCTGCCGATGAAGCGCGCGGGCACGGCGCAGGAAGTCGCCGGCGCCATCCTGTGGCTTGCCTCCGACGCGGCCAGCTATTCGACCGGCGCGATCCTCGACGTGTCCGGCGCACGCTCGATCTGGCCGTGATCCAACGATCCGCGCTGCAAGCCATCGCAGCGTAGCGGCTTCCATCAACGCATGGCCACGATCGCAGAAGACGGGCCGGCAGAAGGACGCGCAGCATGGAAACCGAGATCGCCGCGACGTTCGCCGCAACGCCGATGGAGCTGACGCTCCTCGGCTGGTCGGTGATCCTGGGGCTTGTCATGCTGGCCGTCCACATCGTGACGGCGATCCCCGCCATCGGCCCGAAGACCGCCGCCTCGTCGCGCGAGGGTGACCCGCGGCCGACCGGGGGACTGGCCGGCCGCGCCCGGCGCGCCTTTGCCAATTACATGGAAACCTACCCGTTCTTCGCCGCGGCGATCCTCGGCCTGATCGTGTCCGGCCAGACCGGCGGGCTCGGGCTGACCGGCGCCCAGCTCTGGTTCTGGGCCCGCGTCGCCTATGCGCCGATCTATTATGCCGGCATCCCTGTCATCCGCACCCTCGCTTTCGTGATCTCGATCATCGGGCTGATCCTGATGGTCTATGATCTTCTCGCCTGACGTTGGCTCCCGCCGACCTTATCTTCAAGACACCGGGCCACGGCCCACACCGCACGAACAGGACTGGACATGGCTGAACCCTTCGACCTCGTCGTCATCGGATCGGGACCCGGCGGATATGTCTGCGCCATCAAGGCGGCGCAGCTCGGCCTCAAGGTCGCCGTCGTCGAAAAGCGCAAGAGCTACGGCGGCACCTGCCTGAATGTCGGCTGCATTCCGTCCAAGGCGCTGCTCTATGCGTCGGAAATGTTCGCCGAGGCCAATCACAGCTTCGGCGAGCTCGGCATCGCCGTCGAGCCGAAGCTCGAACTGTCGAAGATGCTGGCCCACAAGGACAAGACGGTGAAGTCGAATGTCGACGGCATCGCCTTCCTGTTCAAGAAGAACAAGATCACCGGCGTCATCGGCACCGGCCGGATCAAGTCGGCCTCCGAGGTGGAGGTGGCGAAGGAAGACGGCACCACCGAGACCCTGTCGGCGAAGAACATCTGCATTGCCACCGGTTCGGACGTCGCCGGAATTCCCGGCGTCGAGGTCGCCTTCGACACCGACACGATCGTCTCCTCGGACGACGCCATCGCGCTGCAGAAGGTCCCGGAGACGATGGTCGTCGTCGGCGGCGGCGTGATCGGGCTGGAGCTCGGCTCGGTCTGGGCCCGCCTCGGCGCCAAGGTCACCGTGGTCGAGTATCTCGACAAGGTGCTCGGGCCGATGGACAGCGAGGTCTCCACCGCCTTCCAGAAGCTGATGGTCAAGCAGGGCCTCACCTTCAAGCTCGGCGCCAAGGTCACCGCGGTGACGAAGTCGGACAAGGGCGCCTCGGTCAGCTTCGAGCCGGCCAAGGGCGGCGAGGCGGAGACGCTGGACGCCGACGTCGTGCTCGTCGCGACGGGCCGCAAGCCGTTCACGGCAGGTCTCGGTCTCGAAGAGGCGGGCGTCGCGCTGGACGATCGCGGCCGGGTCGAGATCGACGCGCATTTCAAGACCAATGTCGACGGCATCTATGCCATCGGCGACGTGGTGAAGGGTGCGATGCTCGCCCACAAGGCCGAGGACGAGGGCGTCGCACTGGCCGAGATCCTCGCCGGCCAGGCCGGCCACGTGAATTACGACGCGATCCCGTCGGTGGTCTACACCTCGCCGGAAGTCGCCTCGGTCGGCAAGACCGAGGAGGAGCTGAAGCAGGCGGGCGTCGCCTACCGTGTCGGCAAGTTCCCCTTCATGGCGAATGGCCGCGCCCGCGCCATGCTGCAGACCGACGGTTTCGTGAAGTTCCTGGTGGACGCCGAGACGGACCGGGTGCTGGGCTGCCACATCCTCGGCGCCGATGCCGGCGATCTCATCGCCGAGGCCGGGCTGCTGATGGAGTTCGGCGGATCGTCCGAGGATCTCGCACGGACGTCGCACGCCCATCCGACCCTGTCGGAAGCCATGCGCGAGGCCGCCTTCGCGGCCTTCGCCAAACCGATCCATATATGACCGAAGCGCCGGGCGGGATCGCCCGCCGGCGTTTCACGTGAATCATTTCGCGCCATGAAAAAGGCCCGGCCGCCAGAAGCAGCCGGGCCTTCTCTCGTTAAGGTGCGCGCGATCAGCTCTTCTTGTCGGGCGTCGCGACCGGTGCGGTGTCGGTGCCGGTCGTGTCGGCGGTGACGATCGGGGTCATCGGCGCGTCGGCCGTGACATGCGACGCGCAGGCGGCGACCGCTCCGGTGGAGGCGGCGGCCAGGAGGCCGGCGCCCAGCGTGACAGCGAGAAAGGATTTCATGCGGCATGTCTCCTTGGCTGTTGCGATCCCCAAAGCTTAAGGTCGCCACGCCCGCTCCGGCCAGCGCCGATATGCCGGGCGTCTTCACGTTTCGGTGCAGTCGCGTCGGAGAATGCCGGCCTGCCCCCGGTTGTCCGCACAGGCTCAGTCGGCCCGGGTGACGGTCCAGCCGGCCTCGCGCAGCAGCGCGACGATGCCCTCTTCGCCCGGCAGATGCAGGGCGCCCACCGCGACGAAGGCGCCGCCCGCCGTCAGCATCGGCTGCATGCGCTCCGCCATGCGGCGGTTGCGATCGGTCACGATGCGCTCTTCGAACTCGGCATAGCCGTCGCCGGCGCCGACCAGCACCCCGCCATTGGGGATCGCCGCCTCGATGGTCGGCATGATCATGGCGATTCGCCCGTCGACATAGAGCGAGACCATGGTCTCCATGACGTCGGGCAGGTGCTCTGCCAGATCGACCGTGGCGATGAGGCCTTCGAGCTGCAGCTCCATCGGCAGGGAGGCGAGGGCCGCCAGCTGCTCGGCCGACGTCTCGAGGCCCTCCACCGGCTTGCCCGCAGCCATGGCGCGCTGCGCAAGGGCCGCGTCGAGCACCGCCGCGCCTTCAGCGCGATGCGCCATCTCGCAGGCCGGGAGCATCAGGCTGATCGACAGGAACCAGGGCTGCAGGGTGCGCACGGCATGGAACGGCATGCCGCGGGCGTCGAGAGCGGCCCTGATTCGGGCCTCTTCCTCGTCGGAGAGAAGATCGGCCAGCGTCTGGCCCTTCGGCAGATTGATCAGCCCGGGATGGGCGAGAAACGCGGCGGCGGCCTTTGCCGGCTCCAGGACGTCGGTGGTCTCGATCACCAGGCGCCGGGCATCGGTCAGCGCGGCCTCGGCAGCCTCGCCGAGCGCCAGCACACGCGCATCGGCCAGATGCATGGTGCCGAGAAGAAAGGATGGCGGCACGCCCGGCTTCTCGATGCGGAACAGCTTGCCCTCGCCATTGACGGTCCGGGCCGCTTCCGCCTCGACCGCGGCGAGCCTGCCATCGGCTTCGAGCGACGCCAGGAGATCGGTCGCCTTGCAGGTCCCGGCGTCGGCCGCCTGCGCCGCGGCGATGCCGGCAAACAGCAGGGCGAGAAGCGCAAGCGGCACCATGAGGCACAGGCGTTCGAGACGGCGCAGGACCGTGTCGGACGGGGGCAGGCGATCGGGTGCGGCGACGGCGGAAATCAGGTGCAGCATGGCGCGAGCCTAGGCGGCAATTGCGACCAAAGACCTAAGCATCGGGGGGCGATTCAGCCGGCGCGCCGGCGCCGGGCGCGGGGATGGGCGTCCTCGTAGATCGACATCAGCCGGGCCTGATCCACCGCCGTATAGTTCTGGGTGGTCGACAGGCTGGCATGGCCGAGCAGATCCTGGATGGTGCGCAGGTCGCCGCCGCCGGCGAGGAGATGCGTCGCGAAGGAATGGCGCAGCGCATGGGGCGTCGCACTGTCGGGCAGGCCGAGAACGCCGCGCAACCGCGCCATGGCGCGCTGGACGATCTGCGGCTGCAACGGCCCGCCGCGCGCGCCGCGAAACAGCGCGTTGTCGGCGTTGAGCGGATAGGGGCAGAGGCGGCGATATTCGGCGACCGCCTCCAGCACGGCCGGAAGCAGTGGCACCAGCCGGGTCTTGCCGCCCTTGCCGGCGACCGGCATCGAACGGGCCGTCGCGTCGCTGAGCGCATCACCGGGCAGCGACAGGGCTTCGGAAATGCGCAGGCCGCAGCCATAGAGCAGGGTCAGAATGGCGACGTCGCGGGCCGCGATCCAGGCCTCGGCGGCAAAGGCGCCGGCCTCTTCCGTCACCGCCATCGCATCGCCGACGGTCAGTGGGCGCGGCAGCGATTTCGGCTGTTTGGGCGCCCGCATCGCCTTGGCCCCGGCCGAGGAGGCAAGGCCCTTGCGCTCCAGATGCCGGATGAAGGACCTGACGCCGGCAAGCCCCCGGCCCATGGTCTTGGCACCCGCCCCATCACGGCGCCGGGCGGCGAGGAAGCCGCGCAGATCGGCCGTTTTCAGATCCGCGAGATCGGCCAGCTGCGCCGGGCGCGCATGATAGTCGGTGAGGAAGATCAGGAACTGGCGCAGATCGCGCTCATAAGCCTCGACCGTATGCGGGCTGCTGCGCCGCTCCTCGGCGAGAATCGTCAGCCAGGCCGCCTTCTCGTCGAGAAGCGGGCGGGTCGCGTGGATGAGCGTCGTCTGCGTCAACGCGGTGTCTCCTGCTGCCGCCGGTCCCGCGGCGTGCGCGCAGGTTCCGCCAGCCTATCGCCGCTTTGGTGAACGCATCGTGTTCGCCGGAACTGTTGCGGGCGCCGACGGTTGTTGCGGCAAGGCGGGCCGACCTCCCATTCGGCCGCTGCCACAAACGCAGCGGCCCGGTCGGCGCCAGATCAAGGAGATTCTCATGAAACGGCATGCAACGGCAATCTGGAAGGGCGCACTCGGGGACGGAACCGGCGCGATCACCACGCAGTCGGGCGCGCTGTCCGACCATGGCTATTCCTTCAAGGCGCGTTTCGAGGACGAGAGCGGCAAGTCGGGCACCAACCCGGAGGAATTGCTGGCCGCGGCCCATGCCGGCTGCTTCGCGATGCAGCTGTCGCATTTCCTCGCCGAGAACGGCACGCCGGCGCAGGAGCTGAAGGCCACCGCCACCGTGAATGTCGAGCAGGTCGAGGCCGGCTTCGAGATCAAGTCCAGCGCCATCGTCCTGGAAGCGACGGTCCCGGGGATCGAGCAGGGCAAGTTCGACGAACTCGCCAACACCGCCAAGGAAGGCTGCCCGGTGTCCAAGGCCCTCGGCGCGATCAGCGTGACGCTCGACGCCAAGCTGGTCTGAGCCGGCCCGCATCGCAGGCGCAAAAACTGTAATGATTCGGCCCGTGCCCGAGAGGACGCGGGCCGATTTGCGTTAGGCCGTCTCCCCGCGTGAGGGGCGGTCAGTCCTTCCGGCGCTTGCGGCCATAGAGTTCGAGCCGGTGCGAGACGATCTCGTAGCCCAGCTCGCGGGCGATCTCTTCCTGCAGCTTCTCGATGCGATCGGAGCGGAATTCGATGACCTCGCCCGATTCGATGTCGATGAGGTGGTCGTGGTGATCGCCGTCGGCGCGCTCGAATCGCGACGGACCGCCCTCGAAGACATGGCGCTGGATCGCGCCCTTCTCCTCCAGGAGCTTCATGGTGCGGTAGACGGTGGAGAGCGAGATCGACGGATCGATCGCCGCGGTGCGCCGGAAGATCTCCAGCGCGTCGGGATGGTCGCCGCCATCGGCGAGAATCGTGAGGATGATCCGCCGCGGCCGGGTGATGCGGACACCGGCGTCACGCAGGATGCGTTCGTAACGGCCCGGCGGGTTCGCCTCGGTCCTGTCGCCCATCTGCCTGTCCCCGTGCCAACCCCGTCGCGCCTCTTCAGGCCTGTCGTTCCGGCCTAATACCAAACGGCGCGAAAGGAAAATCCGGACGCCGGGCCAGCTGTCCGGCAAAAGCCGACAGCCGTGCGACCGCGCCGCGTGTTGTCTCCCTCCTGCGTCGGGGCTGACGACGGCACCAAGGGGAAGGCTCCTGCAGGGCCCTGTGGGGCGATCCCCTCGCGCCGTGGGCTTCCGCAAGCCGGGGCCCTTTGTGAATCCGCGATGACGCCGGGGAAGCCTGCGGGGCAGGCGATCTGGCCTGTTTCGGAAAAGTTCGCTTCCGTCGTTTTTTCCAAAAAGCCGTGTTGACTTCGAAAGCGGGGAGGGCCTATAAGCCACTCATCGACGGCGAGGGCGCCGCCGGCGAGCCCTTCGGTTCGCTCTGGTTTTGGCCCCGCCGCAGACATCCAGAAGAGTTCGCCGGAAACGGCTGGTCTTCGACAGGGTCCAGGGGGTGGAAGTCCCGGACGGCCCGCCGCCATCGTTTGTTCGCTGGCGTGCTCTTTGAAAACTGAAGATTGAGAAGAAAGAGAAGCGTGGGCGGCGGATTGTTTGCCTGGAGCTTCGTGTCGGTTTCCTTTCCGATTGCGAGGCATCCATGAGAGAACGATCGATCGTTAT
>NZ_CAXPJM010000022.1:0-220010 GCF_964217435.1 Aurantimonas sp. | reverse complement strand
TTGCCGTAGCGCACCCATCGCTTGGCCAGGAGGTCGTAGTTCAGGAACATGGTCGAGAAGCTCTCGACGTCCTGCAGCTTCTGGATGCCGAGCAGGCACATGGAGATGGCGAAGAACCACTCGATCGCCCGCACGGTGAAGATCGTCTCGTATGCAGCGAAGGAGACCGCCAACGCCATCAGGAAGGCGACCGAGAAGATGGCGATCACCGGCTGGTAGGTGGTCTCGTCCTCCGACTGGACCGACTTGCCGAAATGTTCGCGCAGGTCCGTGTAGCCGCCGACGCGCTCGCCGCCGATGAAGGCCTGCGGCGTTGTCTCGACGCCATGCTTCGCCTTGAAGGCGTCGGTCTCCTCGCGGGTGGTCAGCCAGTTGTCGTCGACCGCGAAACCTTCGCGCTCGAGAAGGTCCTTCGACTTCAGTCCATAGGGGCAGACATGCTCGTCCATGACCATCCGGTAGAGGACGGCCGTCGGGTTGCTGTCATTCGCTGCGGCGTTGCTCATGCTCCATCGTCCTTCCTGCGGCGTCCCGCGCGCCACCTTGCCGTTGCCTCTTGGCCAAGGAGTTGCGAGCGCAGAAGTTCCCGCACGGACCGCGCCGGATGCAGGACCTGCCGGAATCTCGCCTGGGAACGGGTGAAGGAATGGGGTGCCTGCGGAGCCTGCCGCGCTCGTGCCGGTGGCGATCAGACGAATTCGCGGATCTGCTCCATGGCGATCGCGGTGGCGGCCGAGCGGTTCTCGACGCCGAGCTTGCGGAAAACCGTCTCCAGATGCTTGTTCACCGTCCGAACGCTCAATTTAAGGATGTCAGCGATGTCCTGGTTGGACTTGCCGCGTGACAGCCACAGCAGCACCTCGGCCTCGCGCGGCGAGATCGGCAGTTTTGCATTGAGGGACGCGATCAGGGTCGCGTCGCTGGCGACCTGCGAGACCCGCAGCAGGAATTCGCCGTCCCCCGCCTCGCCGAGGAAGGCGAAGCTCAGCCCGGTGCCGATCTCCGTTGCGGTCGCGCGGCCCTCGCGCAGGCTGGCGAGGATGGTCTTCAGGACGCTTGCGGGGATCGGCCCCTCGGCGGCTTCCAGAATGTGGCGGCGGGCCCAAGGCGTCGTCCAGAGAACCTCGCCCGACGCGTCGATGGCGAAGAGATGGCGCCCGGCGCTGTCGAGGGCGAGCCGGGCCGAGCGGGTCTTGCGGGCATTCGCCTGGTGAACGCGCATACGGGCGAAGACCTGCTCGATGACGACAGGCTTGGTGACGTAGTCGACCCCGCCGGCCTCGAAGGCCTCGAGCACGTGCTCGGTCTCGCTGAGCCCGGTCATGAAGATCACCGGAATGTCGGCGAGACGGCTGTCGGCCTTGATCTGGCGGGTGGTCTCGAACCCGTCGGTGCCGGGCATGACGGCATCCATCAGGATGATGTCGGGGATCGCCCGGCGGGCAATGGCCAACGCCCGCGACCCGCTGGCGGCCACGAGCACGGTCATCCCCTCGTCCTCCAGCGCCGTGCGCAACAGGCTGATCGTGTCGGGCGAATCGTCGACCACGAGGACGGTGGTGCGGTGGCCGCCGCGCTCCGCGTTCATCGCCCGCCTCCCGCAAGAAGCGTTTCGACGGCATCGAAATCCATCCGCTCGACGGCGAGGCGGAGCTGCGCGAGGCCGGCCGCGGCGCCCGGGTCGCGGCGGGCGATCTCGTCCAGCTTGGCGTTGATCCCCCGCACATGGCCGATCTCCACCAGCGCCTGGAGGTCGCTGCGGTCGATCTCTGCAAGGGCGCCGAGGTCGTCGCGGCTATCGCTTTCGCCGGACACCGGGGGCGGTGCGACCGGCGCATCGCCTGCCGGTTCGTCGTCATGCAGCCATTCGAGACCCAGCGTGCGGGCGATGGTGTCGAGCAGGGTGTCGATCACCAGCGGCTTGGACACCCAGTCGGCGATCGGTCCGGTGATCGACTGGGGCCGGGCGTCGGCCGACAGCATGACGATCCGGCTCGCGATCCCGTCCGCGGCAATGCGCTCGGCAACCTCCCAGCCGCTCTGGCCGGGCATGCTGACATCGAGAATGACGAGGTCGGGCTCGGCGAGCCGGGCCATGCGCAGGCCGGTCTCGCCGCCGTCCGCTGTGAGGACGGTGAAACCGATCGGTGTCAGGATTTCCTCGACCAGCTGCCGGTGCACCGGCTCGTCGTCGACGACCAGCACGGTCCGGCGTTCGCCGCGATAGCCGGTGACCTCCCGGCGCTGGGCCACGACCCCGACGGGGGCGACGACGGTCGCCAGCATCAGGCGGACCGTGAAGGTGCTGCCGACCCCGAGCGTCGAGGCCAGGCGGACGTCGCCGCCCAGGATCTCGGCGAGCAGCTTGGTGATGGTGAGGCCGAGCCCCATGCCGGGCACCGGCCGCGCGGCGCCGTCCTCGATGCGCTCGAAGGGCTCGAAGACGCGCTCGACATGCTCCTCGGCGATCCCCGGTCCGGTGTCGGAAATGGCGAATTCGGCGATCTGGCTGCGATAGCGCACCGTCAGGGTCACCTGGCCCTCGCGAGTGAACTTGATGGCGTTCGACAGGAGATTGATCAGGATCTGCCGGGTGCGCTTGGCGTCGCCGCGCACG
This sequence comes from Aurantimonas sp., assembly GCF_964217435.1. Lineage (NCBI taxonomy): Bacteria > Pseudomonadati > Pseudomonadota > Alphaproteobacteria > Hyphomicrobiales > Aurantimonadaceae > Aurantimonas > Aurantimonas sp. The sequence goes on along the minus strand of NZ_CAXPJM010000022.1, from coordinate 217,393 downwards.
ATGTCCGGCAGGGCCCCCTCGACCCTGTAGACGAAGCCGATGCCGGCATTGCCGGCCTGCAGGCGGAACATCTCGACGATCTGCGACAGGAGCGGGCCGAGGGCGAATTCGTCGCGGTAGATCTCCAGCTTGCCGGCCTCGATGCGGGAAATGTCCAGCAGGCCGTCGATCAGCCCGGCCAGATGCTCACCGCTGCGGCGGATCACCTTGACGCCCTCGCGGCGCTTCTCGGGGATGGCCGTATCCTTGTCGAGGATCTGGGCGAAGCCGAGCAACGAATTGAGCGGCGTGCGCAATTCGTGGCTCATGCCGACGACGAAGCGCGTCTTGGCGAGGCTCGCGGCCTCGGCCTTTTCCTTGGCCCGCTGCAGCTCGGCATCGGTGATGCGATGCGCCTCGATCTCGCGGGTCAGAAGCCCGGTCTGGTGCCGTGTTTCCTCGAGCGCGACGCGGCGGCTTTCATGGGCGAGGACGAAGACCCAGGAGGCGATGCCGATGAAGATGATCAGGATGACGAAGACCTGCGCCAGCACCATGGCCGCGGTGGACGGATCGGCCGAGCGGGTCAGGGTCGCCTGCAGGTAGATCAGCGACAGGGCGGCGGCGCTGAAGCCGATCAGGGTCAGGAAGATCGCCAGATAATGGCCGCGGGCGGAATCGGCGAAGGCGGCAAGGCGGGTGGAGACGTTGCGCGCCAGCCCGTCGACGATCTGTTCGCGGGCCCGGCTGCCGGTCTTGCAGAGGTCGTTGCAGCGCGCGTCGAGCGTGCAGCAGAGCGAGCAGATCGGTCCCGCATAGGCCGGACAGGAGGCCATGTCCTCGCGCTCGAATTCGTGCTCGCAGATGCAGCAGGCCAGCGTCGGCAGACCGGCCCAGTCGTCGCGCGCCCTGCGGGCCAGATAATAGCGACCGTCGGTGGCATAGGCGATGGCCGGAGCCGCGACGAAGGCGGCGATCAGCGTGACGAACACCGACAGGGCGGCCAGGAGCTCGCCGAACAGGCCCACATGGGCAAGGGCGCCGAGGATGATGCCGGTGCCCATGGCGCCGAAGCCGACCGGGTTGATGTCGTAGAGATGCGCCCGCTTGAACTCGATATGGGCCGGCGACAGGCCGAGCGGCTTGTTGACGACGAGATCGGCGACGAGGGGCGCGACCCAGGCGACGGCGAGGATCGCGTAGAGCGCCAGGATTTCCTCCAGCGCCTGCAGGATGCCCATCTCCATCAACAGCACGGCGATGGCGACGTTGAAGATCACCCAGACGACGCGGCCCGGATGGCTGTGGGTGAGGCGGGAGAAGAAGTTCGACCAGGCGATCGAGCCGGCATAGGCGTTGGTGACGTTGATCTTCATCTGGGCGATGACGACGAACAGGCCGGTGATCCACAGCGCCGCGGTCGCGTCCGGGATGATCGCCTCATAGGCGGTCAGATACATCACCGTGGGATGATGGGCCTCGGCGATCGACAGGCCCTGTCCGACCACGAAGACCGCCAGCATCGAGCCGGCGAGGATCTTCAGCGTGCCGACGATGATCCAGCCGGGGCCGCCGGCGATCAGCGCGGTCCACCATGCGGCGCTCCGGCCGGCCCGGCGCCGCGGCATGAAGCGCAGGAAGTCGACCTGTTCGCCGAGCTGCGCGGTCAGGGCGAAGAGGATCGCCGTCGCGCCGCCGAACAACAGGATGTCGAAGCTGCCGTCGCCGCGGGTGCCGGTATAGGCCGCCCATTCGGCGTCGGGCAGGCCGCCGGCCAGCGCGAGGGCGACGAAGGGAGCGACGTTCAGCAGCACCCAGATCGGCTGGGTGATTGTCTGGAAGCGGCTGATCAGGGCGATGCCGTGGGTCACGATGGGGATCACGGCGACCGCGCAGACGATGTAGCCGGCCCATAGCGGCAGGCCGATGGTCATCTTCAGCGCCATCGCCATGATCGCCGCCTCTATGGCGAGGAAGATGAAGGTGAAGCTCGCATAGATCAGCGAGGTCACCGTCGAGCCGAGATAGCCGAAGCCGGCACCGCGGGTCAGGAGGTCGATGTCGACGCCGTATTTGGCCGCGTAGAACGAGATCGGCAGGCCGGCCAGGAAGATCAGGATGGCGACGCAGGCGATGGCGGGCAGGGCGTTGGCGACGCCGTAGCTCAGCGTCACCGTGCCGCCGATGGCTTCCAGCGCCAGGAACGAGATGCCGCCCAGCGCCGTCATGGCAATCTGCATCGGCGTGAAGCGCCGGGCGCTCTTGGCGGTGAAGCGGAGGGCGTAGTCTTCCAGCGTCTCGTCGGCGACGAACTGGTTGTAGCTGCGGCGCACCCGGAGGATGCGCTGGGGCGCGCTGCGCGGGTCGTTCACGCCGCGTCCCGGGAGAGGCACAGACAGCCGTCCTGCATTCGCGTCCTCACATTGTCGCCGCGCCGTGTGGCGTGGTCGATGGATGACAGCGACCGCCAGCCCGCGGTCCCCGTTTCCGCACGCAGGAATCTGCCGCCCGTCCTGTCGTAAAGGCCCGTCCGCATGGCGGGATGATGGGGCCTGACGGTCAGCACCGGAATACGTCAATCTGCGTATTGTTGCTCTGCAGCATTCGTCGCGATGATCGCCCTGTCAACCGAGTGGTCAGTCCGGACCGCCGGGCTCATTCATCCAAAGACGGGGTTTCAGATGACAGACGCGACCAGAGGTGACGGCCTGCGCTCCAGGCTGCGACGCCAGCTTCTGCTGGGGACCGCGGCGGCGTTGACGCTTGCTGTGACCGGCGCGGGCGCCGCCTTCGCCCAGACGCCGCCGACCGAGGAGGTGAACACCACCGGCCTCGCGGTCACCGAGGACACCGTGAAGGTGGGCATCCTGCATTCGGTCACCGGCACCATGGCGATCTCGGAGACCGGCTCCGTCCAGGCCGAGAAGCTCGCCATCGAGCAGATCAACGCCATGGGCGGCGTCCTCGGCCGCAAGATCGAATACACCCAGGAAGACGGTGCCTCCGACTGGCCGACCTTCGCCGAGAAGGCCAAGAAGCTGCTCGTCGAGGACAAGGTCGCGGCGGTGTTCGGCTGCTGGACCTCGGCATCGCGCAAGGCGGTTCTGCCCGTCTTCGAGCAGTATAACGGCATGCTCTACTATCCGACCTTCTACGAGGGCCTCGAGGAGTCGCCCAATGTGATCTACACGGGTCAGGAAGCGACCCAGCAGATCCTGTCGGGCATCGACTGGGTGGTGAAGAACAAGGACGCCAAGAGCTTCTACCTGCTCGGCTCGGACTATATCTGGCCGCGCACCTCCAACAAGATCGCGCGCAAGCACATCGAGAAGCTCGGCCTGGAGGTCGTTGGCGAGGACTATTATCCGCTCGGCCACACCCAGTTCAACTCGGTCATCAACAAGATCAAGCTGAAGAAGCCGGACGTTATCTACGCCATCGTCGTCGGCGGCTCCAACGTCGCCTTCTACAAGCAGCTCAAGGCCGCCGGCATCGACATGACCAAGGAGGCCCCGGTCCTCCTGACGATCTCGGTGACCGAGGACGAGATCCGCGGCATCGGCGGCGAGAACATCGAGGGCGCCTATGCCGCGATGAAGTATTTCGAGAGCCTGCCGAACGAGAACAACCAGAAGTTCGTCGCGGACTTCAAGAACATGTGGGGCGAGGACATCGTCATCGGCGACGTGACCCAGGCCGCCTATCTCGGCCCCTGGCTGTGGAAGGCCGCGGTCGAGAAGGCCGGCAGCTTCGACATCGACGCGGTGCGCGAGGCGTCCCCGGGCATCGAGCTGACCACCGCGCCGGAAGGCTATGTGCGTATCCACGAGAACCATCACCTCTGGTCCAAGACGCGCATCGGCCACGCCCAGGCCGACGGCCAGTACGAGGTGGTCTACGAGACCGAGGAGCTGATGGAGCCCGATCCGTTCCCGGAAGGCTACCAGTAAGCCGCAACGCTCCGGCGGGCCGTCCCTTGCGGACGGTCCGCCGATCGGCCGAACCGCCGGCCCTTGCCCGACCCAGCCGTCTTCCCGCCCGCGCCACGCTCCGCTTCCCGCGACCCCGTGCGCCGAGCCCCTTCCGCCCAACAAGGAGCCCCGGATGTTTGCCGACTATTCCTGGAGCGAACTCGGATCGATCTTCGCCATGCAGGGCTTTGCCGGGCTGGTGCTGTTCTCGGTCCTGGTGCTCATGGCCCTCGGCCTCGCGATCATCTTCGGCCAGATGGGCGTCATCAACATGGCCCATGGCGAGTTCATGATCCTGGGCGCCTACGTGACCTATCTGGTCGCGGGCTTCTTCGAAGCCTTCCTGCCGGCCCTGGTGCCGATCTCCTTCTTCGTGGCGGTGGTGCTGGCGTTCTTCGCCTCCGGGGCCCTCGGCGTCGCGGTCGAGATGAGCCTGATCCGCTTTCTCTACAAGCGCCCGCTCGACACGCTGCTGGCCACCTGGGGCCTGTCGCTGATCCTGCAGCAGACCTACCGCACCATCTTCGGCGCGCGCGAGGTGGGCGTCACCCTGCCGAGCTGGATGATGGGCTCGCTGCCTCTGACCGACATCATCGAGATCCCGATCAACGGGCTCATCGTCATGGCGATCACGCTGCTCATCACGCTCGGCGTCTATCTCGTCATGTTCCGCTCGCGGCTCGGCGCCCAGACCCGCGCCGTCGTCCAGAACCGCACCATGGCGGGCGCCGTCGGCATCGACACCGAAAAGGTCGACCGGATGACCTTCGGGCTGGGCTGCGGCATCGCCGGCGTCGCTGGCAGCGCCTTCACCATGATCGGCTCGACCGGGCCGAGCGCCGGCCAGCTCTACATCGTCGACACCTTCCTGGTCGTCGTCTTCGGCGGCGCGGCAAGCCTTCTGGGCACCATCGCCTCGGCCTTCACCATCTCCCAGGCCCAGTCGACCATGGAATTCTTCCTGTCCGGGTCGATGGCCAAGGTGCTGACCCTCCTGACCGTCGTCGGCATCCTGATGCTGCGACCGCAGGGCCTGTTCACCCTCAAAGTCCGCCGGTGAGGATCAAACCATGACGAAGTTCCTGTCTTCCAACGGCCGATACGAGGCGATCGGCTTCCTCCTCCTCGCAGCGCTCCTGATCGTCGTGATCCCGGCGATGACCGACGCCTTCCGCCTCAACCTCGTCGGCAAGTACCTGACCTACGCCTTCGTCGCCGTGGGCCTCGTCCTCTGCTGGGGCTCGGCCGGCATTCTCAGCCTCGGGCAGGGCATCTTCTTCGGCCTCGGCGGCTACTGCATGGCCATGTTCCTGAAGCTGGAGGCCTCGACGCCGGAGGCGACGGCGATCCAGTCGACCCCGGGTATTCCGGACTTCATGGACTGGAACCAGCTGACCGAGCTGCCCTTCTTCTGGGAGCCGTTCCACTCCTTCGGCTTCACCCTTCTGGCGGTGGTGCTGGTGCCGGCGATCCTCGCCTTCGTCATCGGCTTCGCGATGTTCACCCGGCGGGTCGGCGGCGTCTATTTCGCCATCATCACCCAGGCCATCGCCGCGATCCTGACCATCCTGATCATCGGCCAGCAGGGCTATACGGGCGGCGTCAACGGCATCACCGACCTGCGCACCCTGCTTGGCTGGGACATCCGCACCGACGACGCCAAGACGATCCTTTACTTCGTCAACGCGCTCCTGCTGCTCGGCGCCATCGGCCTGTCGATGCTCGTGCGCAATTCCAAGCTCGGCCGCATCCTCGTCGCGCTGCGCGACAAGGAGGATCGGGTCCGCTTCTCCGGCTACGACGTCGCCGCCTTCAAGACCTTCGTGTTCTGCTTTGCCGCGGCGCTTGCCGGTGTCGGCGGTGCGATGTTCACCCTGCAGGTGGGCTTCATGTCGCCGACCTTCGTCGGCATCGTGCCGTCGATCGAGATGGTGATCTTCTGCGCCGTCGGCGGTCGCCTGTCGCTGATCGGCGCGGTCTACGGCACGCTTCTGGTCAACTGGGCCAAGACCTCCTTCTCCGAGAGCTTCCCGGAGCTGTGGCTCTTTGCCATGGGCGCCCTGTTCATCGTCGTCGTCATGGCCTTCCCGAACGGCCTGGCCGGCATCTTCACCAGCCATGTGCGGCCGCTGATCGACCGGTTCCTGCGCCGCTCGCCCGCGCCGCTCGCCGACCGCAGGGCGCCCGACGCCGCCGTCGCTCCCGCCGCCGCCGAATAAGGACCCGCGCCATGACGACACCCAAAGAGTTTCTCCTGGCCGTGGAAGGTCTCACCGTCTCCTTCGATGGCTTCAAGGCGGTGGACGATCTCTCCTTCTACGTCGATCCCGACGAGATCCGCGTCATCATCGGCCCGAACGGCGCCGGCAAGACGACGGCCCTCGACCTGATCTGCGGGCGCACCAAGGCGTCCTCCGGCTCGATCCGCTTTCGCGGCCAGGAGCTGACGAAGATGAAGGAGCACCAGATCGTCCATGCCGGCGTCGGGCGGAAATTCCAGAACCCGTCGATCTACGACGACCTGACGGTCTTCGAGAATCTGGAGATCTCCTTCCCGCGGGGACGCACGGTGTTCGGGGCGCTGGCGTTCAAGCGCGACGCGGAGGTGCGGGACCGTGTGGAGGAGATCGCCGAGATGATCTTCCTCGCCGACCATCTGGACGATCGCGCCGAGTTCCTTAGCCACGGCCAGAAGCAGTGGCTGGAGATCGGCATGCTGCTGATCCAGGACCCCGAGCTTCTGATGCTCGACGAGCCCGTCGCCGGGATGAGCGTGTCGGAGCGGGTCAAGACCGCCGAACTCCTCAACCGCATCATCAAGGGCCGCTCGGTGATCGTCATCGAGCACGACATGAAGTTCGCCGAGGACATCGCGACACGGGTCACCGTGCTGCACCAGGGCAAGGTCATCTCCGAGGGCGACATGGCCCATGTGAAGGCCGATCCCAAGGTCGTCGAAGTCTATCTCGGGCATTGAGGAACACGCCGATGCTGAACATTTCCGACCTGCATGTCGCCTATGGCTCGAGCGAGGTGCTGCACGGCCTGACCTTCGACGTGGCGCCCGGCGAGATCGTCGCCGTCATGGGCCGCAACGGCATGGGCAAGACGACGCTGATGAAGTCGCTGATGGGGATCGTGCCCCAGTCCTCCGGCGCCGTGATGGTGGATGGCGCCGACATGTCGGGCGCGAAGAGCCACCAGCGGGTGAAGGGCGGTCTTGGCTACGTTCCGCAAGGGCGTATGATCTTTTCCACCATGACGGTGCGCGAGAACATCGAGACCGGCCTGACGGTGACCGGCGAAAGCCAGGTGCCGGAGGACATCTACGAGCTGTTTCCGGTGCTGCTGGAAATGAAGGGGCGGCGCGGCGGCAATCTGTCCGGCGGCCAGCAGCAGCAGCTGGCGATCGCCCGCGCGCTGGCTTCGCGGCCCAAGGTCCTGCTCCTCGACGAGCCGACCGAAGGCATCCAGCCCTCGATCATCCGCGAAATGGGCCGCACGCTGAAGCGCATCCGCGACGAGAAGGGTCTGTCCATCGTCGTCTCCGAACAGGTCCTGTCCTTCGCCCTCGACATCGCCGACCGGGTGCTGGTGCTGGAGAACGGCGACCTTGTCCATGACGAGCCGGTGGACGGCGCCGACGAGGCGCGCATCGCGAAATATCTGTCGGTCTGACCGGCAACCATTCCCGAAGCCGAAACGAAGGAGCGCAACGGCATGACCGACACCCTGATCAAGGTCGATTTGACCCAGTCGCCGCATGACAACGAGATGGTCCACAATCGCTGGCATCCCGACATCCCGATGGCCTGCTGGGTCAATCCGGGCGACGACTTCAAGGTCGAGACCCATGACTGGACCGGCGGCCAGATCAAGAATGACGACGACGCCTCCGACGTGCGCGATGTCGAGCTCGAGCAGGTGCACTACCTGTCCGGCCCGATCGGGGTGAAGGGCGCCGAGCCCGGCGATCTCCTCGTCGTCGACATCCTCGACATCGGTGCCTTCGAGGAGAGCCTGTGGGGCTTCAACGGCTTCTTCTCCAAGCAGAATGGCGGCGGCTTCCTGACCGAGCACTACCCGCTGGCCCAGAAGTCGATCTGGGATTTCGAGGGCATGTTCACCAAGTCGCGCCACGTGCCGGGCGTGCGCTATGCCGGCCTCATCCATCCGGGCCTGATCGGCTGCCTGCCGGACCGGGCGATGCTGGACGACTGGAACACCCGCGAGAAGGCGCTGTTCGACACCGATCCGGACCGGGTGCCGACCCTGGCGGCTTTGCCGAACACCCAGTCGGCCCATATGGGCAAGCTGACGGGCGAGGCGAAGGCGAAGGCGGCGGCGGAGGGCGCGCGCACCGTGCCGCCGCGCGAGCATGGCGGCAATTGTGACATCAAGGATCTGTCGCGCGGCTCGAAGGTCTATTTCCCGGTCTATGTCGACGGGGCCGGGCTCTCCATGGGCGATCTCCATTTCAGCCAAGGCGACGGCGAGATCACTTTCTGCGGCGCCATCGAGATGGCCGGCTGGCTGCACATCAAGGTCAGCCTGATCAAGGGCGGCATGAAGAAATACGGGGTCAAGAACCCGATCTTCCGGCCCTCGCCGATCACGCCGAAATACGACGACTACCTCATCTTCGAGGGCATCTCCGTCGACGAGGCCGGCAAGCAGCATTATCTCGACGTCCACATCGCCTATCGCCAGGCCTGTCTCAACGCCATCGAATATCTGAAGAAGTTCGGCTATTCCGGTGCCCAGGCCTATTCGATCCTCGGCACCGCGCCGGTCCAGGGCCACATCTCGGGCGTCGTCGACGTGCCGAATGCCTGCGCCACGCTCTGGCTGCCGACGGACATCTTCGAGTTCGACATCATGCCGGGCAATGACGGGCCGACGAAGTTCCTCGACGGCTCAATCGACATGCCCATCGCGCAGGACCTGTAAGGCGATGCCCTTCTACGACTACGATTGTGCCGATTGCGGTACCTTCACCAGCCTGCGCCCCATGGCGCAGGCTGGTGAGCCCTGCGATTGTCCGTCCTGCGGCGACAGCGCCCGCCGGGTGATCCTCTCGGCGCCGCGGCTGTCGACCATGGATGCCGGCCGCCGCACGGCCTTCGCCACCAACGAACGCAGCGCGAACGCGCCGCGCTCGGGCGGCAAGAAGCACGGCGACGGCTGCTCCTGCTGCGCGGCCCCCGGTGGCCGGGCGAAAGCCGGTGCGACGCTGACCATGCCGACCGGCGCCAAGACCTTTCCCGCCAAGCGGCCGTGGATGATCAGCCACTGACGGCAGACGGGTCAGGGGACAGGTTCGAGGGGGGAAGCGGTATCGCGGGGCGCGTCATGCGCCCTGCGATACCGTCCTTCTCTTGGCCTAGCCGTGCTTGATCGAGATGGTCTTCAGGCGGGAGAAGCCGTAGAGGGCCTCGAAGCCCTTTTCGCGGCCGTGGCCGGACTTGCCGACACCGCCGAAGGGCAGTTCGACGCCGCCGCCGGCGCCGTAATTGTTGATGAAGACCTGCCCGACATGCAGCTTGCGGGCGAGCCGCATCTGGCGGGCGCCGTTTTCGGTCCACACACCTGCAACGAGGCCGTAATCGGTGCCATTGGCGATGCGGATGGCGTCGGCCTCGTCCTCGAACGGGATCAGCACCTGCACCGGGCCGAAGATCTCTTCCTGGGCGAGCCTGTGCTCGGGGTCGACGTCGGCGAAGAGGATCGGCGCCACGTAATGGCCGGCCGCCGGGGCATCGGCGTGGATCGTGCCCTCGCCGGCGACCGTGAGCTCGGCCTTGCCCTGCGCGATATAGCCCGCGACGATCGCCTTCTGCTTGCCCGAGACCAGCGGCCCGAGATCGTGGTCGGCGGATGCGGGGCCGACGACGAGCCCGGCATAGACGTCGGCCATGCGGCGCTTCACCTCGTCATAGATGCCGCGCTGCACGAGCACGCGCGCGGCGGCCGAGCAGGTCTGGCCGGCGGCCTGGACGCAGGCGCCGACGAGGGTCGGCAGGGCCGCGTCGAGATCGCAATCGTCGAAGACGATGTGCGGCGACTTGCCCCCGAGCTCCAGAGTTACCGGAATGACGTTCTCGCTGGCGGCGGCCTGGATGCGCCGGCCGGTGCCGACCGAGCCGGTGAAGGAGACGTGGTGGACGCGCGGATGCGCCGACAGCGCCGCGCCGACCTCGTGGCCATAGCCGGTGACGATGTTGAGGACGCCGGCGGGCAGGCCCGCTTCCTCGGCCAGGGCCGCGACGGCCAGCGCGCTGAGCGACGCGTCCTCGGCCGGCTTCAGGACGCAGGCATTGCCCATGGCGAGCGCCGCGCCGACCGAGCGGCCCATGATCTGCATGGGGTAGTTCCAGGGAATGATGTGGGCGGTCACGCCGTGCGGCTCGCGCAGGGTCAGGACCGTCGTGCCTTGCTGATAGGGGATGGTCTCGCCGGTGATCTTGTCGGCGGCGCCGCCGTAGAACTCGAAATAGCGGGCGAGCGCCACGGCGTCGTTGCGGGCCTGGCCGAGCGGCTTGCCGACATCGCGCGACTCCAGATGGGCCAGCGTCTCGGCGCGCTCGGTGACGAGGCGGGACAGGCGCACCAGGATGCGGCCGCGCTCGGTCGCGGTCATCGCGCCCCATTCGCCGTCGAGCGCCGCTTCCGCCGCCGCGACCGCGGCCTCGACATCGGCGGCCGTCCCCTCGGCGATCTGGCCGATGTTCTCGCCGGTCGAGGGGTTCTCGACGGCGATGGTCCGGCCGCCGGCGCCGGGGCGCCATTCGCCGCCGATCAGGAGCTTCGTCGGATCGAACCAGAGACCGGACTGGATTGTCATGTGATGTTCCTCCCAGGAAAATGTCCGCGCAGGCGGCGCGGTGGGCACGCCGGGACGATCCGCCGGCGGCCGGTGTCGTTCAGACGGCGTGTCGGACGTGCGGTTCGAGCCGCTCGCGGGCGGCTTCGAGATGGGCGAGCATGGCGGCTTCGGCCCTCGGCGGGTCGTGGTCGATGATCGCCTCGAGGATCCCGACATGCTCCTCGATGACGGCGTGGCCGACATTGGCGTGATAGCGCAGCCGGAAGATGTGCATCTGGGTGAACAGCCGGCCCAGGGTCTCGGCGATAAGGTCGTTGCCGCAGGCCTCGGCGATGGCGGTGTGGAAGCGGCTGTCTAGAACCACCAGCCGGGCGCAATGGGCGTCGATGTCCTCGCGCGACAGCGCCTGCATCTCGGCGGCGATCTCCTTCAGCACGGCAAGCTGGCCGGGCGTGGCATGTTCGGCGGCGCGCGCGGCGCTGCGCGGCTCGACCAGGGCGCGCATCTCGAAGATGCTCTCCAGCCGGGCGACGGAGGGCAGCGGCGCGACCGAGTAGCCGGTCAGATGCTTCTTGACGACGAGACCCTCGGCCTCGAGCCGGATCAGCGCGGCGCGGGTCGGAGTCTGGGAAACGCCGAAGCGGCGGGCCAGCTTGTCGACGGAAAGACGTTCGCCGGGCGGGATCTTCAGGGCGATCAGGTCGTCGACCAGCCGCTCATAGACCGCGTCGCCGAGCGACGGACCCTGCACGATCAGGTCGTCCGCGGATGCGGTCCAGTCCCCCATGCGATCTCCGCGAAAGGCGGTGTTGCGGTCGGCCACAGCCCGTCCTTGACCAATGCCATTCAGTCTCATACGGATATCGTATCGGATATCTGGTGTAAACATCATCGGATTTGAGGTTGCCGACGCAGGAGGATGCGGGCAATTTCAACCAAGACGGTCCGAACCGAATGGGAGGAATACGCATGACCCTGAGAGGCATTCTCGCCGGCGCCCTTCTGGCGACCAGCGCCCTGACCGCGACGTCGCTTTCGGCCAAGGAAATGAACTTCGCCATCGTGACGCCGCCGGACGGTCACTACGGCCAGGGCGCCAAGGCCTTTGCCGAGAAGATGAACGAGCTCTCCGAAGGCGAGATCACCATCAACGTCAAGGCCGGCGGTTCGCTGGGCGGCGAGCGCGAACTCCTGGAAGGCGAGCAGATCGGCACGATCGAGCTGGCGATGACCTCGACCGGTCCGGTCGGCAGCTTCGTGCCGGAAATCTACGCGCTCGACTTCCCGTTCCTGTTCAACGACTACGCCAGCGCCCACGAGATTCTCGACGGCGAGATCGGCGACGAGCTCCTGGCCAAGTTCGAGGACAAGGGCATGATCGGCCTTGCCTGGTCGGAGAACGGCTTCCGCCACATCACCAATTCGGTGAAGCCGGTGCAGACGCCCGCGGACGTGGCGGGCCTGAAGCTGCGGACCATGGAAAACCAGGTCCATATCGACGCCTTCAAGGAACTCGGCGCATCGCCGACCCCGATGAGCTGGACCGAGGTGCTGACCTCGCTGCAGCAGGGCACGATCGACGGTCAGGAGAACCCGATCCCGATCATCGTCTCCAACAATATGTGGGACATGCAGAAATACGTGACGCTGACCGGCCACGTCTATTCGCCGGCGGTCATCACCATGTCGAAGATTCACTGGGACCAGCTCTCCGAGGAAGAGCAGGGCTGGATCCGCGAAGCCGCCAAGGCCGGCGTCGAGGCGACCCGCGCGGTCGTTGCCGAGACCGAAAAGAACGGCGTCGCCACCATGCGCGAGAACGGCATGGAAGTGATCGAGGATGTCGACAAGAAGGCGTTCCAGGATGCCGTCCAGCCGACCTATGACCGCTACGGCAAGGAATATGGCGAGGCCATGATCCAGCGGATTCGCGACGCCCAGAAGTAAGCCACTCGACAAATTGCGGGGCCGGACCGTCCGGCCTCGCGGTGCCCGGCCCAGCGCCGCCCGGCTTCGGTTCGCGGCCACCGCCCGCGCGCGGCTTCGATGGAGGCCGCGCACCTCGCCCTCCAGCTCTCGAAGGTGCCGTCCATGCGCAAGGCCGTCCTGACCGCCGCCGAGAAGCTGACCGTTCTCACCCATAATCTCTCCGCCCTCCTGCTGGCGCTGGCGACGGCGCTGGTGTTCTGGCAGGTGGTGACGCGCTTCGTTCTCGGCGATGCCGCGGCGTGGTCGGAGGTGCTGGCCCGCGGCGTGGTGATCTGGATGGTGTTTCTCGTCGCCGGCGCCGGCTTCCGGCTGAGCGCGATGATCCCCTTGGAATTCGTGCGCAGCGTCCTGCCCGACCGGATGCAGCGCAGCGTCTCCTTCATTGTCCTCCTCGGCATCCTCGCCTTTCTCGGCGTGCTGACCTGGTTCGGCGTCCTGATGACGATCCGCGTCTCGACCCAGCAGGTGGCGATGCTCAACATCCCGATCTCCTGGCTCTATGCCGCGATCCCGGTCGGCGCGGTGCTGGCGATCCCGGGCGCGATCCTTGAATTCCTGCGTCCGATCGAGCCGTCGCGGGCCGAGCACGACGTCCAGCGCGACCGGGAGTCCTTCGAATGAACGCCGCCCTCGTCGCCGCCCTTCTGGTCTTCTTCTCGCTGTCGATCCCGGTCGCCGTCGCGATCGGTCTCGCCGCGATCGTCGGGGTCGCCTTCTTCTCGCCGCTGCCGCTGCTGGTGGTGCCGCAGAAGATCTTCACCTCCATCGACAGCTTCCCGCTGCTGGCGGTGCCGTTCTTCATCCTGGCCGGCAATCTGATGACCCATGGCGGCGTCTCGCGCCGGCTGGTGGATTTTGCCAAGTCGCTGGTGGGCGGCGTGCAGGGCGGGCTGGCCTCGACCTGCGTCGTCACCTGCATGATCTTCGCCGCGATCTCCGGCTCGTCCGTCGCCACGACCTTCGCCATCGGCGCGATCCTCGTGCCGGCCATGGCGCGGCACAAATATCCGCTGCCCATGGCCGCGACGATCCAGGCGACCTCCGCCGAACTCGGCGTGATCATTCCGCCCTCGGTGCCGATGATCATCTTCGGCGTCTCCACCGAGACCTCGGTGACCAAGCTGTTCATCGCCGGCATCGGGCCGGGCGTGCTCATCGCCGGCGCGCTCATCGTGATGACCCAGGTCTGGTGCCGGCTGAAGGGCATCGGCAAGGAGGACGGCGACGACGCGCTGCCCATCGTCAAGAGCACGATCGACGCCTTCTGGGCGCTGATGCTGCCGGTGATCATTCTCGGCGGCATCTATGGCGGCATCTTCACGCCGACCGAGGCGGCAGCCGTCTCGGCAGTCTATGCGCTGGTCGTCGGCCTGTTCGTCTACCGGGAGATGAGTTTCTCCGACCTGCCGCGGATCTTCCGGGCATCGGCCGTGGCGACCGGGGCGATCATGCTGATCATCGCCACCGCGGGACTGTTCTCCTTCCTCGTCAGCCTGTCGGGCCTGCCCAATGTCATCGGCAGCTGGGCGGAAGCGACCTTCGGCGGGGCGGTGGGCTTCCTGCTCTTCGTCAACGTGCTGCTGCTCCTGGTCGGCATGTTCGTGGAGACCTCGGCGGCGATCCTCGTCCTGGCGCCGATCCTGACGCCCATCGCCATCGGCTTCGGCGTCGATCCGGTCCATTTCGGCATCATCGTCATCGTCAATCTGGCGCTCGGCATGGTGACGCCGCCGCTCGGCGTGAACCTCTTCGCCGCCGCCGCCGTGGCGCGGATCCCGGTGCAGAGCATGTTCCGCTCGCTCATCGTGCCGGTGCTCGTGGTGTTCGGCGCGCTTCTCCTGATCACCTTCGTGCCGGCGATCTCGCTGTGGCCGGCAGCGCATCTGTAAGCCGGCCGACCGGCGCAATCCTTCCAGCCAGACCAGGGACTTCCGCATGAGTGCAGTGACGCCGTACCGCATCGCGACCATCGAGGGCGACGGGATCGGCCCCGAGGTGACGCAGGGCGCCATGCGGGTGCTGACGGAGGCCTGCGGCACGGGCGTCCTCGACTTCGTCATGCTGGAAGGCGGCGCCGGCTCGCATGTGGCGACCGGCGAGGTGCTGCCCGCCGAGACCGCCGAGGCCTGCCGGACGCATCATGCGATCCTCCACGGTGCCGCCGGCTTGCCGGGCGTCGTGTATCCGGACGGCACCGAGGTCGGCAACGAACTGCATCTGAAGCTGCGCTTCGCGCTCGATCTCTACGCCAATGTGCGGCCGATCAAGCTCCTGAAGGGCGTTGCCTCGCCGCTGCGCGCCTATGAGGGCGGCGGCATCGACTATGTCATCGTGCGCGAGAACACCGAGGGGCTTTACGCCAGCCGCGGCGCCGGCGTCGTGCTGCGCGGCGAGATGGCCTCCGACAGCCTCGTCATCACCCGCAAGGGCACCGAGCGCGTCGCCCGCTTCGCCTTCGAGCTGGCCCGCCAGCGCAAGGGCGCGCTGCGCGACGGCAAGCGCCGCGTCACGGTCTGCGACAAGGCCAACATCCTGCGCAGCTACGCTTTCTTCCGCAGTGTCTGCGACGAAGTGCATGGCGACTATCCCGATGTCGAGATCGACTACGCCTATGCCGATGCGATCACCGTGCATCTCCTGAAGCGACCGGATTTCTACGACGTAATCGTCGCCGAGAACATGTTCGGCGACATCATCTCCGATCTCGGCGCCGCCACCGTCGGCGGCATGGGCATCTCGCCCTCGGGCGAGATCGGCGACAGCCACGGCCTGTTCCAGGGCGCCCACGGTTCGGCGCCGGACATTGCCGGGCAGGACCTGGCAAGCCCGGTGGCGGCCATCCTGTCGGGCGCGATGATGCTGCGCTGGCTGGCGGACAAGCACGACGACGCCGCGCTCGCCACGGCGGCGGGCCGCGTCGAGGCGGCGGTCGACCGGACGCTGGAGGCGGGCGACTTCGTGCCCACCGATCTCGGCGGACGTGCGCGCTGCAGCGAGATGACCGACGCCATCCTGCGGGCGATGGCCTGACCCTTTCTCACAAGAGGACAACAGCATGACGAAGCAGACGGTCGGCGTGATCGGCGTCGGGATGATGGGCCACGGCATCGCCCGCAACATCCAGAAGAAGGGTTGGCCGCTCGCCTATCTCGACCATCCCGGCAACCAGCCGAGCGACGATCTCGACGCGGATGGGGCAAGGCGCTTCGATGACGCCTCGGCGCTGGCGGCGGCGTGCGACGTCCTGATCCTGTGCGTCACCGGCAGCCCGCAGATCGAGGCGCTGCTGCTCGGGCCGGACAGCGTCACCGCCGCGCTGCGGCCGGGCACCATCGTCGTCGACTGCTCGACCGGCATTCCCAGCGCCACCATGAAGGCCGCCGAAGCGGTGAAGGCGGTCGGCTGCGACTTCGTCGACGCGGCCATGACCCGCACGCCGAAGGAGGCCGAAGAAGGCCGCCTGAACCTGTTGATCGGCGGTGATGCGGCGACGGTCGAGGCGCTGACGCCGCTGTTCGAGGCGTTCTCGGAAAACCGCTTCCACGCGGGCGGCATCGGCCGCGGCCAGACGCTGAAGCTCCTGCACAATTTCGTCTCGCTGGGCAGCGTCACGCTGATCGCCGAGGCGGCGGCCTGCGCCGCGGAGAACGACATCGCGCCGGAGGTGCTGGTGGACTGCCTGCGGCGCGGCGGCGGCTATGGCGCCGGTCTCGACCGCACCGCCCCCTACATCCTCGACGGGGACGTCACCCCGATGCGCTTTTCCAATGCGAACGCGCGCAAGGACCTGACCTATTACAGCCAGCTCGTCGAGGAGACGGGGACGTCCCGCAAGGTCGCTGAAGGCGTGCGCGGCGCGCTGGACTGGCTGGTCGAGACCGGCCATGGCGACGAGATGATGCCGACCGCCTGCACGACGTTCCGCAAGAAGGACGCTTGATCGTCTGAGCCGGACGGCCGCCTCAAAGCGGAGGCGGCCGTCCGCAGCCTTGATCAGCCCATCGTCGCCAGGGTCGCTTCGGCGAAAGCGGCGACGCTGAGGAGTTGCCGGTCCCGGCTCCAAGGCGCGACGAGCTGGATGCCGAGCGGCAGGCCGTTCGGCCCGAAGCCCGCGGGCAGGCTGATCGCCGGGGCGCCGATGAAGGTCCAGGGCGCGCAGAGCGCGGGATCGCCGGTGTTGTCGAGCCCCTCCGGCGCTTCGCCCGTCGCCGGCACGGTGAGGATCGCATCGTAGCCGGCAAAGTGCTCGGCCATCGCGCGGCGCAGATGCTTCTGGTTCTCCAGCGCGGCCACGTAGGCCTTGGCGGAAATGCCGGCGCCGTCGGCGACCAGCGCCTTCAGATGGTCGCTGGTGCGATCGGGGAAGCGCTCGACGCGCTCCTCGTAGATATGCCGGCCCTCGACCCGCAGAACGGTCATGATGTCGTCGAGAGTCTGGGCGTAGAGCGCGTCCAGCGCCAACGGCTCGAGCGTCGCGCCCGCCGCCGTCAGCGCTGCGGCCGCCCGGTCGCGCAGGGCGCGCTGATGCGGATCGACGCAGTCCCAGGCCGGTGGCTCGATGACGGCGATCCGGGGTCGTTCGGCGGCGACAGTCGCGCTGCCCGGCTCCGGCGCGCTGCCGGCCGGCAGGTCGCCATGCGGATCGGACGGGTCGGCGGCGGCGAACAGCCCATAGGCCTTGGCGATGGTGGCGACGTCGCGGGCGAACAGGCCGACATGGTCGAGCGACCAGGACAGCGGATGGACGCCGGTGCGCGGGATCGAACCATAGCTCGGCTTGTAGCCGACGACGCCGCAATAGGCGGCGGGGCGGATCACCGAGCCGATGGTCTGGGTGCCGAGCGCCAGAGGCACGATGCCGGCGGCGACGGCGGCGGCCGAGCCGCTCGACGAACCGCCGGGCGTGTGGCGCGAATTGTGCGGATTGACCGTCGCGCCGGGGCTGCGCCAGGCGAACTCCGTCGTGACCGTCTTGCCGAGGACCGTGCCGCCCAGCTCGCGGATGCGCGCGACGATCCAGGCGTCGGTGGCCGGTACATGCGCCGGGTCGATGCGCGAACCATAGCCGGTGGGCATGTCGGCGGTGTCGATGATGTCCTTGACGCCGACGGCGAGGCCGGCAAGCGGGCCGCTGGTGCCGGCGGCCGGCGCGGTCTCCGGCAGATGGGCGAAGGCGCGCAGGGCCGGGTTGCTGCTGACGGCCATTTCATAGGCGACCCCGACGGGGCCGAGCGTCGTGTCGCCCGCAGTGCCGATGCCGGCCGCGGTGGCGGTGATGTTTGCCATGGTCAGATCCCCCTCGAATGCGTCGCCGCGGGACGCTGGGCGCCCCGCGGCATCGATGATGCGCTCGCTCAGTCGACGATCGCCTTGTCGATGAACTGCCGGTCGATGAAATTGGCGAAGTCCGGCTGGGAATCGAGATTGCCGAGGGCGATCTGGACGCCGAGGCTGGTGGTCATCGCCTCGTCGGTAATGTCGACGCTGGGAGCGTAGACGCCGTCGGTGATCATCCGCTTGACGGCGGCCTCGACCACCTTGGCGTCGAGGTTCGGGAACTCCTTCTGGGCGACCGCGACCGCATCTTCGGGCGAGGCCTGGATCATCGCCAGCGCCTTTTCGAGGCCGTTGACGAAGCTCTGGGCCTTGTCGGTATCGACGTCGGTGCGGGTCATGATGGTGGAGAAGGCGTAGGGGCCGTATTCCTTCGGGAAGGAGACGATGACCTTCTTGCCCTCGGCGACGGCCTGGTCGACGCCGGGCTCATACATCACCGCCAGCGGCGCCTGGCCGCCGATGAAGGGCGCCGGCTCGGCGCCGATCTGCACCTGGGTGAGGGTCACGCTGTCCTCGGAGACGTCGTTCTCGCCGAGCATCTTGAGGAACAGCGAGGTCGAGGTGGTCGGCATCATGCCGGCGACCACGGTCTGGTCGGCGAAGCTCTCGGGACCCTTGTAGTCGAAATCCTCGTCCGCGAGGATCCAGACGGCGGCGCCGTTGACGACATTGGCGATGGTCTTGACCGGGGCGCCCTTCTCGAAGGCGATGGCGGTCCATTCGGGACCGTGCAGCGAGAAGTCGGCGCTGCCGGAGATGACCGAGTTGAGCGCCGTCGGGCCGGAGCCGGCGCTTTCCTTGATAACGGTCAGGCCCTCGGCCTCGAACATGCCCTTGTCCATGGCGACGTAGAGCGGCAGGTAGAGCAGCGACTGGAAGGCCTGGGAGATCGTCACCTCGGTCTTGTCCTGGGCCAGCGCCGGGCTGGCGAAGGCGGTGAGGGCGGCGGTGGCCGCGACGGCGAGAAACTTCTTCATTGTTGGTACCCCTGCTGGTGATGGGAGGCGCAAGCCTCAGGCTGCGACCTGTCGCGTGGACTGGTCCTGCTTCCACGGCAGCACGCGCCGCTCGATGAAATTGACGATGTGGTAGAGGGCGAAGCCCAAGAGCATCAGCGAGAACAGCCCGACCCAGACGGTGTTGAGGTCGTAGAGATTCGACGCCGTGAAGACGAGGTGGCCGAGCCCGTGCTGGGAGGAGATGAACTCCCCGACGACGGCGCCGACGAGGGCGAAGCCGATATTGATGCGGAAGGTGGCGATCACCGCCGGCAGCGAGGACGGCACCACCGCCTTGAAGAAGATGCGGTGCTTGTCGGCGCCCATGGAGGTGAGCAGGCGCTGCAGATCCTTGTCGGAATCGCGGGCCGCCTGGTAGGCGGTGATCAGCGCCACGATGGCGGTCATTGCGACGACCAGCGCGATCTTCGAGGTGTAGCCGGTCCCGAACCACAGGATGATCAGCGGTGCGAGGGCGATCTTCGGCACGCTGTTGAGCGCGATGACGAAGGGCTCGACGAGCCTGGCCACGCCGACCGAATACCACAGCGACAGGCCGAGCGACGTGCCGATGGTGGTGCCGAGGATGAAGCCGACGACAGCTTCCAGCGTGGTGTAGCCGGCATCGACGAAGATCGAGCCGTCCATGATGAAGCGGGCGAAATTGACGAAGATCCCGGACGGCTGGCCGAACAGGAAGCCGGAGACGCCGCCGTAGCGCACGCCCAGTTCCCACAAGGCGAAGAAGCTCAGCACGGCGAGGATCTGCAGTCCAGACCGGGCGATGCCGCCGCCCAGTCCGTCACTGGCGATCTGCCAGTCGATGCGGCGACGGGGCATGGCCCCGGTCGCGGCAGGATTGCGTGTGGTGGTGATGCTCATTCGGTGCCCTCAGTGCGTCTGGATGTCGAGCTCGTTGCAGAGCAGGTGGAAGTACTGGGCGAAGTGCGGATCGCTGCGGGATTCCACGGGGGAGTGGCTGGCGATGTCGATCTCGTGGATGGCCTTCACCTTGGACGGACGCCCGGACAGGACGACGACGCGCTTGGACAGGGCGACCGCCTCGTCGACGTCGTGGGTGATCAGGATGACCGTCTTGCCGGACTTCTCGACGGCATCGACGAGGACGCCCTCCAGATGCAGGCGGGTCTGGTAATCCAGCGCCGAAAAGGGCTCGTCGAGGAGCAGGATGTCCGGGTCCATGACCAGGGTGCGGATCAGCGCGACGCGCTGGCGCTGGCCGCCCGACAAAGTGCTCGGATAGGCGTTCTCGAAGCCGCTGAGACCGAAGGTGTTGAGGTAGTCGAGGGCCTTCTCGCGCGCTTCCTGGCGGTCAACATTGCGCATTTCCAGGCCCAGCAGGGCGTTCTGCAGGACGGTGCGCCAGGGAAAGAGAAGGTCCTTCTGCATCATGTAGCCGATGCGGCCGCGCAGGCCGTCCACCGGCTGGCCGCGGTAACGCATGACGCCGCCATCGGCCTCGAGCAGCCCGGCGATCATGTTGAAGATCGTCGTCTTGCCGCAGCCCGACGGGCCGATGATCGAGACGAAGTCCCGCTCGTAGATGTCGAAGGTCAGGTCGCGGACGACCGGGACCGTGCCACTGCGTGTGGCGAAGGTCTTGGCGAGGCCGCGGATTTCCAGTTGCGTCTGTCTGTCGCCCATATCGGCTCCTCATGCTGCATTGCGACAGACGCAGCATGGAGTGTGCCAGATGGGGCGGTGGGGCAGTCGCGGCGGTGGTGCCCGACGCGCGGGTTCGTTCAAGTCGCTGGAATCACTGAGTCGCGGCCACCTGCATGGCTGCCCTGCGCTTTCTGCAGGGCGGATTTCCCCGGTTTGCGACCGCTGTGCGCCGCAGGGATGCAGCCGAAGCGCGCCCAGAACACGCGCTTCATGGCTAAAATATATACACGACTTATGATTGCATCATTATAAGGCAGTATGGCGTCGGCATCATGAGTGCCCGGCCGGACGGGCGGCAGCGAAGGATCGCGCTGCCGCCGCGTCTCTGTCGCCGATCAGGCGATATGGGCGCCCTGGGCGGCGGTGAAGATCGAATAGATCGACTGGCTCGCCGTCATCAGCAGCCGGTTCCGGTGCTCGCCGACGAAGGTGAGGTTGGCGCAGCCCTCCGGGGTCTTGATCTGACCGATCTTGGTGCCGTCCGGGGCGTAGACATGCACGCCGTCCTGGCCCTCGCCGGCAAAGCCCGTCGCCGCCCAGACATTGCCGTCGACATCGGCGCGCAGGCCGTCGTGGAAGCCGCTTTCGAGCGTCGCAAACTCGCGCCGGCCGGTCAGCCGGCGGCCATTGTCCTCCACATTCCAGGCGATGATCCGGGCCGGCTCCGGATGGTGCGTTGCGGCAGAATCGGCAACGTAGAGCGTGCGATAGTCCGGCGAGAAGCACAGGCCGTTCGGCTTGAAGATCTCGTCGCTCAGCCGGGTCAGCGCGCCGCTCGCGGCGTCGATATGGTAGATGCTGGTCGGCAATTCGAGCTCGCGCACGGTGCCTTCATAGTACCAGTGGCTGCCATAGCCCGGATCGGTGAAGATGATGCCGCCGTCGTCCGGGTGGACCACCGCATCATTGGGAGCGTTGAGCTGCTTGCCCTCGAAGGTCTCGGCCAGCACCTCTGCCGGGCCCTGATGGCCGTAGCGCACGACGCGGGCGGTCGAGTGTTCGCAGCTGATCTGCCGGCCCTCGAAATCGAAGGTGTTGCCGTTGGAATGATTGGAGTGGTTGCGCAGCGGCGTCACCGCGCCGGTGACCTCGTCCCAGCGCATCTGGCGATTGTTGGGAATGTCGCTGAAGACGGCGTAGCGGCCGACGCCGTTCCAGGCCGGCCCCTCGGCCCACAGGGCGCCGCTCCACTGGCGCTGCAGCGGCGTGTTGCCGATCATGTATTGCGAGAAGCGGGGGTCGAGCACCTCCCAGGCGTCGTCGGGATAGCGCGAGGGCTGCGGCGCGAGCGACTGCGCCAGCACGACATGCGGCATGGCGAGAGCGGCGCCGAGCGCCGCGCCGCCGGTGAGCAATGCGCGTCGATGAATGGTCATGGGTTCCTCCCCGTCGACCGGCATGCCGACCCTCCGGACGACCGTGTTGCTGTTGCGGGGAACGGCCGGCGCCGAAGCGTAACGCGAAGCGGCATGCCGGGCCAGCGTAACGTATACGAAAAGCCCGCAATCGCGCTGTAACGGTCGCGGTTACCTTGCGGTGCAGCACAAGATTTCGGCGTCGGGCGCCCGCCAGCCATTGCGCAGGGGAGCCTGCGAATACAGTATACCGCCTGAAATTGCTGCGAGGGTGGGGCTTCAATGGCATCTGTGACATTTCGGGACGTGCGCAAGGCGTTTGGCCCGGTCGAAGTGCTGCACGGCGTATCCATTGATATCGAGGAAGGCCAGTTCGTCGTGCTGGTCGGTCCGTCCGGTTGCGGCAAGTCGACCCTGTTGCGGATGCTGGCCGGTCTCGAGCACATCACCTCCGGCGAGATCCTGATCGGCGACCGGGTGGTCAACGCGCTGCCGCCCAAGGATCGCGACATCGCGATGGTCTTCCAGAACTACGCGCTCTATCCGCACATCACGGTTGCCGAGAACATGGGCTTCTCGTTGATGCTGAAGAAAGCCTCCAAGGCGGAGATCGCGGAGCGGGTTCGGCCGGCGGCCGAGATCCTCGGCCTGACCAATCTGCTCGATCGCTATCCGCGGCAGCTGTCGGGCGGCCAGCGCCAGCGTGTCGCCATGGGCCGGGCGATCGTGCGCGAGCCGCAGGTCTTCCTGTTCGACGAGCCGCTGTCCAATCTCGACGCCAAGCTGCGCGTCTCGATGCGCTCGGAGATGAAGAACCTGCACCAGCGGCTGCAGACGACCACTGTCTACGTCACCCACGACCAGATCGAGGCGATGACCATGGCCGACAAGATCGTCGTCATGCATGACGGCATCGTCGAGCAGGTGGGCAGCCCGCTGGAGCTCTACGACCGGCCGGACAATCTCTTCGTGGCCGGCTTCATCGGCTCGCCCGCCATGAACATGATGACCGGCGCCGTCGACCCGAACGACCGCGCGACCTTTGTCACCGGCCACGGGCACCGGCTGCCGATCGCGCGGCCGGGCAAGGCCGAGCCGGGCCGCGAGACGATCTATGGCGTCAGGCCGGAATCCTTCCGCCTCGGCGGCGACATTCCGCTGCGGGTCGAGGTTGTCGAGCCGACGGGCTCGGAGACCCACGTCATCGCCAAGCTGGGCGACAGCGACGTGATGTGCGTGTTCCGCGAGCGGATTTCGGCGGGGCCGGGCGACGAACTGCCGGTCTCGATCGACGCGGAGGCGGTGCATCTGTTCGACGCGGCGACGGGCGCGCGCGTTTCGGCCTGAAGCCGGCAAGGCTTCGGGCGGCCGGTCGGGTTGGAGGACCCGGCCGGCAAGGGAGGACGGCCGTGACGGCAGCGGGAGCGCCGTCACTTCGGGGCACAGAATCGCACGCTCCCGCGCAAGTGGAGGAGATCACGATGACCATCAATCGCAGGACGCTTCTGGCCGGCACGGCCGGCCTTGCCGCCAGCGCGGCCTTCATCGGGCCGTTCGGCATGCGCGGCGCGCTGGCCCAGGCAGCCGCGGCGAAATTCAAGCCGGAAGAAGGCGCCTCGCTGCGGCTTCTGCGCTGGGTGCCCTTCGTCGCCGGCGAGGAGGAAGCCTGGAACGCCAACACCAAGGCCTTCACCGAGGCGACCGGCGTCGAGGTGCAGATCGACCAGGAAAGCTGGGAGGACGTGCGCCCGAAGGCCGCCGTGGCCGCCAATGTCGGCTCGGGCCCCGACATGGTGATGAGCTGGTTCGATGACCCGTTCCAGTATCCCGACAAGCTCGTCGACGTGACCGACCTTGCGACCTCGCTCGGCGAGCAGCATGGCGGCTGGTACGAGGGCCTGGAAGGCTATGCCAAGCAGGGCGACAAGTTCATCGCCGTGCCGCTCTGCGCCATCGGCAACGCCATCTGCTATCGCGACAGCCACATGAAGGCGGCGGGCTTCGAGGAATTCCCGTCCGACACGGCGGGCTTCCTGGAACTGTGCAAGGCGATGCAGGCCAACGGCACGCCGGCTGGCTTCCCGCACGGCAAGGCGGTCGGCGACGGCAACAACTACGCTCACTGGCTGTTGTGGAGCCATGGCGGCAAGACCGTCGACGAGGCCGGCAAGCCGGCGATCGACAGCCCCGAGACGCGGGCGGCGATCGAATACGCCAAGGCGCTCTATGCCACCTTCATCCCCGGCACCGAGAGCTGGCTCGACATCAACAACAACCGCGCCTTCCTGGCCGGCCAGATCTCGCTGACGGCAAACGGCGTGTCGCTCTATTATGCGGCCACCAAGGACCCGGAGATGACCGAGATCGCCGAGGACATCCGCACCACCACCATGCCGGTCGGGCCGGTCGGCCAGCCGGCGGAGCTGCACCAGACCTCGACGCTCAACATCTTCCAGCACACAAAGTACCCGGAAGCGGCCAAGGCCTATATCGAGTTCATGTTCCAGCCGGAGCAGATGAACGCCTGGATCGAGGGCGCCAGCGCCTATTGCTGCCAGTCGCTCAAGGCCTATGCCGACAATCCGGTGTGGACCTCGAACCCGATCCACGAGCCCTATTCCAAGGCCTCGGCCAGCCTGCGGCCGAACGGCTTTGCCGGGCCGCTCGGACCCTCGTCGGCCGCCGTCATGGCCGATTACGTGCTCGTCGACATGTTCGCCGAGGCGGTGACCGGCCAGCGCACCGCGGACGAGGCCATCGCCAACGCCGAGCGGCGCATCGCCCGCTACTACCGCTGAGGATGCCGGCACCGGCCTGAAGGGCCGGTGCCACGACACGCGGGCGCGCGGGCGTTGCTGCCCGGGCGCCTGTTGGCAGCGGCTTCGGCCGCGTGCCCTTTCGGCAACGGAGACGATCGACGATGTCCAGCATAGAGGCGACCGCCAGGCCCTCGGCATTCCGCCGGTTCGTGCAGAGCCGCGGCGGGCTCGGCCTGTTGTTCATGCTGCCGGCGGCGGCGTTTCTCTTGTGCTTCCTGACCTATCCGCTCGGCCTCGGCATCTGGCTGAGCTTCACCGACACGACCATCGGCCGGACCGGCATCTTCATCGGCCTGGAAAACTATGCCTGGCTCTTCGACGATCCGGTGTTCTGGCTGTCGGTCTACAACACCATGCTCTACACGACGGTCGCCTCGGTGCTGAAATTCGGGCTCGGCCTGTGGCTGGCGCTGATCCTCAACGAGCATCTGCCGTTCAAGAACTTCTTCCGCGCCATCATCCTTCTGCCCTGGGTCGTGCCGACCGTCCTGTCGGCGCTGGCCTTCTGGTGGATCTTCGACAGCCAGTTCTCGATCATCTCCTTCGTCCTGATGAAATGGGGATGGATCGACGCGCCGATTAACTTCCTCGGCGATCCGACCAATGCGCGGGCCTCGGTGATCGCCGCCAATGTGTGGCGCGGCATTCCCTTCGTGGCGATCTCGCTGCTCGCCGGCCTGCAGACCATCCCGCAATCGCTGAACGAGGCGGCGGCACTGGACGGCGCGACCTCGTGGCAGCGCTTCACCAAGATCACCCTGCCGCTGCTGACGCCGATCATCGCCGTGGTGATGACCTTCTCGGTGCTGTTCACCTTCACCGATTTCCAGCTGATCTACGTCCTGACCCGCGGCGGCCCGGTTAACGCCACCCATCTGATGGCGACCCTGTCCTTCCAGCGGGCGATCCCCGGCGGCCAACTCGGCGAGGGCGCGGCCATCGCGGTGGCGATGATCCCGTTCCTCTTGGCCGCGATCCTGTTCTCCTTCTTCGGCCTGCAGCGGCGCAGATGGCAGCAGGGAGGCGGCGAATGAGGCGCGTTCAGATGCGGGGAGGAACGATCCGATGAGCAAGCAATCGGCGGCCGCCAAGGCGGCGAATGACCGGGCCGAAGCCTCCGGCCTCAGCCAGTTCGACACGCTGCCGCGGCGGATCCTGACGCTTTACCTGCCGCTGTTCGTCTTCGTCTTCGTCCTGCTGTTCCCGTTCTACTGGATGGTGATCACGGCGGTGAAGCCGGACAACCAGCTCACGGATTACCAGACCTACAGCCCGTTCTGGGTGGTCGGGCCGACGCTCGAGCACATCAAGTATCTCCTGTTCGAGACCTCCTATCCGGGCTGGCTGTGGAACACGATGGTGGTCGCCGTCTGCTCGACCTTCCTGGCGCTGGCCGCCTCGGTCTTCGCCGCCTATGCGATCGAGCGGATCCGCTTCACCGGGGCGCGGGTGACCGGCCTAATGATCTTCCTCGCCTATCTGGTGCCGCCGTCGATCCTGTTCATTCCGCTGGCCTTCATCGTCTTCCAGGTCGGCATCTTCGATTCCATGTTCGCCCTGATCCTGACCTATCCGACCTTCCTGATCCCGTTCTGCACCTGGCTGCTGATGGGCTATTTCCGCACCATCCCCTTCGAGCTGGAGGAATCGGCGCTGGTCGACGGGGCGACGCGCTGGCAGATCCTGACCAAGGTGGTGCTGCCGCTGGCCGTGCCGGGGCTGATCTCGGCCGGCATCTTCGCCTTCACCCTGTCCTGGAACGAGTTCATCTACGCGCTCACCTTCATCTCCTCCTCGGAGAACAAGACGGTGCCGGTCGGCGTCCTGACCGAACTCGTGCGCGGCGACATCTACGAATGGGGAGCGCTGATGTCCGGCGCGCTGCTGGGCTCGCTGCCGGTGGTGATCCTTTACTCGTTCTTCGTCGATTACTACGTCTCGTCGATGACCGGGGCTGTGAAGGAGTAGCGGCGGCGATCCGGGACGGCCGATCAGGGGCCGCCGGCGCACCGATGCGCGCGCCGGTGTGGTCGCGGCTGCCAAATTTTCCGACATCCGCGCGCATCCTTTAGGGGGCTACGAGTCTTATCCGAGTGAACATCCCTTCACCCGGAGCAGACATGACTCAGCAATCGAACGCGGATAAGCCGCTGAACGCCGGTACGACGCAGGACTATCGCGGCGAGGGCGGCGAGCTGCACCAGGTCGCCGGCGGCGACGTTCCCCAGATGACGACCCAGGGCGGCGCCCCGATCGGCGACGACCAGAACACCCTGAAGGTCGGTCCGCGGGGCCCGACGCTGATCGAGGACCAGGCGTTCCGCGAGAAGATCTTCCATTTCGACCACGAGCGCATTCCCGAGCGCGTCGTCCATGCGCGCGGCTTCGGCGTCCATGGCGTCTTCGAGACCTATGAATCCCTGTCCGACATCACCCGGGCGGACATGTTCCAGCGGGCCGGCGAGCAGACCGAGATGTTCGTCCGCTTCTCGACCGTGGCCGGCAACAAGGGCTCGGCCGACCTTGCCCGCGACGTGCGCGGCTTCGCCTGCCGCTTCTACACCAAGGAAGGCAACTGGGACCTCGTCGGCAACAACATCCCGGTATTCTTCATCCAGGACGCCATCAAGTTCCCCGACCTGATCCATGCGGCCAAGCAGGAGCCGGATCGCGGCTTCCCGCAGGCCCAGACCGCGCATGACAATTTCTGGGACTTCATGTCGCTGACCCCGGAAGCCATGCACATGGCGATGTGGATCATGTCCGACCGCACGATCCCGCGCTCCTTCCGCTTCATGGAAGGCTTCGGCGTCCACACCTTCCGGATGATCAATGCCGAAGGCAAGTCGACTTACGTCAAGTTCCACTGGAAGCCCAAGCAGGGCCTGCAGTCGGTGGTGTGGAACGAGGCGCTGAAGTTGAACGGCGCCGATCCGGACTTCCATCGCCGCGACCTGTGGGACGCGATCCAGATGGGCGACTATCCGGAGTGGGAGCTCGGCCTGCAGATCTTCGACGACGAGTTCGCCGACCGCTTCGACTTCGACATCCTCGACGCCACCAAGATCATCCCCGAGGAGGAAGTGCCGATCCGCGTCGTCGGCAAGATGACGCTGAACCGCGTCGTCGACAATTTCTTCCAAGAGACCGAGCAGGTGGCGTTCCAGACCGGCAACATCGTGCCGGGCATCGACTTCACCAACGACCCGCTGCTGCAGGGCCGCAACTTCTCCTATCTGGACACCCAGCTGAAGCGCCTGGGCGGCCCGAACTTCACCCATATTCCGGTGAATGCGCCGCGCACCGAGGTCCGGCACTTCCAGCAGGACGGCCACATGTCGATGCGCAACCCGAAGGGTCGCGCCAATTACGAGCCGAACTCCTGGGGCGGTGCGGCCGGCGGCCCGCGCGAGGCACCGCGGGGCATGTATCAGAGCTTCCCGGCCGAGGAAGCCGGCCAGAAGCGTCGCATCGGTTCGGAGACCTTCGCCGACCATTACAGCCAGGCACGGCAGTTCTACCTGTCGCAGACCCAGACCGAGCAGCAGCACATCGCTGACGCCTTCGCTTTCGAGCTGTCCAAGGTCGAGACGGTGGCGATCCGCGCGCGCATCGTCTCGCATCTCCTCAATGTCGACGAGGATCTGGCCAAGACGGTCGCCAAGAGCCTGCGGCTGAAGGAGATGCCGGCCCCGGCCGAGGCCGCCATGCCGACGCGCATGGATCTGAAGACCTCGCCGAAGCTGTCGATCATCCTCAACGGTCCTGAGAGCTTCAAGGGCCGCAAGGTCGGCGTGCTCGTGACCGACGGTGTCGATGCTGCGCTGCTGTCCGGCCTGAAATCCGCCATCGAGGCGGAAGGCGCGATGATGGAAATCGTCGCCCCGATGGTCGGCGGCGTCGAGGCCAGCGACGGCAGCTGGATCGAGGCCAAGCAGAAGGTCGATGGCGGTCCGTCGCTGCTCTACGATGCGGTGGCCGTGCTCGCGTCGAAGGACGGCGCATCCACCCTGACCAAGGAGGCGACGGCCCGCGACTTCGTCACCGATGCCTTCGCCCATTGCAAGTTCATCGCCTATTCGGCCGAGGCGATGCCGCTGTTCGAGAAAGCCGGCGTCGCCGGTGATCTCGACGAGGGCTGCGTGAAACTCGCCAGTGCCGAGGACGCGAAGGGCTTCATCGTCCAGTGCCGCAAGCTGCGCCACTGGCAGCGCGAACCGAACGTCAATGCGGTCTGACGGTTCGACCATTCGACGGGGCGCCCTGCGCGCCCCGTCAGGCGGCCTCGATTATCGGCCGATCGTGGCGGTTCCCGCCCGCAACGAGGAGGAGCGCCTGCCGGCGCTTCTCCGCGCGCTTGCGGAACAGTCCTGGCTTGCCGGCACCGGCCGGCAGCTCGACGTCGTCATCGTCCTCAACAACACCGACGACCGGTCGCGCGCGGCAGCGGAGGCGGCGGCGGCCGGCACCATGCTGCGGCTGCATTTGGTCGAGTGCCTGTTTCCGGCGCCCTTCGCCCATGTCGGTGCGGCGCGCCGGCTGGGCATGGATCTCGCCTGCACCCTGTCGCCGGATACCGGCCGCACGATCCTGCTGACCACCGATGCCGACGCGGTGCCGGCACCCGACTGGATCGCGGCCAATCTCGCGGCGATCGAACGCGGTGCCGATCTGGTCGGCGGACTGATCATCGGCGACCGGCGCGAAGAGGCCCTGCTTGGGCCGGCCTTTGCGGCGCGCGCCAGGAATTACCTTCTCTATGCGGAATTGTGCGACCGGCTTGCCTGCCATGTCGATCCGCTGGCTCACGATCCCTGGCCGCGGCATCGCGACCATACCGGGGCGAGCCTTGCGGTGCGGGCCAGCGTCTACGAGGCGGTCGCCGGCCTGCCGGCCGCGTCCTTCCGCGAGGATCTCGCCTTTGTCGCCCGTGTCCGGCAGGCCGGCTTCAGGCTAAGGCATGACCCGGCGGTGCGGGTCGAAGTGTCGGCGCGCACCCATGGCCGGGCGGCCGGCGGCATGGCCGATACGCTGGCGCAATGGGTGGCCGAGGCGGAAGCCGGGCGACCGCATCTGGTGGAGGCCCCGCAGCGCGTTCTGGCGCGGGCGATCCGCCGCAGCTTGCTGCGCGACGCGGCCCATGTCGAACCGGACGGGCTCGCGGCCATCGCCACGCGGCTCGGGCTGAAGCCCGCAGAGCTCCATGATGACGACGGCCGGGTCCTGCCGCCGCACCTGCTCGTCGAGCGCCATGCGCCGGACGAGCCCGATGCTCCCGGCACGGTTCCGGTGCTGGATGCGATTGCGGAATTGAGAGCGTTGATCGGCGAGGATGAGGCGAGGGAACATGCTGCATAAGCTCCGGCCACAGGACGAGGCGGCGTCGCTGCGACGCGCATTGGTGGCGCTGCCGCGCAGCTACGAGACGGAGGCCGAGTTCCCCCATGCGGGTTTCGCGCTGCTGTCGGGCTCGTCACTGGCCGCCGATCCGCCGCTGGAACCCGCTGCCATCGGCGATCTCCTGCATCTCCTGGCCGAGGTGGGGCGCGGCGATCTCGGCGTCGGCCGCATATATGAGGGGCACGTCAACGCGCTCTTGCTGATCCGGGCTTATGGCAGCGAGGTCCAGAATGCAGCGGTCCGCAATGCGGCGACCGAGGGCGCATGGCTGGGTGTCTGGAACACCGATGCGCCGGGCAAGCCGCTGACCGAGAATGACGGCGTTCTTGTCGGCGCCAAGAACTTTGCCTCCGGGGTCGACGGGCTGACCCGCGCGATCGTGACGGTGCCGGACGAGGAAGGCCGGAAGATGCTGCTGATGCCGCTGGCCGATGCGCCGGTCGACCGGTCGTGGTGGGACCCGATGGGCATGCGCGGCTCCGGCAGCCATGTCGTCGATTTCACCGGACTGAGGATCGAGGACGCACATCGTCTGGGCCAGCCGGGCGACTATACGCGCGAGCCCTGGTTCAGCGGCGGGGCGATCCGCTTTGCCGCAGTGCAGACCGGCGGCCTGCACGCCGTCTTCGATGTGGCGCGTGACCATCTGCTGCGCACCGACCGGGCCGGCGATCCCTATCAGGCACAGCGGCTCGCCCGCATGGGCCTGCATGTCGATGCCGCCCATGGCTGGCTGGCGCGCGGCGCAGAGGCCTGGAGCGCGGCCGCTGCCGACCCGGACGATACTGCAAATGCGAGGCGCCTCGTGGCGACGGCCAATGCCGTGCGTTCGGCGGTGGAAGCCGCGGCACTGGCGGTGCTGGAAGAGGCGGAGCGGGCCGTGGGCGCCGCCGGCTTCAACCGGCCGCATCCGCTGGAGCGCCTCGTCCGCGACCTGCGCACCTATCTGCGCCAGCCCAATCCGGATGGAGCCCTGCGCAACCTGGGCGACGCGATCGCCGCCGGCGACTGGCTGCCGGGAGAGGGCGCATGAGCGAGGCGCGCGACCCGCGCACGCTGACCGCCCGCAGCATCCTCATCGTCGCGCCCCATGCCGACGACGAGTCGCTTGGATGCGGCGGGCTGGCCGCCATCCTCGCCAGGGACGGCCGGAAGTTCCATACGCTGTTCGTCACCGATGGCGGGGCGTCGCATCGCAATTCGGCGACATGGCCGCGGGCAGCACTGGCTGCCAAGCGTCACCGCGAGGCCGAGGACGCGCTCGCCATTCTCGGCCTCGGCACCATGCCGCGCAGCTTTCTCGGCCTGCCCGACGCCGATCTGCCGCCGGAAGGCTCGCCCGGCTGGGATGCGGCCCGCGCCCGGGTCGTCGAGATCCTCGCCGACGCCGCGCCCGATCTGGTGCTGCTGCCCTGGCGGCGCGATCCGCATTCGGACCATCGCGCCGCCTGGCATCTGGTCACCCAAGCGCTGGAACAGGCGGGCCAGGCACCGGCGCGGATGGAATATGCGATCTGGCTCGACGAACTCGGCGCGCCGGAGGATCATCCGCGCCCCGGGGAAATGCATCGGGTCTCCTTCGACATCGCCGATGTCGTCGAGACCAAGCGGGCGGCAGTGGCCGCGCATCTGTCCCAGACCACGGCGCTGATCGACGACGACCCGGACGGGTTCATGCTCGACGCGGCCACCATTGCCCGGCTGACGGGCCCGATCGAAAGTTACTGGCAGGATGGCGAAGCCGATTGATCTGGACGGGTTCGAGGCGATGTTCGCCGCCGATCCCGATCCCTGGGGCTATGCCGCCTCGCCCTTCGAGCGATTCAAGCGCCGCATCCTGATGGAGGCGGTGGGCACGCGGATCTATGGCCGCGGGCTGGAACTGGCCTGCGCCAATGGCGAGAACAGCGCGGTGCTCGGTCGCAAATGCCTGCGGCTCGTCGCGCTGGACGGTTCGCCGACGGCGCTGGCCATCGCGCGGGAACGCAACCGGGCGACGCCGCGCATCCGTTTCGCCGAGGCCGTGCTGCCGGGCGGGATGCTTCGTGGGCCGTTCGACCTGATCGTCGTGTCGGAACTGCTCTATTATCTCGCGCCGAACGATCTGCAGGTGATGCTCGCCCGCTTGCGGGCCGCTGTCGCGCCCGGCGGGCGGATCGTGTTCCTCCACCATTTCCTCGATTTCGACGATGCGGCGACGCCGCCGGCGCTGGTCGCCGTGGCCGTCGAGCGCGCCTTCGCGGCGGGCTTTGGCGTCGGCTACCGCGCCCGGACCGGCCGCTTCGTCGCCGTCGCCTTCGACCGCTGAGGCGGGTCCGGCGGGGAGCGTGTGCGGCGGGCGGTCAGTGTCCGCCGGCGGCGCCCAGCAGCGTGCCGACGAAGCGGGTCGTCCTCGGATCGGTGGGCGTGCGGAAGATCGTCTCCGGCGGTCCTTCCTCGACGATCTGGCCGCCGTCGAGAAAGGCGACGTGATCGGCGATCTGGGCGGCCAGCCGCAGATCGTGGGTCGCCATCAGCATGGTCATGCCCTCCTCGGCGAGGGTCCGCAGCACCTCGACGACCTCGATGGCGAGTTCCGGATCGAGCGCCGAGGTCGGCTCGTCGCACAGAAGCAGCGTCGGCGAGGCGGCGATGGCTCGCGCGATGGCCACGCGCTGCTGCTGGCCACCCGACAGGGTCGCCGGCCAGGCATCGGCCTTGTGGGCCATGCCGACCTTGTCCAGAAGCGTCATCGCATGGCTTCGCGCCTTGGCGGCCGGCCATTTCCAGACGGTGGTGAGCCCTTCGGTCACATTGTCTGCGACCGAGCGATGCGGAAACAGCTGGAAGTTCTGGAACACCATGCCGGTCCTGCGGCGCAGCGCCAGGACCTCGGACTGCGACGGGCGCTGGCCCGGCGCGAAGGCAACCCTCGCATCGCCGATCTCCAGCGTGCCGGCTTCTGGCATTTCCAGAAGGTTGGCGGTGCGCAGCAGCGTGCTCTTGCCGCTGCCGGACGGGCCGATCAGGGCGGTGACGCGGCCCTCGGCGATGTTCAGATCGACGCCGTCGAGGACGGTGTTCTCGCCGAAACTCTTTCGGATGCCGGACAGGCGGATCATGCGCCGGACTCCAGATAGCCGCCCTGACGCCCGAAGCGCGCCTCCAGCCGGCTCTGCAGGGCGGAGAGGACCGAGGACAGGACGAGGTAAAGCAGCGCCGCCTCGACATAGAGGATCAACGGCTCGTAGGTCGTGGCGACGATGCGCTGGGCCTGCTGGAACAGCTCCGGCACGGTGATCGCCGCGGCCAGCGAGGTGTCCTTGACCAGCGAAATGAAGGAATTCGACAGCGGCGGCACGGCGACACGCATCGCCTGGGGCACGATGGTGCGCTTCATCGCCTGGTTCCGGGTCATGCCGATCGCGTAGGCGGCTTCCCACTGGCCCTTGCTGATGGAGGACAGGGCCGCGCGGATGATCTCCGACGTATAGGCGCCGACGCTGAGGGTGAAGCCGATCAGCGCCGCCGGAAAGGCGTCGATCAGGATGCCGACGCTGGGCAGGCCGTAGAAGATGACGAAGAGCTGGACGAGCAGCGGCGTGCCGCGGATGAACCAGACATAGAAGCGGGCGATGGCGGCCAGCGGCTTCGGCCCGAACAGCCGCACGACGGCGGTCATGAAGCCGAGCGACAGGCCGAAGGCGAAGGAGAGGATCGCCAGCGGCACGGTGAAGACGAGACCCGCCCGGACCAGCGGCCAGAGCGAGTCGAGCATCAATTGCAGGGTGGGGGGCAAGGGACGGTCCGATCCTGTCGCAGCAAGCGGGCGCGGGTAACCCGGTTCCGGTGCTCGGCCGGAACCTCACCCTTCGGCGACGATGTAGGGCAGCGGCAGCGGCGGGCATCCAGCCGCCGCCGTCGAAGATCAGCGCGAGACGTCGGCGCCGAAATATTTCTGCGAGATGGTCTCGTAGGTGCCGTCGGCGCGGATCGCGTCGAGCGCCTTGTCGATCTCGGCGACGAGCTCGGGATTGCCCTTCTGGACGACCACGCCGGAAGCGGCGGCCTCGGCTTCCGAGGCAACGATCTTCACCGGCGCGTCGGGCTTCTGCTTCTTGAAGTCGAGATAGGAGAGGTTGTCGTTGATCGTCGCGTCGGCGCGGCCGGTGAGGACGAGCTGGATGGACTGGTCGAAGCCTTCCGTTCCGACCAGGCTGGCGCCGGCTTCCTCGGCGATGCGGCCGTAATTGGAGGTCAGCGACTGGGCCGCCCGCTTGCCGTCGAGATCGGCGAAGCTGGCAATGTCCTCATTGTCGTCCTTAACGATCAGGACCGCCTTGGAGATGATGTAGGGCTTGGAGAAGTCGAAGCGGGCCTGCCGCTCCTCGGTGATGCCGACCTGGTTGATCACCGCGTCGTAGCGGTCGGAGGCGAGGCCGGCGATCAGGCCGTCCCACTTGCCCTCGACGAACTCGACCTCGACGCCGAGCCGCTCGGCGATCTCGCGGCCGATCTCGACATCGAAGCCAACGAGGGCGCCGGAGGCATCGTGATAGGTGAAGGGGGCATAGGTGCCCTCGGTGCCGATCCGCAATGTGCCGGCGGACTTGATGTCCTCAAGGCTGCCGGCGTGGGCGGCGGTGCCGAGAAGAAGGGCGGCGGTGAGCGTTGCGAGCGTGAGCTTCATGGGGTCATTCCTGGATTGGGAGGCGCCTGTCGCGCATTGACCGGAAACTCGGTATTCGCGGGGCTTCCATCAAGGAATGGATTGGCGCGGGGACGCCGGATCGGAGTTGGTTCTTCCCATCTGCGCCATTCGGGGCGCGTGGAGCATGGGAGCGGACGACCGGTCGCGGTCGCCCGCCCTTGCGATGTCAGCCTTCGGCGAAGAAGACGTCGTCCTGCTCGCTGCGCAGCCGGTGCAGCGTGCTTTCCGTATCGAAGGCGACGGCGTCGCAGGTGACGATCTCGCCGGCCGCGACCGGGGCGCGAAGGGTGCGCCCGTCCATCAGATAATAGGGCGCGGGCGCGCCTGATCCGAGCGGCCGGGCCGGCATCAGCAGGTGATCCAGCGGCTCGATCTGGTGGCGCGCACCGATGGCCAGCGTCTCGCCCGCGGCGAGATCGCGCCGGGCGCGGGCGACGAGGTCGTAGCGGGGCCTCACCTCGGTGCCGCCGGTCGAGCTGCCGAGCCGGGCTGCCGACAACACCGACATCGGCGCCTCGACGCCGAGAAGATGCACCGGGTTGTGGATCAGGAGATGGCGGCCGTCCGGGCTCGCCGGAATGCCCTTGCCGGCGAGCAGCCGTCCGGTCGCGGCATCGGGCGCCTCGACGATGACGAAGACGCCGCCGGCAAAGCTGAGCTCGTCGGGCCGGCGCAGACAGTTGAACATGTCCACGACGCCGGAGCGGCCGAGAAGGCCACCGGCGGCGCGGGGCCGCATGAGATGCGGCAGTTCCACCGTGCGGGCGATGGGCGCATGCAGTTCCGGCACGTCCGGATCGAGATCGGTGTGATTGGCGACGATGCCCATCTCGCAGAGATCGGGCACGGTGGTGCGGGCAAATTCCGCCAGTTCGCGGGGCGGGATCGCGGCGGTCGGATCGCCGGTCGCGAAGAGATCGCGATAATGCGGCGCCGCCACCGATCGTCCCCAGGCGGTGACGGTGTCGTCGGCCGGGTTCCAGACGAAGTCGGATTCGCTGGCCTTGCCGGCGGCGACGATCTTGAGGCCGAGAAGCCGCGCCCAGCCGATCAGGCCGATCAGCAGGCTGGGCTGGTCGCCATCCACCGGCGTGTGGACCACGCCGGCCGAGGCCGCGCGCCGGGCGAGGATCGGGCCGACGACGATCTCGGCTTCCTTGGTGGCGATGACGCTGTGGCGGCCATTGTCGATGGCGGCGGCGGCCGTTGCGGCGGCGCCTTCGGGATGGCCGGTCGCCTCGACCACCACGTCGAGCGGCAGGGCGGCCAGAAGCAGGGCATCGTCGACGACCGCCGTCCGGCCGGCTTCGATGGCGGCGAGTGCGGCGGCGCGCGTGTCGCACAGCGCGATGGCCTCCGCCGCGACGCCTGCCGCCAGCAGCGAGCGGCGCGCACGGTCGATGTCGCGGTCGCAGATCGCCGGGACGACGAGCCCGGGAATATGCCGCGACTGCGCCACGAAGGTCGCGCCGAACTCGCCGGCACCGACCAGCCCGGCCCGGATTTCGCGCTCCTCGCTCCGCGCGAAAACTGCATGCAGGTTCATGGATCCCCTCCCGAAATGAATTCCCCCGTGGCCGGTCTAGGCCAGATTGTCGCGGGGCGGAAGGGTCCGGCCGCGAAACCCGGCCGGTCGCAAGCTGGCATGCCAGGCGCTGAATGACGCCCGGCGAGGCCGGCGCCGCGCCGCCGTCAGCCGGCCGCGATCCGGTTGCGGCGCGCGATGGCCGTCGGGGCTGCGGCGACGACGAGCAGCGCAAGGCCGGCCATGTCGATCCACAGGTTGGTCGGGAACATCAGGAGGCCGCCGGCAACGAGGAAGAGCCCACGGCGCAGCGGCGTGACCACGCCGCCGACCGGCTCGGTGCCCTGCAGCGCGATGGCGAAGAGCACGCAGCCGAGGGCGTAGAGCGCCGTCGTGTATGCGATGTCGAGCGGCGTTCCTTCGAGAAGCAGCTGCGGCACATAGACGAAGCTGAACGGCATCAGCACCAGCGTGGCGCCGAATTTGAGGGCCGAGAAGCCGGTCTTCATCGGCGGCGCGTCGGCGATCGCGGCGCCGGCGAAGGCAGCGACGCAGACCGGCGGCGTGATGTTGGAGAGGCACGCGGCGTAGAACACCGCCAGATGCGCGGCCACCACGGGGACGCCGAGGTTGATCAAGGCGGGCGCGGCGACCACCGACAGGATGATGTAGGAGCCGGTGGTGCTCGAGCCCATGCCGATGATGATCGAGACGACGGTCACGAGGCAGAGCGCGACGAACAGATTGCCGCCGGAAAAGTCGATCAGGACGGCGGAGAATTTCAGCCCGAGGCCGGCCAGGACGATGCCGCCGATGATAATGCCAAGCGTGCCGATGGCCGCGCCCGCCGCCGCGTTGCTGCGGGCGCCGCCGACCATGGCCTGGGCGATGGCGGTCGGTCCCATGCGGGTGTCGCGGCGCATCCAGGACAGGGCGGCGGCCGAGACGGTGCCCCAGAAGGCGCAGAAATCGGCGGAATATCCGGAAAACAAGAGGCCGATCACCGCGACCAGCGGCACGAAGAACTGCCAGCCCTTGGCCAGCACCGAGCGCAGGCTGGGGATTTCGTCCGCCGGCAGGCCCTTCAGGTCGAGGCGGACGGCTTCCAGGTCGACCATGGACAGGAGGAAGACGAAGAACACCACGGCCGGGATGACGTTCATCAGGGCGA
The DNA here is from genome assembly GCF_964217435.1 of Aurantimonas sp. Classification (NCBI taxonomy): domain Bacteria; kingdom Pseudomonadati; phylum Pseudomonadota; class Alphaproteobacteria; order Hyphomicrobiales; family Aurantimonadaceae; genus Aurantimonas; species Aurantimonas sp. The sequence continues at coordinate 179,647 of NZ_CAXPJM010000022.1, read as the reverse complement.
TGGTCAGGTAGCTGGTCTCGGTCAGCGTCGCGAGAATGAAGACGCCGGCGCCCATGACCGGGGGCATGAACTGGCCGCCGGTGGAGGAGATCGCCTCGATGGCGCCGGCATCATGGTTGCGGAAGCCGGTGCGCTTCATCAGCGGAATGGTGAAAGCGCCGGTGGTGACGACATTGGCGACGGAGGAGCCGGAGATGGAGCCGAACAGCGCCGAGGTCATAACCGCGATCTTGGCCGGGCCACCGCGCCAGCGGCCGGCCAGCGCCGTGCCGAGATCCATGAAGAAGGCGCCGGCGCCCGAGCGCTCGAGAAAGGCGCCGAAGATCATGAAGGGGAAGACGAAGGTGGCGAAGGTCGCGGTGACGACGCCGAACAGCGCTTCCTGGGTGGAATAGGTGAATTCCAGGATGCGCTCGACCGACATGCCGGGATTGGCCAGGCGACCGGGCAGATATTCGCCGAAATAGAGCTGGCCGAGAAAGACGATGGCGATGATCGAGATGATCGGGCCGAGGGCCCGGCGGCTGGTCTCCAGCATCACGCCGATGGCGATGGCGCCCATCACCAGGTCGGCGGTGTTGGGCGAGGACACGCGGAACATCGCGTAGCTGACATACTGGTCGATCCAGTACCAGACGCTGGCGACGGTGGCGGCGACGAGAACGAGGTCGACGATGCTCGGGCGGTGGGACGGCGAGCCGGCGCGTGCCGGATAGAGCAGGAACACCAGCACCGAGGTCAGCATCAGATAGATGCCGCGATTGGTCTGGGTCGAGACGAGGCCGAAGCCGGAGGTGTAGAGGTAGAAGCCGGTGAAGCCCAGCGCCACCAGATTGAAGGCGAGGGCGTAGAAACCGGTCAGGGACCGGCGTGCGCCATCGACGCGCAACAGCCAGGATGCGTCCACCATCGTCTCGTCTTTTCGTGGTTGAAAGGCCCCCGCCTTCCGGTCGGCCGGAAGACGGGGGCGTCAGCAATGCGTTGATTGCGGCGGGTGGCTACTTCGCCGCGCCGCTTTCGGCGTAATAGGCGGCGGCGCCGGGATGCATCGGGGCGCCGAGCGCCTCGAAGTTCTCGACGTCGGGCTTCATCTGTGCCCAGGCCTTGTGGCCGTTGGCCAGCGCGTCCTGCCGGTCGTAGGCCGAGGCCACCATCCGCTTGACCACGTCCTCCGGCACGCTCTCATGGGCGACCCAGTAGACGGTGGTGTAGGGCATGTCGGTGGCCGGAACGCCCTTGTAGGTGGTCTCCGGCATCGTGCCCGTATGGTAGAAGGGATAGGTCTCGCTGATCTTGGCGAGCTGGTCCTCCTCATAGGGCAGCACCACCACGTCGCGCGTCTCGGCCAGCTCGGTGACGGCCGCGGCCGGCGATGAGGACTGGCAGAAGGCGTCGATCTGGCCGTTGCCCAGCGCCCGGCCGGCATCGGCGAAGGTCATCATCTGCGGCTCGACCTGGTCGAGGATGCCGAGCGCCGTCAGGATGTTGGAGCAGTTGAAGACCGTGCCCGATCCCGGCGGTCCGAGCGCCACCTTCTTGCCGGCGAGATCGGCGATCGACGAGAGGCCGCTGTCGGCGAGGGTGACGAAATAGGTCGGGCCCTCATAGGCCATGGCGACGCCGCGCAACATGTCGCCCTTCTCCCCGTCCTTGAACGGGCCGGTCGGCTCCTGCGCCATGAAGACGTGGCTGCCATAGACGATGCCCATGTCGAGCTCGCCCTTGATCAGCCGCTTGGCGTTCTCGGTGGAGCCGCCGGTGGTCACCTGGGTGATGTTGACGTCCGGCAGGTCCTTACCGAGCTCGGTGCCGGCGACGCCGACCATGTAGTACATGACGCCGCCCGGATTGGAGCCGCCCCAGGCGATGCTGGTCTTGTCCTGCGCCACGGCGCCGGTTGCGAGCGATGCGGCGGCGAGCCCTGCCGCGAGCGTGCAGGCGATTGTCCTGAGTGTCATCCTGTCTTCCTCCCCATTGTTGTCGTTACTGGCGGACGGGATTCTCCAAGGTCCCGAGCCCGTCGATGGTGACCGCCACGCGGTCGCCGTCGGCGAGGTAGCGCGGCGGGTCGAAGCCGATGCCGACGCCGGCGGGCGTGCCGGTGGCGATGATGTCGCCCGGCAGCAGCGTCATGGTGGCCGTCATCGTCTCGATCAGCGTCGGAATGTCGAAGATCAGATCGGCGACGCTGGCCTTCTGGCGGGTCTCGCCATTGACGGTGGTGGTCACGGTGAGCTTGGTGACGTCCGGCACCTCGTCGGCGGTGACCAGCACCGGGCCCATCGGCGCGAAGGTGTCGATGCCCTTGCCGATCACCCACTGGCTATGGTGACGCTGCAGCTCGCGCGAGGTGACGTCGTTGATGACGACATAGCCGAAGACGTAGTCCATGGCGTCGGCCTTGCTGACGCCGAAGGCGCGCTTGCCGATGACCACGCCGAGCTCGCCCTCGTAATCGACGGTGCGCGTGCGATCGAGGCCGGCCTCGATGATCGCGCCGGGTCCGATGATCGCCGACAGCGACTTGGTGAAGATGACGGGCGCGACCGGGATGGCCTGCTTGCCGCCGGAATCGAAGCCGCTGTTGTGAAACTCGGAGGCATGCTCGCGGTAGTTCTTGCCGACGCAGAAGATGTCGCGGCGCGTCTCGGGCAGCGGCGCGAGAATGGTCACGTCGGACTGCGAGAGGCGCTCGGCGCCATTGGCCGCCTTGGTCTTCCACGCATCCAGCAGCTCCGTGTCGCCCTCGGCAATGCGCCGCACCGCAAGGCGGGCCGCCGCGCCGGTCTCGCAGACCACGATCTCGTTCCCATCCAGCAGGCCGGCGCCCGGAACACCGTCCCGTTCGAATGTCAGCAGCTTCATTTCCGCGATGCTTCCTTGTTTTATCGATAAAACATGCAAACATATGGAAAGTGACGGGTCAAGCGGCGTTGTGCCGGGAGCCCCGTGGATTGCCAAGTCGGCGCAGAGCCGGCATGCGGGGCGCCAGCGAAGGAAAGGCTGCCACACTCATGGATCTGGACGTGTCGACGCGCCCCCTGAAACCCGACACCGGCATGACGCTGACCGACGCGGCCTACCGGCAGCTGCGAACCGACATCATCGCCGGTGTGCGGGCGCCGACGGAGCGGCTGCGGATCGAGCGGCTGAGCCGGATCTACGAAGTCGGGCCGACGCCGCTGCGCGAGGCGCTGCAGCGGCTGGCAGCCGACGGGCTCGTGATTGCCACCGGCAATCGCGGCTTCGCGGTCGCGCCGCTCGATGCCGACGAATTCGAGGACCTCAATACCGCCCGGACCGCCATCGAGCTGCAGATGCTGCGCATGGCGATCGAGAAGGGCGACGCGATGTGGGAATCGGGCGTCGTCGCCGCGGCCTACCGGCTCGGCAAGCTGGACGACCGGATCATGTCCGACGACCACGAGACCCTGTCGGAATGGGAGACCGCCAACCGGGACTTCCACTACGCCACGGTGTCGGCCTGCGGGTCGAAATGGCTGCTGCATGTGCGCAGCCTCCTGCACGACCAGTGCGAGCGTTACCGCCGGGCCTCGGTCGATCTGAAGCGCCACGAGCGCGATCTGGCCGAGGAACACCGGCAGATCGCCGCGGCGGTTCTGGAGCGCAACGCCGACCGTGCGAGCGAGCTGGTGGCGGCGCATTTCGAGCGCACGACGCGGTTCCTGGTGCAGGTGCTCGGCGCGCGGGCCTGATCCAGCCGCGGGGCAGGACGGTGCGGGCTTGCGGCGACAGCCAGCGCGCGACCTTGGCCCCTTAGACCTCAGCCCTTCGGCGCGAAGCGCTGGATGATGGCGTCCGCGATCCCGCCGAGATCGGCGGCGACGATGTCGGGCCTTGGTGTTTCGGGCGCGTGCAGCACGGCGTTGCCGGGCCGGGTGACGAGCGCGCCGTGACAGCCCGCGGCCTGCGCGCCGATCGTATCCCAGACATGGCAGGCGACGAGGCAGAGATCGCCGGTGGCAACGCCGTGCGCCTCGGCAACGAGGCGATAGGTCTCCGGCGCCGGCTTGAACCGGCCGACGCTGTCGACGCTGTGGGACGCCTCGAAGAACGCTGCGATGCCGGCCTTGTCCAGCGGGGTCGGCGCGGCCGACGGCGGCGAATTGGTCAGGGTGACGAGGCGAAAGCCGGCGTCGCGCAGTTTCGTCAGCGCCGGGGCGACGTCGGGATGGGCCGGCATGCTGCCGATCCGCCGGCGCAGTTCGGCGACGTCGTCATCGCCGACGGCGACATTCCGGGTCTCCCCGACCATGCGGATAACGCCCGCGGCGATCTCGCCGAAGGGCGTGTAGCGGCCCGACAGGGTCAGCGTCTGCGAATAGAGAACGAGCTGGGCGAACCATTCGCGCATCACCGCCGCATCGCCGAAGACCCGTTCGAACAGCGGCTCCAGCGTGGTGATGTCGAGCAGCGTCTCGTTGACGTCGAAGACGATGATCGGCGGAACCCGGCTGGTCATGGCGAAACGCTCCCTGGTCGGCGCCGATCCTCACCGGATCGGCATCCCTTCTAGATGGGCGCTCCCTTGCAACATCCAGCCCGGCACCTGATCTGCGTCACAACCGGACACAAGGATTGCGATCATGATGCAGGACAATGAAATGATGATGGATTCCGGCCCGATGGGCTGGATGATGGGCGGCATGGGGATCGGCGCGGTGCTGGTGCTCGCCGTCCTGGTGCTGGGGGTCTTCGCCCTCGTCAAATATCTGCGCAGCTGACGACGCCGGCACGCAGCTGCGGCCGACCTGATCGGGCGTCCGACGCGGGATCGCCTGGTCAGGCCGCCTCGGTCGCGCGGATCCTGACGGGGCCGCCGCGGGCCAGCATCGCCTGGATGTCGGACCATGGCTGGGGCCGGGCGAAGTAATAGCCCTGCAAGAGCTTGCAGCCGGCGGTGCTGGCCAGCAGCATCTGTTCGGCGGTCTCCACGCCTTCCGCGACGATGGCGAGCCCCATGGCGTTGGCGACGCTGGCAAGGGCGGTGATGAGGACATTGTCGGCCTCGCTGTCCCCCAGCTTGACCACGAAGCTGCGGTCGATCTTGATCGAATCGATCGGGAAGGCGCGGAGGTACGAAAAGCCGCTGTAGCCGGTGCCGAAATCGTCGAGCGAAATGCGCAGGCCGAGGGCGCGCAGCGCGGCGAGACGCCGAATGACGCTGTCATTGGCGTTCATGGCGACGGATTCGGTGATCTCGATGACGATGCGCCTTGCCGGCATGCCGGTTTCGGCCAGCACGCGTTCGACCATCGTCACGACGTCGTCGCGCTTGAGCTGGCTGGCGGAGAAATTGACGCCGATAGAGAGGGAGCTGGCCTCCACCCCGTCCCGGCAGGCGCGGCGGAACACCCATTCGCCGAGCAGGTCGATGAGCAGCGATTGTTCGGCAATGGGGATGAAGTCCACCGGCGGAATGATACCACGCGACGGGTGGCGCCAGCGCACCAGCGCCTCGCAGCCATGCAGCTTGCCCTCGGCGGTGACGATCGGCTGATAGGCGAGTTCCAGCTCGTTCAGGAGGATCGCGGCGCGCAGCTCGCGCTCGATATAGCGGGTGTGCTTCTGGTCCCGGAGCATCTCGTTTTCGAACAGGGTCGCCTGGGCACGGCCGTTCCGCTTGCTCTGGTAGAGCGCGAGATCGGCATATTGCATCAACTCGTCGAACAGGGCGGTGTCGCCCGGACCAAAGGCGATGCCGATCGAGGCCGACAGGTTCAGCGGCCGGCCGGCGTGATAGGCGGTGTGGTCGAGCGCGATCAGGAAGCTCTCGGCCAGCCGGGTCGCCGCCTCGGGCGAGGCGCATTCGGTCAAAAGCGCGAATTCGTCGCCGCCGACCCGGCCGATCAGGCTGCCGGGGAAGACGCGTCGGGCGACCGTCGCCAGATGGCGCAGGGCGGCATCGCCCATGTCGTGTCCGTAGGCGTCGTTGATCTGCTTGAGATAATCCATGTCGACGAGGAGCAGCGCGTAGCCGCCGGATGCGGGGGCGATCTTGAGCTGCGCTCCGCAGCGGCTGATGAAAACCCGGCGGGTCAATGTCCTGGTGACGCCGTCGCGCTCGTGGATCAGCGCATTCTGGCGGTCCGTGGCGTCCTTCTGGCGAACCAGCTCGGTCTCAAGGCGATGCTGCCGGCATGCCCAGAACAGAGCGATGACGGCGACCGCAGTCGTCGCTGCGAGAATCCTTGTATGCCAGAGATCCTCGCTGCCGGCGCCGGTGAGCCCCAGAACGGACAGGCCGATGATGGCAAGAAGCCAACCCACCATCGAATAATGGCTGATCCGCATCATGGCGCGAGGGTCGCGAAAACCGGACAATTCATTACCCTGACAGTTGCATTTGCGACTTTGTGCAGGACGAACTCATAAGACCGGGTAAACAGTTTGTGATGACCTCATGACAGTTCACGTTCGGTGAATCGTTCCTTATCGGCCCGCCCTGTCTGCCGGACGTCCGTCGCGCGGCTTCTGCCGGCGGCCGCCGCGCGACCGGTGGTTCTTGCGGCTAGGCGGATGTGCGCGCCACGATCCGGAATCCGAGATCGGTGACGGGTGCCTGCGGGCCGGTGCCGTCGAAACGGGCGAGGATCGCTTCCGCCGCGGCGCGCCCGAAGGCCGGGCGGTCGACGCGCACGGTGGTCAGCGCCGGCTCGACATGGGCGGCAAAATCCTGGTCACCGAAGCCGATCACGGCGATGTCCGCCGGAACGGCGAGCCCGCGCGCTTTGGCTTCGATCAGCACGCCATGGGCCAGGAGATCGGAGCTGCAGAAGACCACCCCGCCGGCGAAACCACGGGCGTCGATGAGTTCGGCGAGGCCTTGCCGGCCGCGTTCCAGGCTGGCCGGGCCGTCGAAATCGACCGTCTCGATCGGCGTCTCCGCGGTGGGAGCGAAGCGCGCGACGAAGGCCGCCTTGCGACGTGCCGCCCGCTCGTCATCGGCCGACACCGTGCCGGCCCGGACGTAGCCGGCCGAGATGGCATAGTCAGCCGCCGCGCGCCCGGCTTCGGCATGGGAGAAGCCGACGCACAGATCAATGGGGGAATCGGTGATGTCCCAGACCTCGACCACCGGAATGCCGGCGCCCAGCAGCATTCTGCGGGCCCGCGGCGTGTGGTGGATGCCGGTCAGGAGCATGGCGTCCGGCCGGCGCGACAGATGCGTCTCGATCAGCACTTCCTCGTCGGCCGGATCGAGCCCGGTCTCCGACAGCAGGATCTGGTAGCCATGGGCGCGGATCCGCTCGCTGAAGGCCTTGATCATCGCGGCGTAGACGATGTTGGTGATCGACGGCACCAGGGCGGTGATCAGCCGGCTGCGCCGCGACGCGAGGGCGCCGGCCAGGGCGTTGGGAACGAAGCCGGTCACCGCGATGGCCTCGCGGATCTTCTCCAGCGTGGCCGGCGAGACCTTGGACGGATCGCTGAGGGCTCGGGAGACGGTGACCTGCGAGACGCCGGCGAGCCGTCCGATCGTCGCCATGGTGACCGGACCGCCTGCGGGAGGCGCGCCTTTCGGCGGTGGAGCCTGATCGTCCGTCAATCGCCTCGTCTCCACCTCTCGTCCCGACACGGGTCGCCTGTCAGCTTCGCGCGGCCGGCTGGCTCGCCGTGGACGGGGCCTTTGCGCCCGCATCCACCGTGCTTCAGTGCCACCATGTATACGCATTCGGCTCGCTTTTCCATCTCGGGATCTGTCGCACTGCTGCGCCGTCCGCTTCGTTGACAGTCCGGTTATGTAAGCGCATACATGCCGCCGAAATATGCTGCCGAGGACGAGGAAACCATGGCCGAAACCCGCCGGAAGACGTCGGACACGCTGCGCAGCGCGCGCTGGTTCGCGCCCGACGATCTACGCAGCTTCGGCCATCGCTCGCGGATGATGCAGCTCGGCTATGCGGAAGAGGATTTTCGCGACAAGCCGATCATCGGTGTCCTCAACACCTGGTCGGAGCTCAATTCCTGCCACGGCCATTTTCGCGAGCGCGCGCAGGACGTGAAGCGCGGCGTCGCCCAGGCCGGCGGCTTCGCCGTCGAGCTGCCGTCGCTGTCGGTGGACGAGAGCTTCACCAAGCCGACCTCCATGCTCTACCGCAACATGCTGGCGATGGAGACGGAGGAAATGATCCGCTCGCACCCGCTCGACGGGGTGGTGCTGATGGGCGGCTGCGACAAGACCACGCCGGGTCTCGTCATGGGGGCGCTGACCGCCGGCGTGCCGATGATCTACCTGCCGGCGGGGCCGATGCTGCGCGGCCATTATGCCGGCAAGATCCTCGGCTCGGGCTCGGATGCCTGGAAATACTGGGATGAGCGGCGGGCCGGCAACATCACCGACGAGGAATGGCTGGGCATCCAGGGCGGCATCGCCCGTTCGGTCGGCACCTGCATGACCATGGGCACCGCCTCGACCATGACGGCCATTGCGGACGCGATGGGGCTGACCCTGCCGGGCGCCTCGTCGATCCCGGCGGCCGATTCCGGCCACCAGCGCATGGCGTCGGCTTGCGGCCGGCGGATCGTCGACATGGTCTGGGAGGATCTGACGCCGGACCGGATCGTGACCGAGGCGGCGGTGCGCAATGCCGCCATCGTCGCCATGGCCACCGGCTGCTCGACCAATGCGGTCGTCCACATCATCGCCATGGCGCGCCGCGCCGGGGTGGAGCTGACGCTGAACGATCTCGACGAACTGGGCCGCACGACGCCGCTGATCGCCAATGTCCGCCCCTCGGGCAAGGACTATCTGATGGAGGATTTCTTCTATGCGGGCGGCCTGCGCGCGCTGATGAAGCAGCTCGAGGAACGGCTCGATACCTCCTGCCTCACCGTGAGCGGGCAGACGCTGGGCGCATGCCTGGAAGGGGCGGTCGTCTATAATGACGACGTCATCCGGCCGCTCTCCAACCCGGTCTATCACGAGGGCTCGCTGGCGCTGCTGCGCGGCAATCTCTGCCCGGACGGGGCGGTGATCAAGCCGGCGGCCTGCGATCCGCGCTTCCATGTGCATGAGGGGCCGGCGCTGGTCTTCGATTCCTATCCGGAGATGAAGAAGGCGATCGACGACGAAAACCTCGACGTGACGCCCGACCATGTGCTGGTGCTGCGCAATGCCGGACCGCAGGGCGGGCCGGGCATGCCGGAATGGGGCATGCTGCCGATCCCCAAGGCGCTGATCAAGCAGGGCCATCGCGACATGCTGCGGATTTCCGACGCGCGCATGTCGGGTACCTCCTACGGCGCCTGCGTCCTGCATGTGGCGCCGGAATCCTTCGTCGGCGGCGCGCTGGCGCTCCTGAATACCGGCGACATCGTGCGGCTCGACCTGCCGAACCGGCGGCTCGACATGCTGGTGGACGAGGCCGAGCTGGACGCGCGTCGTGCGGCATGGACGCCGCCCGAGCCCCGCTATGGCCGCGGCTATGGCTGGATGTTCTCGCGCCACGTCACCCAGGCCGACAAGGGCTGCGACTTCGACTATCTCGAGCGGGGCTTCGGCCCGGCGGTTCCCGAACCCGACATCTTCTAGAGGGCCGCAATGCGCCACGATCTCGATACGGCCCTTGCGGGCATCTCCGGCATTCTGGTGACGCCCTATGACGCGGCGGGCGACGTCGCGCCGTCCAAGCTGGCGCCGATCCTCGACCGGGCGCTGGCCGCCGGCGTCCACATGCCGGTGGTCAACGGCAATACCGGCGAGTTCTATGCCCTGACCACCGACGAGGCGGTGACCATGGTGCAAGAGGTCGCCGCGCTGGTGGACGGGCGGGCGCCGCTGCTCGCCGGCGTCGGGCGCGGCATCCGCGATGCCTGCCGCCTCGCCCGCGCTTCGGCCGATGCCGGCGCGACCGCGCTGATGATCCACCAGCCGCCGGACCCGTTCGTCGCCCCGCGCGGCACCGTCGACTATGTCCGCGCCATCATCGACGCCTCCGGCGGGCTGCCGGTGATGCTGTATCTGCGCAATGACGCGATCGGCACCAAGGGCATCGCCGCGCTTTGCGCGCTGCCGGGCGTCAAGGGCGTGAAATGGGCAACGCCCAACCCGATGAAACTCGCCGAGGCGATCGCCGCCTGCGATCCGTCGATCACCTGGGTCGGCGGTCTCGCGGAAGTCTGGGCGCCGGCCTTCTATGCCGTCGGCGCGCGGGGCTTCACCTCGGGGCTGATCAATGTCTGGCCGGAGCGCTCCATGGCGATCCATGCGGCGCTGGAAGCCTCGGACTACGCGGCCGCCCGCGACCTCATCGCCGGCATGCGCGCCTTCGAGGAGATCCGGGCCGAGGAGCTGAACGGCACCAATGTCACCGGCGTGAAGGCGGCGCTCGCCGCGATGGGCGACGATTGCGGCCCGACCCGGCCGCCCTCGGCCTGGCCGTTGACCGAAGCGCAGCAGGCCCGCATGACAGGTTTCCTGACGGCGAACGGCCTGATCTGATCCAGCCGGCGCCGTTCCCGGCGCCCGACCGACGCATTGGAGCGAGACCCTGGCGATGAACGAAGCGACACGGCAGAAACTGATGGGCGTCTCGGTGGCGACGCTCGCCACGGCGCTCTACAAGCGCGGCCTGCGCAACCAGGTGATCCAGGAGGTGCATCCGGTGGCGCCGAAGGGCCGCAACATGGTCGGCCCGGCCTTCACCCTGCGCTACATGCCGGCCCGCGAGGATCGCAACCAGCTCGCCGAGTTCCGCAAGTCCGACCATCCGCAGCGAGCCGCGATCGAGGCCTGTCCGTCCGGCCATGTCATGGTCATCGACAGCCGCAAGGACCCGCGGGCAGCCAGCGCCGGCGATATCCTGATCACCCGGCTGATGGTGCGCGGTGCCGCCGGCATCGTGACCGATGGCGGCTTTCGCGACGCGGCGACGATCGGCGGCCTCGACATGCCGGCCTATCACACGCGCCCGTCGAGCCCGACCAACCTGACGCTGCACGAGGCGATCGAGATCAACGGCCCGATCGGCTGCGGCGACTCGCCGGTGTTTCCCGGCGACGTCATCGTCGGCGACGACGACTGCGTGATTGTCATTCCGGCGGACATCGCCGACGAGGTTGCCGACGAGGCGGTGGAAATGACGGCCTACGAGGATTTCGTCATCGAACGGGTGCGCGAGGGCGAGACGATCATCGGCCTCTATCCCTGCACCAAGGACGAGCACCAGGCCCGCTTCAAGGAATGGCGGGCGAAGAACGGCCGCTGATCGCGCGGCCGCCCAGCCGTCTGTTCCACTCTAGCCGAGGCTCCTGACGTCCGCGCCGTCGCGCGGCGAGGTGAGCTGGCAGCCGGGATTTATCAGATCCGCCGGGTCGAGCAACTGCTTCAACCCGCGCAAAAGGGTCTCGTGAACCGGTGAGCGCCGCGCTTCGAAGTCCCCGCGCTTCAGGCGTCCGATGCCGTGTTCGGCGCTGATGCCGCCGCCATGGCGGTCGACCACGGCGTTGAGGATGGTCTTCGCCTCGTAGAGCATGGCCTCGCGCGCCTCGCGTTCGAGGCCGCGCGGCGGAATGACGTTGAGGTGGATGTTGCCGTCGCCGACATGGCCGTAGGCGACGGGCAGGCAGTCCGGCAGCCTGCGCCCCAGCTCTTCGATGGATTGCGTGATGAAGCCGGCGACCTGCGACGGCGAAACCGACAGGTCGGTGCGCAGATGCGGGCCGCGCAGCGCCTGCCCCTCGATCATCCCCTCGCGGATCTGCCACAGGCCGGCGGCCTGGCGCTCGGAAGCGGCGAGCACGCCATCGATCACCAGATCCCGCGCCATGGCGGTTTCGAGGAAGGCCTCGACCATGGCGCGCAGGTCGATCGGGCCGGTGGCGGCGACATCGATCAGCGCATAGGCCGGCGCGTCGGCGATCTGCGGCGGCACGAAGTCGGCATCCGCCTCCTTCGCGAAGGTCAGGCCCTCGGGCGGCACCAGTTCGAAGGCCGACAGCAGGTCGCAGCATTCGCGCCGCGCCAGCGCATAGAGCGCCATGACGTCGTCGAGGGAGCGCAGGGCCAGAAAGGCAGTCTCGCTGCGTGTCGGCTTCGGCACGAGGCGCAGGGCCGCGCCGGTGATGATGCCGAGCGAGCCCTCGGCGCCGATGAAGAGCTGCTTCAGGTCGACGCCGCTGTTGTTCTTGCGCAGGGTGGAGAGGCCGTTCCAGATGGTGCCGTCCGGCAGCACGACCTCCAGGCCGAGGATCATCTCGCGGGTCATGCCGTAGCGCAGGACATTGATGCCGCCGGCATTGGTGGCGATGTTGCCGCCGATCTGGCAGGAGCCCTCGGCGGCCAGCGACAGCGGGAAGAGCAGGTCCTGTTCGGCCAGCGTCGCGTTGATCGCGGCAAGGATGCAGCCGGCGTCGACCACGGCAGAGAAATCGTCGGCGGCGATGGTGCGGATGCGGTTCATGCGTTCCAGCGTCAGGACGACATGGCCGGCGGCGTCGGTCGGCAGGCCGCCGAGCACAAGACCGGTATTACCGCCCTGGGGCACGATGGCTAGCCCGGCCGCCGCACAGGCACGCACCAGCCGCGACACCTCCTCGGTATCGGCGGGGCGCAGCACGGCAAGGGCGCTGCCCTCCACGTCGCCGTGCCAGTCGCGGCAATAGCGTTGCATGTCGGCCGGGTCCGACAGCACCGTTTTCGGCCCGAATTCGGTGACGAGCCCGGCGAGAATGGCGTCCGGGGCGGGTTTCGCATGCGTCTCGGCGATGGATGCGGTCATGAATGGTCCTCGCTGGTCCCGGCCGATGCCTAGCCGCCTTCCCAGGCCGGCGGCTCGCCGCTGAGGAAGCCGGCGACCCCGGCCTTGAAGTCACGGCTGCCGTAGCATGACGCGATGAGATCGTCGCCGTCGGCGCCCGGATCGTCGGCAAGGCGCGCAATGGCGGCCTTGCTGACCCGCAATGTCACCGGCGCGTTGGCAAGGATGGTGTCGCAGAGGCGGGCGACGGCGGCGTCGAGCGCGTCCTTCTCGACGATCTCGGCGAGAAAGCCGCAGGCGCGCGCTTCGTCGGCATCGAGGATCTCGCCCAGGAGCAGCATGCGCTTGGCCCGGGCGGCGCCGAAGCCGGCGACCAGCCGGGCGTAGTTCGCCATGGACAGGCAATTGCCGACGGTCCTAGCGATGGGCACGCCGAAGCGCGATCCGGCGGTGGCGATGCGTAGGTCGCAGACGGCGGCGAGATTCAGCCCGCCGCCGACTGTCCAGCCGTCGATCGCCGCGATGGTCGGGACGGGGATGCGGGCCAGCGCCAGCGTGTGTTCCTCCATCTCGCGCTCATAGGCGATGCCGTCCTCGCCGGTCTCGAAGCCGGAGAAAATTCGCACGTCCGAGCCGGCGACGAAGGCCTTGCCTCCGGCGCCGCGCAGGACCACGGCCCGCAGCGCGGCATCGGCCTGCAGCTCGTCGCAGATGGCGTGGAGCTGCCCGTACATCTGACGCGTCATGGCGTTGCGAGCGGCCGGGCGGTCGAAGGTGACATGGGCGACCGCGCCGCGCCGCTCCAGCGTGACGGCGCCGTCGGCTTCGTTGGCGCTCATTGCGAGAAGGCTCCGCCGCCGGCCAGCTCGTCGTAGCGGTCCGAGAGGCCGAGTTCATCGACGAGGTCACGGGTGTGCTGGCCGAGCAGCGGCGGCGGATAGCGCACTTCCTGCGGCGTGCCGGACAGCTTGACCGGGAAGCCGAGGGTGTTGATCTCGCCTTCCACCGGATGCTCGACCTTCATCACCATGTTGCGCGCCGCGACATGGTCGCTTGCCATGACCTGGGCATAGTCGTTGATCGGCCCGGCCGGCACGCCCGCCGCGATGAAGGCGTCGACCCAATGGTCGACGGTCTCGGTCTTGAAGACGGCATTCAGCTCGGCGACCAGCGCCGGCAGGTTCTGCAGCCGGTCGCGATTGTCCCGGAAGCGCGGGTCTTCGGTCAGGTGCATGCGGTCGATGACCTGGCAGAAGGTCAGCCAGATCTTCTGGTTGGCAGCGCCGACGACGAAATGGCCGTTGGCGGCGGCGAAGGCCTGATAGGGCGCGCTCATGCGGTTGGCCGTGCCCAGCGGCTGCGGCGAGCGGCCGGTGGCCCACAATTCGGTGCTCTCCCAGACCGAGAGGCCGAGCGCCGCCTCGAAGAGCGAGGCATCGACATACTGCCCGCGGCCGGTGGCCTGGCGGCCGATGATGGCGCTCAGGATGCCGTAGACGGCGAGAAGGCCGGCGCCCAGATCGCCGATCGGCACGCCCGATTTGATCGGTTCGCCGCCGGGAATGCCCATCGCGCTGATGACACCGGACATCGCCTGGGCGATCAGGTCGAAGCCCGGACGCTGCGACCACGGTCCGGTCTGGCCGAAGCCGGAAATACTGGCATAGACCAGCCGCGGATTGCGCTTGGACAGGGTTTCGTAGTCGATGCCCAGCCGCTTGGCGACGCCGGGCCGGCTGTTCTCGACGACGATGTCGGCGGTCTCGGCCAGCGCGTAGAAGAGCTCGCGGCCGGCCTCGGTCTTCAGGTTGATGGTGACGCTGCGCTTGTTGCGGTTCAGCGCCAGGAAGCCGGGGCTGTCCTCGCCCTTCATGCGGAAGCCCATGGAGCGGCGGGTCTGGTCGCCGCCGGCCGGCGGCTCGACCTTGATAACGTCGGCGCCCATGTCGCCGAGCAGCATGCAGCCGAACGGCCCGGCCATCACCTGGCTGAGATCGAGAACCCGCAGTCCTGCCAGCGGCAAGGGCCGGGCGGCCTCCTGCGTCGCCGCGCGGTCGTCCGGTGCCGGATTGTCCATGCTTTCCCCCCTGATGCCGTGCGGTCGTGCCTGTCGTCAGGCCGGCGCCGCCGCTCCCACCGCATCTGGTATGCAATATCGTGCAATGGCAGGTCAACGGGCATAATCGCTGGCAGGCCATGCATCAAATCCTCGATGCGGGGGCTCATATTGGCATGCAATGGCGCTCGTGCAGTGATGGCAGAGGGTCGGAAGGTGTGACCAGAACGCCTGAACTCCTCGGAAAATCGAAACCGGACCCGCTTTGCGTGCCATGCGGTCTGCCACTTTGGTATGGAACGCGGCCTGCGGCGACGTGAACGCCGCGAACCGTGCTATGCTGGGTGGCAATGCACGGGGCCAACCCCGGCAATCGGGCATTCACGGATGGGGCCGAGCCGCGGGAACGCGGCGCAGGCGGACAAACGGCAACAGAGCGACGATGACCAAAACGCAATCCGCGGTGGTGACCGCGTTTCCCCGCCGGGTCGATGCGACCCCGTCGCAGGATCTGAAACCGGCCCTCGTCGCCAATCGCATTCGCGAAATGATCCTGGAAAGCCAGCTTCTGCCGGGCGAGCCGGTGCGCGAGCGGGCCCTGTCGGAAATCCTGCAGGTGTCGCGCACGCCGCTGCGCGAGGCGCTGAAGATCCTGGCCTCGGAAGGGCTGGTGAAGCTGCATCCGCGGCGCGGCGCCACCGTGGCGGTGCTTGGCGCCAACGACGTCCGCCATCTCCTGGAATTTCTCGGCGGGCTCGAGGCCTTTGCCGGCAAGCTGGCATGCCGCAATGCCACGCCGGAGGAATTGCGGGAGCTGCGGGCGCTGCATCACGAGATGCTGGCGTCCTATCTGCGCGGTGATCGCATCGGCTATTTCGACCGCAACCAGCAGATCCACCAGGCGCTGGTGCGCTGCGCCATGAACCCGGTGCTGGCCGAGCACCACAGGGTGGTCAACGCCCAGCTCTATCGCATCCGCTACGAGTGCAATCTGAAGACCAACCGCTGGGAGGCGGCGATCAAGGAGCACGAGGCGATCCTCGACGCGCTGGAAGCGCGCGACGAGGCGGCGATCGAGAAACTGCTGGAAACCCACGTCCTGAAGGCGTTTGACTTGATGCAGGCGGCCGGCGACTTCGCCAAGGCGAAATAGCCGGGCCGCGACGACTCAGAGGCCGGTCAGAGCCAGCCGGCCGAAGCCGGACATCGGGCCGGCCGGGGATCGCCCCCGGACCGGCCGCCAGGCATCGTCAGGCGCGCTGGGTGCCGATGAGGCCGCGGGCGGCCAGATTGCGCATCAGCTCCGCGATGCCGAAGGTCCACTCGGGCGCCTTGTCGGTGTGGGTGACCGTGTTGACCAGCCGGCCGAGGCGCGGGCTGGCGATCTCGACCGTGTCGCCCAGCTTGTGGGTGAAGCCCTGGCCGGCGACGTCACGATCCTCGACCGGGGCGAAGAGCGTGCCCAGGAACAGCATGAAGCCGTCCGGATACTGGTGGTGGCGGCTGCAGGTCTGGGCGACGAGATCCAGCGGATCGCGGCTGATCTCGCGCATCGAGCTGCGTCCTTCCAGGACGTAGCCGTCGGTGCCGGTGACCGTCAAATCGAGCTCGGCGGCACGCACGTCGTCCATGGTGAAGCGGTCGTCGAACAGCCGGATCAGCGGTCCGATGGACGAGGAGGCGTTGTTGTCCTTGGCCTTGCCGAGGAGCAGCGCGCTGCGGCCTTCCACGTCGCGCAGATTGACGTCGTTGCCGAGCGTTGCGCCGACCACCTCGCCGCGCGAATTGGCGGCCAGCACCACTTCCGGCTCCGGGTTGTTCCACGCCGAGGAGGGCAGGATGCCGATCTCGGCGGCATGGCCGACCGAGGACAGGACCGGCGCCTTGGTGAAGACCTCGGCATCCGGACCGATGCCGACCTCCAGATATTGCGACCAGTAGCCGCCCTTCTGCAGCACTTCCTTGGCGTGGCTCGCCTCGGGCGAACCGGCCTTGATGTCGGACAAGGCGCCGCCGATGACCGCGGCGATCTCCTCGCGGATCGCCTTGGCGCGGGCGAAATCGCCCTTGGCGCGTTCCTCGATCACCCGCTCGACCATGGAGCGCGCGAAGGTGACGCCGCAGGCCTTCACCGCCTGCAGGTCGCAGGGCGCGAGCAGATGCGGGCGGGTCGAATCCGAGGGCGAGGCCGACAGGATCCCTTCGGCCGACCAGCTCTTGCCGCCGCTCGCGCTGGCGAGGCGGGCAACCGGATCGTTGGTCTCGAGAAGCTCGGACATGGTCGCGGCGATGGCCGAGACATCGACGAAACGGTCGTCCTTCAGGACGACGACGGTCGGGCCGGAGACTTCGGGATCGTGGATGCGGCCGACGAGGACGGCATCGCCATGGTCGGCGGGAAGATAGTCGGACAGTGTCATGGCGGGCTTCCTGTTGGCGGCGGGGCCGGTGCGAATGCGCGTCGGCGATGGCCGGTAGGGATCACATCGGGCGTGGCCTGCGCAACCCTTTCGGGCGGTCTTTGCGAGGCCTTCGCGACACGGTTCGTCGCCGGGCGCGTGGTCAGGCGAAGCGGTAGAGCCGCCGGGCGTTGTCGGCGAAGAGGGCGGCGCGCTCGTCGCGGGAGAAATCCGCGGTGATCTGCGAGAATCCCTCGAAGATCGTGCGGTAGGAGGCGACAAGGCTGTCGACCGGGAAGTTGCTGGCGAACATGCAGCGCCTAACGCCGAAGGTCTCGATGGTCGTCAGCACGATCTCGCGGTTGCTCTCGGCGGTCCAGGGCGCACCCGGCACGCCGAGGCCGGAAATCTTCACGGCGACATTCGGTGCCTCGGCGAAACGTCTCATCGCCGCCGCCCAGGCGTCGAGGCCTTCGCGGCTGCGGTCGGAGGGCAGGCCGGTGTGGTTGAGGATGATCTGCGTATGCGGGAAGGCCGCCGCCAGATCGGCGGCTTCCTCCAGATGCCACCAAGGCGTCTGCAGGTCGAAGGACAGGCCGTGCGGTTCCAGCAGCGAAAAGCCGCGCCGCCAGGTCATGTCGCCCATCGATCCCGGCGCATCGCGCACCACCGCGCCCGGACTGCCGGCAGCCTTCGGCTTGTGACGGACGCCGCGCACGCGGGCATAAGCGCTCTGGCGCGCCAGAACGTCGCTGACGTCGTCGGCATCGAGCCAGGCCTGGCAAACCACGGCATCGGGAAAGCCGTTCGCCTCGGCGACGCCGTGGATCCATGCGGTCTCGCCGACCGGGTCGCCCGGGTCCCATTCGGTCTCGATATAGACGCTGCCGGCGATCGTCAGCCCGGCGGTGTCGCGGCGATAGTCGTCTGGCATGTAATCGCGCCGGATGGCGCCGTAGTCGCCATAGCGAAACGGGATCGGCGGCGCATCGCACAGCCAGGGCAGGTAGTTCTCGCTGATCTTCCACAGATGGTGGTGGGCATCGACGATGGCGAGGTCGTCGAGAAGGGGCGCGTCCATGGCGGTCTCCCGTGAGGCTGGCGAAGGGCAGGCCGGTCGGCGATCGAAGGTCCGGATCGAACCCCCGAGGCGCCGCCGGCGCCGCGAGGCGTCAGGCCTTGCGGCCGACCTTCGGAAGGAGCTTGACGACGGCCGAGCCGTCAAGCTCGCCATCGCCCTGCGCGACCAGCATGCGGAACATCGTCATGGCCTGGGCGCTCATCGGAAGAGCGAGATGCTGGGCCTTGGTGGCCGAATGCAGCATCTCGAAATCCTTCAGGATCTGGCGGGCATAGCCGCGCGGCGCGAAATCCTCCTCCACCATGCGCGGATAGATCGCCTGCAGAACGGCCGAATTGCCGAGGCCAGGCTCCAGTGCATGCGGGATCTTGGCGGCGTCGACACCGTAGGCCTGCGCCAGCCGCAGCGCTTCGGCGGCGACGCAGTAATTGGTCAGGCACAGCACCTGGTTGACCAGCTTGGTCGCCTGGCCGGTGCCGATGGCGCCCATATGGGTGGCGCGGCCAAGCTGCTCGAGCATCGGCGTGACCGCCTTCGCCGCCGGCTCGGAGCCGCCGAACATGATCGCCAGATTGCCGGTCTCGGCAGCGCCCGGCCCGCCGGAGACCGGGGCATCGACGAACCGGCCGCCGACTGCCTCGATCGCCGCGGCGACCTGATGCGTCACTGCCATCTCCGTGGTCGAGAAGTCGACCACGGTCCGGCCCGACAGCTTGCGCGAGGCGACGAGGCCGTCCGCGCCGGTGACGACGGACGCCACCGCGTCGCTGGTGGTCAGGCACAGCGCGATGATGTCGGCCTCGGCGCACAGAGCGGCCAGCGAGCCGGCCGGCTCGACGCCCCAGGCGGCGGCGGCCGAAACCTTCTCCGCCTCACGGTCGTGGCCGATCACGCGATAGTCCAGTTCGCGCAGCCGCTTGGTGAAGCCGCTGCCCATCAGGCCCAGGCCGATGAATCCGATCGTCGTCATGTTCCGTCCTCCCATGTGCGCCCCGCCTTCCCAGCGCGGCGCGAAAACCTGCCGGCCCGATCGTCCTCCGCACCGGGCTAGGCAAATGTAATTTGGTATGCCAGAATTCTCTAGTCCGTTGGAGGAGCCTTTGGCAAACGGACGGGGGACAATCGTCAATTCGGGAGGAAACGACGTGTCATTGATCAAGAAACTCGCTCTGGGGCTTGCTGCCTGTGGGTTCTCGCTTGCTGGCGCCACCGCCGGCGCACAGGCCGTGGACTTGCGTTACGCCCATGTGGGCTCGGAAGGTGACATCCAGCATTGGTATGCGGAACGCGCGAAGGAGCGGATTCCGGAGGCGACGGAGGAGCGTGTCACCGTCACCGTCTTCCCGAATTCGCAGCTCGGCGGCGTGCAGGAACTGATCGACGGCGTGCGCAGCGGCTCGATCTCCATGGGGCACCATGAATTCGCCTCGCTGGCGCAGCTCGTCGACGACATCGCGGTGTTCTCGGCACCCTTCGTCTATCGCGACGGCGCCCATGCTCTGGCCGCCACCGATCCGCAGACCTCCGACGTCATGCAGGAATTCAACGCGCAGCTCGTCGAGAAGGGCGGCATGCGCATCATCGGCCGGCTGTTCCGCGGCGCCCGGCAGATGACCGCCAACCAAGCGGTCAGGACGCCGGCCGACCTGGAGGGCAAGCCCTTCCGCGGCGTGCCGCTGCAGCTGTGGACGACGATGGTTTCCGGCTTCGGCGCCATCCCGACCCCGGTCGAGGTCAGCGAGCTGCCGACCGCGCTGATGACCGGCATGGTCGTCGGTCAGGAAAACCCGCTCACCATGATCAACGCCAACGGCCTCTACGAGGTGCAGACCCACGTCATGCTGACCGGCCACATGCAGAACGTGCTGCCGGTCTTCATCAACGAGGATGTCTGGCAGTCGATCGACGAGAAGGACCAGACCGCGATCCTGGAAACCCTCGACACGCTGGCCGACGAGACGCTCGAGCAGGCGATGACGGCCGAGAAGGACCTCGTCGGCGAACTCACCGACAAGGGCATGACCTTCATCACCGCCGATGACGGCCTCGACATCGAGGCATTCCGCGCCGGCGTCGACGCACAGGTCGCCAAGGACTTCCCGAGCTGGGGTCCGTACATGGAGCGCATCCGCGCCATCCAGTAGGCCACGATCGACAACCCGCGAACCCCTGCCGCCTGCCGGTGGGGGTTCCCTGCCGTGGATTGTGCCATGAGCGATCTGAATTCCGACGACTATCTCGACGTCACCCATGCCGATGCCCGGGTGGGCACGGCCGACCGCGTTCTCGAACCGGTCCGGCGGGTGTTCCGCGCCGTTTCGGTGCTGCTTCTGGCGGTGATGATCGGTCTGCCCGTGCTGCAGGTGGTGCTGCGGCAGTTCTTCTCGCGACCCTTCATGGGTGCGGAGGAACTGGCGCGCTTCATGCTGATCTGCGTGGTGTTCGTGACGCTTCCCTATGTCGTCTCGTCCGGCGCCTCGATCCGCATGGAGGAGGTGCTGTCGGCCCTGCCCGAGCGGCTGCGCCGGATGCTGCGGGTGGCGATCCCCGCTACCGGCGGCATCGCCTTCGCGGTGGCCGCGACCTCGGTCGCCATCGCCACGCTGCGCAATCTCGACAATGCGACGCCGACACTGAACATCCCCTACTGGATCTTCTTCGCGTCCGGCTTCCTCGGTCTGACGCTGGCGGCCGTCGAATTTGCGCTGCAGACCCTGAAGGCCTGGCGCCATGACCCCCTCTACGTGACCTTCGCGCAGGAACAGCCGAGCGAAGACGTGGTGCACATCTAGGGCCACGCGCCCGCACGAGGCCTATTCGATGAGCAGTTTCGCAATCCTGGGCGGCTTCGCGCTGTCCTTCCTTCTGGGCTGGCCGGTGGTGCTGGCCATCCTGATCCCGTCGGTGCTGTACGTCCTTCTCGGCAACATCCCGATCGAGCTGATCGGCCAGCGGATGAGCTACGCGCTGGATTCCTTCCCGCTGGTGGCGGTGCCGATCTTCATCTTCGTCGGCAATCTGATGAACCAGGCCGGCATCACCGAGCGGATCTTCAAGTTCGCCGACACGCTGGTCGGTCGGGTGCCAGGCGGGCTGGGCCAGGTCAATGTCGTCTCCAGCCTGATCTTCTCGGGCATGAGCGGCGCGGCGCTCGCCGATGTCGGCGGCCTCGGCAAGATCGAGGTCAAGGCGATGGCCGAGCGCGGCTTCGACCGCGGCTTCGCCGGCGCGCTCACCGGCGCCTCGGCGGTGGTCGGGCCGATCTTCCCGCCGTCGATCCCGCTGATCATCTACGGTTCGGTGACCAGCGTCTCGATCGTGCAGCTGCTGCTCGCCGGCATCATCCCGGCGATCATGTGCGTGATCCTCTTGATGATCACCGTGGCGATCCTCGCCTATCGCCACGACTTCCCGCGCTCGGACCGCTGGCCGACCCTGCGCCAGCTCGGCGCCGATTTCGTCCCGGCGCTGCCGGCCCTGATGACCCCGGTGCTGCTCGTCGCCGGCATGTTGCTCGGCTATTTCACGCCGACGGAAGCGGCGGCGGTCACGGTGGTCTACGTGCTCCTGATCAGCGGTCTCGTCTATCGCACGCTCACCGTCGAGCATCTCCTGAGCTCGGCCTATGAGACGGTGAAGAGCAGCTCGGCCATCCTGATCATCGTCGCCGCTGCGTCGATCTTCGGCTGGATCCTGGCGATCGAGCAGATCCCGCAGATGGCGGCGCGCTGGCTCTTGACCGTCAGCACGGACCCGCTGATGCTGCTCCTTGTGGTCAACGTGCTGCTGCTGATCGTCGGCATGTTCCTGGATTCGACCACGGCGACGCTGCTGGTCGTGCCGATCATCGCCCAGCCGCTGCACATGGCGGGCGTCGATCCGGTGCATCTGGGCATCGTGACGATTTTCAACCTGATGCTGGGGCTGCTGACCCCGCCGATGGGGCTGGCGCTGTTCCTGCTCAGCGACATCACGCGGGTGTCGATGCGGCAGATCCTGATCAAGATGATGCCGCTCTATGTGCCGCTGGTGCTGACGCTGGTCATCCTGACGGTGTTCCCGGAAGTCTCGCTCTGGCTGCCGAAGATGATCCGCAACTAGGCGGCACGTCGCTCGCAAGCGGCGATCCGAACACCGCGCGTCCACGACCCCGCCGGAACCCGGCGGGGTCGTTGCCGTTTGGCCCCCGCAAAGGAAAGGGCCGACATGGACAGCCGCGAGCGCAGGAGAGGGGAGCCGGCCGGGTCGCCCCCGATCGACCGGCTGTTCGCCTATGGGGCGATGCTGCCGCTGATCGCCGGCGGGCTGGCCCTGTGGTTCGCGCCCGAGGCCCAGTCCTTCCTGGCGCTGAATCTCACCCTGTTCTGGGGCGCATCGGTGCTGCTGTTCATTGCCGGCGTGCGGCGCGGGGTGAGCCTCAGCCAACCGGGCGGTGCGGCCATTGCCGAGATCGCCGCCATGCTCGGGCTGTTTATCGCCGGCGTCGCCAGCCTCGTGGCGACGATCTGGGCGTTTCCGCTGATCGCGGCGCTTCTGCAGATCGCCGGCTTTGCCGGTCTCGCAATCCTCGACCGGGTCGCAGCACCGAACGACGACGGGCCGCTGCCCGTGGAGCGGCTGCGGCCGTTGCAGATCTGCGTTCCCATCGCGGTGCTCGCCGCGGTGGCGATCTGGATCTGGCGGAGCCCGTTTCTCTAGACAATCCGTCGCGGATTTTCGTGATCCGCGCCACCCTATATCCGGTGAGCGTCCGCCCCTGCGGACGGCGCCACGATCCATTCCGATCGGGAGATCATCATGAGCCTTGCGGCGATCGCCAGCCTTCTCGTCTTCATCGCCATCGTCGCGGTCGTCGCGATCAGCGGCGTGGTGTTCAAGCCAGGGCCTTGGTACGCCCGCCTCGAAAAGCCGGGCTGGACACCGCCGAACCTCGCCTTTCCGATCGTCTGGACAATTCTCTACCTGATGATCGCGGTGGCCGGCTGGCGGGTCTATGAGACCGCCGGGCTGGTGGCGCTGCCTTTCGCCGTCTACGGCCTGCAGCTCGTCCTCAACGCCGCCTGGTCGGGCCTGTTCTTCGGCCTGCACCGGCCGGGTCTCGCCTTTGCCGACGTCGTGGCGATGGCCGGCGCGATCGCCGTGAACATTGCGCTGTTCGCGCCGATCGATGCAATCGCGGGCTGGCTGCTGGTGCCGTATCTCGCCTGGGCCGGGCTGGCCGCGTGCCTGAATTATTCGGTCTGGCGTCGCAATCCCGGCGCGTTCGCGGACGCCTGAGACAGGCTCCCGCGTGGCGAGCGCGCTTACTTGCTGAGTGCGATATTGCCGCCGACCGGGCCGACGCCGGCCGGGACCGGCACGTCGGAATCGGCGTAATTGGCGTTGAGGACCAGTTTCACGCCCGAGGTGATGGTAATCTTGTCCGCAACGAGGGCCGTCCAGTCCGAGAACTCGCCGACATTGGACTTGCAGCCGGGCGAGCCCGTATCCGCCGGATCGTCGGCGGCGGTGATGTCGCATTTGCCATCGGCATTCTTGTCGCCGCCGATGGTGAGCTCGTCATTGGGCAGGTAGATCGTGCCGATCATGCGACGGGCGTTGGCGCTTTCGATCTTGAAGCTGCGGCCGCTGTCCTTCTCGCTGTCGGCGTAGATCAGGATGCCGGCCATCGGCCCGTCCTTCGCGGCCGACAGGGAAATCGACGAATCGTTCTTCAGATCGAGGCTGGAGTTCTTGCCGATGAAGACGAGGCTGACGTCATCGCCGGTGATCTCGGTGCCCTTGTGGAGCTTCACCTTGGCATCCCAGAAGATGTAGGTGCCGGGCCGCAGGGTGATCTTCGAGCCGCTGACCTGGAGATTGCCGCAATAAGTGCCGGGCCACAGGATCTGGTTGTTGTTCGAGATCTTCTGGTTCTTGTGATCGCATTTCGTCGGGACCGGCGGAATGCGCGAGGTCAGGGGATCGCTGACGGCCGGGCAATCGGTCAGCGGCAAGGGTTCGTAGTTCGACTCGATCCCGTCATAGCCGCCGGAGGAGCAGGCGAGTTCGCTCGAGAGCTTCGCGACCTTGGTGACCGACAGGCCGCTGGGATCGATCGAGTTGGAATAGACCGCGCAATCGGCTGCCTGGACCTGGGCATTGCCCGAAATGTCGATGGCCTTCTTGCCCTCCTTGGTGAGCGCGATCGCACAGATGCGTCCACCGCCGGCAATGCGCGCCGTGGCGCTGGCCGTGAGTTCGCCGATCACGCCGGTCAGGTCGGGCATGGGCAGCGACTTGCCGAAATCCTTGTTGAGCGTGACCGTGACCTCGGTGGAAATGGCGGATTCCGCAGCCGTCGCATCCGATCGCCCGCCGATCTTGACGTCGATCGAGACGCCTTCGGCCTGGTTGCCGAGATTGGTCATGGCGAAGGAATAGGCGACGCTCTTCAGCACCTCCGGCCGGCTGTTGGCCATGTAGAGTTCGCGCGCGGCCGCCAGGGCTGCGCTGTCGGCAGCGCTCTGCAGGCGGGAATGGGCGGATTGAGCGGTCGAGAGATTGACGACGCTGCCCATGATGAAAATCAGGAGCGGCGTGAGCAAGGCCACGATGGCGGCGACATTGCCACTGGTCGAGGCTGCGAAGGCATTCAGACGGTGCGTCATGTCATGCCTCCTCTGTCAGGGTGCCGGTTGTGGTGAGATGACGAATTCTTCTTAGCTCACAAGCCTTTAGGACGAGGTGAATCCGGCGTTTCGCATTTGAGCTTTCGCGTGTCCGAGGCGTCGTCCGGGCGGTGATGTCCCGGACCGGCTTCATGCCGACTGCTCGGCTGCATCGGCTGCATCGGCGTCCGGCGCGGTCGCGAGTGCCGCGAGGGCGGCGTGGCTGTCGGACAACGTGGCCGCGATCTCGTCGAGCATGCCGGGCGCGATCGGCTCGCCCGCCTGGGC
The DNA here is from genome assembly GCF_964217435.1 of Aurantimonas sp. Lineage (NCBI taxonomy): Bacteria > Pseudomonadati > Pseudomonadota > Alphaproteobacteria > Hyphomicrobiales > Aurantimonadaceae > Aurantimonas > Aurantimonas sp. Next base: position 154,451 of record NZ_CAXPJM010000022.1, on the reverse strand, counting down.
CGCCGCCTCGACAGCGCCGCAGAGCCCGGCCGCGCGGGCGGCACCGGCGCTGTTGCACATGGATTTCAGCGCGTGGGCCAGCCGGGCCGTCTCGTCGCTGCCGGCCGCGACGGCCTCCCGAAGGTCGGCGAGCGCCTTCGGTGCGTTGGCGGCGAACAGGCCGACGATCTTCTGCAGAACCGCCGGGCCGCTGCGCTTCACCAGCGATGCCAGCATGTCCAACGTCGCCGGATCGAGCAGGGGACCGCTGGCATGGGCCTGCGACGGGGCGTCGGCGGACGGGCCGTCCGGCTCCGATCCGGACTGGTCGTTCGCCGGGCGCGTGCCGGCAAAATCACCCAAGACCCGCGAGATCTGCGGGATCGTGAACGGCTTGGTGAGATAGGCGTTCATGCCCGCGCTCTGCCACTCGCCGGCGCCGCCCGGGTCCTTGTGGGCAGTCAGCGCGACGATGGTCGCGGGCTGGCGGCCGGCATGCCGCTCGCCCTCGCGGATGAGGCGCGTCGCCGTAAAGCCGTCCATGCCGGGCATGGAGCAGTCCATGAAGATGATATCGTAGGCGTCCCGCTCGATCATCGCCACGGCGGTTTCGCCGCTCTCGGCCAGCGCCGCGGTGACGCCGAGCGTGGCCAGGGCTTCCTTCAGCACCTCACGATTGACCGCGACGTCGTCGACCGCAAGGACGCGCAGACCGGTCATGTCGGGCAGCTTCGCCGCGGTCTCCATGGCCGGAGTGTCGTCGCGCAGGGCCGAGAAATCGCCGGTCGTCAGAGACTGCGCCAGATGCTCGATCTCGCTGCGGCGCAGCGGCAGCGCCATGGTCCCTGCGACCGCGATCTCGGCGCTCTCGCCCTCCGCGACGCGGGCGTCGCTGGCCCGCAGCACCACGATCGGCGGATGTGCAGGTGAGGTGGTCGCCAGACGGGCCAGATGCGCCTCGTGCATCAGGACCAACGCCGGCGCGGGACCGGTGTCGTCGCCGCGCAGAACCGTGGCGCCGCGCCGGGTGAGCAAGGCGGCGGTCGCCTCGGCGGTGATCGGGTCGGCGTCGAGAAGCCGGATCGTGCGGCCCGCAAGGCTCTGCGGCCGCGGCGCGGATCGATGAATCTCCAGCGCAACCTCGAAACCGAAGCAGGAGCCGACGCCTTCCTCGCTGGTCACCCGCACGGTGCCGCCCATGGCCTCCACCAGCTGCTTGGAGATCGCGAGACCCAGGCCGGTGCCGCCGAACTTGCGGGTGATCGTCTGGTCGGCCTGGGTGAAGCGGCCGAACAGCTTGCCCAGCTTGTCGGCGGGGATGCCGATGCCGGTGTCGCGGATGGTGAAGCCCAGCATCGGGGGCCCGCCGGCGTCCCTGGGCGCAAGGCACTCGACCGCGATGGTGACGCCGCCGGTCTCGGTGAATTTCAGGGCGTTGTTGACGAGGTTGGTCAGCACCTGGGAGATGCGGACCGGATCGCCGATCACCTCGGCCGGCACGTCGGCGTCGATCATCGTGGCGATGGACAGGGATTTCTCGCGGGCCTTTTCGGCGAACAGGCTGGCGACGTCCTCGACCAGGGTGTCCACCGACAGCGGGATTTCTTCCAGGTCGAGGCGGCCGGCCTCGATCTTGGACATGTCCAGAATGTCGTTGAGGATGTTCAGGAGCCCGCGCCCGGAGCGCAGGATGATCTCGGCATGGCGCAGATAGCGGCTCGGGATCGGCGCCGCCGACAGCATCTCCGCCATGACCAGCATGCCGTTCATCGGGGTGCGGATCTCGTGGCTGACCGTGGCGAGGAATTCCGACTTGGCGGCATTGGCCCGCTCGGCCTCGTCCCTGGCGCTGCGCATTTCGGCGGTGCGCCGGGTGACCGTGTCCTCCAGCGTCTCGCGGTGGCGCTGCAGCAGCCGGTCGCGTTCGTCGATGCGGGCGAACATGTCGTTGAAGGCCCCGGAGAGAACGCCGACCTCGTCGTTCGAGGTCACCTGCAGCCGCTTCGACAGGTCCGAACGCGCGCCGATATCGGCGAACTCGCCGGCCAGGGCACGCAGCGGATCGATGATCCGGGTGATCCGCATCCACGCAACCAGAACCGTCGCCGCCAGGACGGAGGCGCCGACCAGGAGCGAGATCAGGAGATTGTGGAGATACAGGCCGCGCAGCCAGGCGATGTCGGCATGAATGGCGATCGTGCCGACGACGATGCCGCCCTTGCGGACGGGAGCGGCCCCGGTGATCGTGTCGGCGAAGAACACCGACGTCAGCGTCCCGTCGCCGAGACTGCGATCGGTGCTGACGAGGGCTTCCGAGGTTCCGATCTCGGCCACCGTCCGGCCCTCGGAATCGGCTGCGCTGGCGTAGCGCACATGGGCCAGGTCACGGATCCCGCGCAGGACCTCCAGCGTGCCGCGGCGGTCGTTTTCGGCGATGGCGTTGGAGGCAGCGGCGGCGAAAGCGGCGGCCGAGCTCTTCAGGCGGTTCTCTTCGGCCGTGACCGTCTGACGAAAGTCCTGGTAGACGAAGAAGCCGACGGTGCTGGTGACGCCGACCATGACCGCCAGCACGACGACCAGCGACAGGCGGAACCCGAGGGAGCGCCAGAGTCGGACCCGCGGGGCGGGGGCCTGTCGTGATGCGGGCATGCGACTATCCTGCACGCACGGTTCTGCGCCACCGTGACCGCGGCGCCGTCACGGCCGGACGGGCCGGCGCGGAATCAAAACCCGTTTGTGGCCCGGCCACCGGGTCAGGCCGAGCCGAACCGGCGCGCGGCATGCGCGAAGTCGGTGAGGACGAAGGCGTCGGCGGCCGGCAGGGGCTTGCTGTAGAGATAGCCCTGGACGATGCGGATGCCGGCCTCGCGGACGATAGCGAGTTCCTCGGTCGTCTCGACCCCCTCGGCCACCACAGCCATGCCGAGATCCTTTGCCGTGGTCGCCGTGTTCTCCAGGAAGCGCCGCGAGATGCGGTCGTGGACGCAGGCCTGGACGATGGAGCGGTCGACCTTCAGCTCGCTGAACGGACACAGGCGCAGCAGCGCGAAATTGGCGCTGCCGGTGCCGTAATCGTCGATCGAGACGCCGAAGCCTGCCATGCGCGCCCGCGTCAGGATCTCGATCATGTCGGTCATCGAGCTGGGCAGGGCGGTTTCGGTGAGTTCGAAGGTGATGCCGGACGGGTCGAGGTCGCGCTCGGCCGCTAGGCCGAACAGCGCCGGCATGACATGGGGCACCTCGATGATCCGCGCATCGAGATTGATCGAGACGCGGCGCGCGAAGCCGTTGGCCCGCCATGCGGCGATATCGTCCATGACCCGCGTTGCGATCTCGATGGTCAGGGGCGGAAGGTCGGCCTCGCTGAGGCCGGGATGGAAGACCGCCTGCGGCCCGAGGATCTCGCCGCCGACGGTGTCGAGCCGGATCAGCGCCTCGAGGCCGGTCACTTCCAGCGAGATGAGATCCACCTGGGGCTGGTAATAGGGCAGCAGCGTTCCGCGCGCGGTGGTGGACGCGGCAGTGCTAACCGGCTTCCTGGTGGATTTCTGCTGTTGCGGGCAGGCTTCGCAGGCCTCCATGAGCGCGACGAAATCGGCTGTTCGGATCGGCTTCTTCATGGAGCCGCAGATGCGCACGCCGAGCATCTCGCCCATGCGGCGGGCCGCGTCGAGGATGGCCTCGGATTCGCCGCTCGACAGCAGCACGGCGCCGCCATAGCCCTGCTCGCCGAGGCTGCGCAGATAGGCGAGACCGTCCATTTTCGGCATGTTCAGGTCGAGGACGATGACGTCGATCGGATGGCGTGCCGCGCGCAGCGCCGCCAGTCCCTCGACGCCGTCGCAGGCCGTCGTCACCGTATGGTCACCCAGGGACAGCACGACGCTCTCGGCCACTGCGAGGAAGATGGGGTCGTCGTCAACGACGAGAATATGATGCGCAGTCGCCATGAAGCCTCCTGGGGACCGCTAACATCCCAGTGGGGAACGAAAAAACGGTTACCAGAGCAGGACAGATGCGCGATTGTCTGACGGAAAGGTCAGATTTTCGGCTGACATGGTTGGGCGCCGGCGCTCGGGGCGGGGAGCCCCACGCGTTGCCGGCCGCGCGGGCCAAGCCGCCTATGCCGGTCCGGGATCGCCGCCGGCGAGGATCTTCAGGCTTGCGAGGCTCGGGGCAAAGAACAGCGACAAGCCCTTGTAACGGATGAAGTCCCGCAAGGGCAGATCCAGCGCGGTCCCATCGGTCAGGGGGATATGGGCCGAGGCGAATGCCTTCGGCTTGTTGCGCAGCCCGAACATGCTGTCCTGGCGCCGCCAGCCCTGTTTCACATCATAGAAGCGATCGCTGAAGCCGGTTTCCTGCATCCAGCGAATGATCGTGTAGAGCTGTTCGTTGATGCGGGCGCAGGCGAAGATGCCGACGAGGCCGCGGTCCCGGCCGTCGTCGACGGATCCGGAGAGCGGCGGGCCGTAGGAGAATCCGCGTCGCACGAGCGAAGCCCCTCGGATTGTCACGCGAGTCTTTGCTTTGCCCGTACAGGGTCGAGCCGGAACGGCATCGCCGTCTTGGAGCCGCGCACGCAGGGCCGCGCCGGCACGACCGTTCTACCGGCCGGATCATATGTCGGCCCGGCAGCGGACGACCCGGAACGGGCTCAGGGCTACCTCCCATCCAGCATGTCGCATTGCGTTAACTTACAAAAGGGAAGGTTTGTGCGTGATGTGTCGACACACGCTGCGAACGCCCGACAATCCCGTCTCCTGTAAGACACAGGACATCGACGCCAAACGACGCGACCGGGAACGCTAACGCCGTGCAACGCGAGCGGGCCGGTGGTCGGCAGCCGGCCACCAAAACAGCAACGGATCAACGTCCGGCCGTCTGAGTTGACCCTCAATACAGCGGCACAGTCCGCCGCGTCTGCTGTCGCTGTTGCTTGCTCCATCGAAGCGAGCCACCACGCATAGCTACGAGGATCCAGCAAAATGAGAGCTGTCGTTTTTCACGGTATCCGCGACATTCGCCTGGACACGGTCCCCGATCCGACCATCAAGAACCCGACCGACGCCATCGTGCGGATCACGTCGAGCGCCATCTGCGGCACCGACCTGCACATGATCCGCGGGTCGATGCCGGGGATGGTCGAGGGCACCGTCATGGGGCACGAGGGTGTCGGCGTGATCGAGGAGGTGGGCAGCAGTGTCCGCAATCTGCGCCCCGGCCAGCGGGTGGTGATCCCGTCGACGATCGCCTGCGGCCACTGTTCCTACTGCCGCGACGGCTATACCGCCCAGTGCGACGATGCCAATCCGAACGGTCACCTCGCTGGGACGGCCTTCTATGGCGGCCCGCAGCCGACCGGCCCCTTCGACGGGCTGCAGGCGGAATATGCCCGCATCCCCCACGCCAACGTCAATCTCGTGCCGCTGCATCCGGAGATCACCGACCATCAGGCGATCTGCCTGTCCGACATCGCCTCCACCGGCTGGTTCGGCGCCGACATCGCCGATATCGAGGCTGGCCGCGGCAAGACGGTGCTGGTGATGGGCTGCGGCCCGGTTGGCCTGTTCAGCATATTGGGGGCCTGGCACAAGGGCGCCCAGCGGGTGATCGCCGTCGACCGCCTGCCGGACCGGCTGGACAAGGCGCGCGAACTGGGCGCCGAGACGATCAATTTCGAGGAAGAGAACCCGATCGAGGCGATCCGCGAACTCACCGGCGGCATCGGTCCGGACCGGGCGATCGACGTCGTCGGGGTCGATGCCTTCATGCCCACCAAGGGGCCGATGCGGGTTCTGGAAAAGCGCGCCGCGCAATATGCCGAGCAGGTCGAGCGACTGGCCGAGGCGGGCGCCGACACCAATGCGGCGCATTTTGCCGCCGGCGACGCGCCGTCCCTGTCCCTCGAATGGGCGACAGAGGCGTTGGCCAAGGCCGGCACCCTGGCGATCATCGGCGTCTATCCCCAGAGCCACAACGCCTTTCCGATCGGCACGGCGATGAACAAGAACATCACCATGCGGATGGGGAACGCCAACCACAAGAAATACGTCCAGGAACTGGTGGAACTGGTGCGGCGCGGCGGGCTGAAGCCCGAACATATCCTGTCCCAGATGGAACCGATGACCGACGTCATCGCTGCCTATGAGACCTTCGACGCCCAGAACAAGGGCTGGGTGAAAGTGGAACTGAACCCTGCCGCGTGAGGCACGTCGCCGTCCGCTGCGGTTCACATGTGAAGGAAAGGAGAATGTCATGTCCGAAGCCCGGACCCTGCAGACCGGCCGATACGCCATCGACCACATCCGCAAGCCGGTGACCGTCTATTTCCACGACGACATCATCGCCAGCACCGACCATGCGCTTCTGGTGCGCGAGGAGGGCGCCGAGCCGATCTATTACATTCCCGAAGATCGCGTTCACACGGCGTTCTTCGTCGACAGCGACCGCGGCGGCGTGCCCGAAGCCAAGGGGCAGGCGCGGTTCTGGACGATCTCGGCGATGAACCGCGCCGGCCAGGATGCGGCCTGGGCCTATACGGACCCGGTCGATGAACTGAGCGCCGTGCGCGACCATATCGCCTTCGATCCCACCCAGGTCCGGATCGAGGTGGGAGGCCCGCCCGCCGGCGCGGTCGAAGAGACCCTGTAAGGCGGAGTCGTGCGGTCCGCCGCATTTCAGCTGCCGGCGTGCGTGCCTGCGTGGGGCGCGCCGCCGCGTCGCCACCCGTCTGCCGGATGGGCGGCGATTTTCTGACAGCCTTCGGCGGCGGCGCGGGGCCAAGGCCGGCGCCCGGCTTCGCCGGCCACTGACTTCTTGCGATCGGAGACGAACATGGATGCGGATGCGAAGGGTCGATGGCTGACCTGGCTCTGGCGCATCGGCATCGCCAGCTTCGTGGCGCTGGCCGGCTATCTGATCTGGCGGACGTTGCGGGACTACAGCCTGGCCGAACTGATGCAGGCGCTGCGGGCGTTTCCCCTCGACCATCTGGCCCTGTCCGGCATGTTCGCGGCCGGAAGCTACGCGACGCTCACGCTGTTCGATCTTCTCGGCACCCGCTATGTCGGCCACCGGCTGGCCTATCCCAAGGTGGCGCTGGCTTCCTTCGTGTCCCTGTCGCTGGGCCATTCCATCGGCTTTGCCGGCCTGAGCAGCGGCGCCATCCGCTACCGCTTCTACCGGCGCTGGGGCCTGTCGACCGGTGACGTCGCCAAGCTGATCCTGTTTTCCGGGCTCACGGTGACCGTCGGCCTCGCCACCCTCGGCGCGCTGGCCGTCCTTCTGCGCCCCGGGCTCGCGGCGGAGGTCACGGGGCTCGGCCAGGGCATGGTCCTTGCCATCGGCGCCGTCGCTGCCCTGGGTGTCGTCATCTATCTGCTTCTCGCCGCCTTCCTGCGCCGTCCCCTGAGATTCCGCTCCTTTGTCCTTGAAATGCCGAGCCTGCGCCTGGCGCTGGGGCAGGTGGTGCTCGGCGCCACCAATTTCGCCCTGGTCGCGGCCTGCCTCCATCAGGCGCTGCTCGGGATCGCCGAGGTGCCGTATCTGTCGGCGGCCACGGTCTATGTCCTGGCCAATGCCGGCGTCATGCTGACCCATGTGCCGGGCGGGCTCGGCGTCTTCGAAGCCGTCGTGGTGACGCTCCTGTCCGGCCGCGGCCTGCTGACGGCGGTGCTGGTCTTCCGCTTCACCTATTTCCTCGTGCCGCTGGCCATCGGTGGCCTGGTTCTGGCCGTCACCGAAACCGTCTGGCGCTCGAAGACGTCGTCGGACGCCTCGGTCAGGAGCAGCTGAAGCGGCCGCGCCACCAGGCTGCCGTGCCGAAGGGGGCGATCGGATCGAGCAGACGCGTGCCGAGTTGCGGCCGCCGCGGGCCTGAGGAGGCGAGAGCGGGAAAGCCGACGAGGCGTCGGTCGCCGCCGTTCAGCTGATCGATCGTGCGGATCAGCGAACCGGTCTGCGCAATCGTCTCCAGCACAGTCGCCGGGTCGGCACCGAGATGCTCGCCGACCAGCCGGGCCATGATCGTGCGGATCGCGGCCCGATGCTCGGTCGTGTCGGCGACGAGGCCAAGGTCGCATTCGGTGTCGACGCCGACGGAGCGGTTGTTGAAATTCGTCGATCCGACCCGAAGGAAGCCGTCGTCGGCGACGAGGATCTTGGAATGGATGAAGATCTCGTCGGGGTCGGAGACCGGGCCCTGCATCGGGTGGAAGACCCGCAGCCTGTCGTGCCGGTCGAACCGCTTCAGATGGCGCAGGAGACGGTCCCGGTTCGTGCCTTCCGAGAGCTGCTCGACGAAGCCGTTCATGCTGCGCGTGGTCACGACCACGATCTCCGGGCCGTCCGGGGCTTCGAGCAGTTCGGGCAGGATCGTGCGGGCAAGCGCGCCGGCGAAATACTGGTTTTCGATATAGATCGTCCGCCCTGCGCTGCGCAGCGCGTCGACCGTCAGCCAGGCAGCGTGGCGCACGGGCGGTGGCCCGCGCCAGCCGCCGCCCGGATCGGTGACCGCGATGCCCGCCGGCACATGCCTAAAATCGGGGGATCGTTCGGGTTGCCGGGCGACCGGTCCTGTGGCCGGGCCGGCAAATCGCGGCGTCTCGCCGGTGGCCCGCTGCCAGCGCTCGGCCGCAATGGCCAGGAGGTCGTCGACCACGGGGCCCGTCAGGGCGACCTGGCAATCATGCACCGGCCGCGCTTTCGATCCGTCGGCCTCGACCCGTCTTTCGTCGGCTGGGCGATGCTCCTGCGTATCCCATCGGCCGACGGTCAGGTCGATCCCGCCCACGAAGGCGAGTACCCCGTCGACGAGGACGATCTTCTGGTGATGGGACGCGTAGAAGCGGTTCGTGCGGTCGAGCTTCAGATGGATCCGCGGATGATCCTGCCAGTCGCCGCCGAAGAGCAGCGACATGCCATGGCTGGGGGCATGCGCGACAGCGAAGCTCCAGATCAGGATGTGGATCTCGAGCGTCTCATGCGCCTCGACTAGCGAGCGCAGGCGGTCGCCCAGCGTCGTGCCGCTGCCATCCGCATCGGGGCGCAGGCGGACACTGGCGTCGAAGTCCCATCCGACGATGACGATCGAGCGCCGGGCCTCTTCGAGACATTCGTCCAGACGCGCGAAATATCGCGCGCCATCGACGAGCACGGTGGCCGTCTCGGCACGCGAGACGCTTCGGCAGTTCCGTCCCGCCTGCAGGAGGCCGCCGGGAGCCGGCGCTTGCGCCTCGTCATGTCCGTACATGGTGGGGGCCTCGGTCGTGTCCTGCCTCATTCCGTCTCGCGTGTTCGTGAGGGAAGCATCAAATGACGGATATAGTCGTGCACATTCCGCCGGGAACGGGATGAGCATTGCTCCGGAGCGCCGTCCGACCGGCGGCGACCACGCGGCGGCGCATAAGTCGCGAGTTGCCCAGCCGAACGCGCTTCGTTGTCAGGCAATAGAAATTTCCATGCGCCCCTGGCGGCGCCCTGTGAGCCGAGGGACCGGCGGTCGCCGGTGCTGCGCTATCATACTTTAAAGACACGTTCCCGCGGCTTCGCCAGAACGAAGGAAAGGTGGAGGCATTCGATGGATCAGACCCAGAAACAGGCGGTGGAAGCCGTCGCACGCGCCGCAGCAACCGGCTCGCTGATGATCGTCCGCCAGACCGCGAGGCGCATCGCCGCGGCCAACGGCATCACCGACGAGGAGCGGGTCGACGATCTCGCCCGCTTCATCATCGCCGAAGGCGGACGGCTCGGCGTTGCCATGGAACCGGGATCGCGGGAGGCGGTCGAGCGTCTGAAGGACGACGGGGCCGGCACGATCGTGGCCCTCTGACCCGCGGATGAGTGCAGTCGATCAGCCGGTCGGTGCCCTCGTGGCGAGCATGCGCGAGGCGGCACGCGAACGGGCCGTGTGGGCCGAGGGCCGCCGCGCCTGCCGGGAAGAGGGCCCGAACGCGCGCTTCGCCGGCACCAGCACCGCCGACCATGCCATCTGGCTCGCCGGCTTCGCCTATGAACAGGGGCGGCGACGGGCCGGTCGATCCTGGCCGGATCGATGATGGCGGCGATTGCCGGCTTACCATTCCGGCGCCGACAATGTCCGCTTCGCGCATGTGAGGGCAGCGCCCGCGTTCTGTCCGGCGAAGACGCTGCCGGTTGATCTGGAGGCCCGCCGCCTACATGCCGGCATGTCACCCGGATATCGTAAGCAATCGGGAGCGATCTGGCAGATGGGGACGACGCCGAAAATCTGCAGCGCAGAGGTTCCTCCAGGGTCCTTGCCGGGAGCCGCATGAGGACGGATCCGCATTCCCCGGTCGATCTTCGCGACGCGGGCCTTCCCTTCCGGGTCCGGCCGGCCTTCATGATGGCGGTCGCATTCAGCGGGGCGGTCGCCGCCCCGCTGCCGGCGCGCGCAGCCGACACGCCGATGTATTACCTGGAGACCTTCGGCGCGAAGGGCGACATGACCGTGCCGTTGCTGTGGGGGCTGATCGCGGTCTCGGTGCTGGTGGTCGTCATCATCAGTGCCATGGTCGTCATCGGCATCCTGCGTCGCCGCGACCCGGATCTGCAGGCGGGCGGCCGTATCATCGCGGTTTCGCGCCCACCCGGCGGGATCGGCTGGATCCATGCCGGCCTCGTTCTGACGACGCTCGTCCTGATCGGCTTCACCGCCTGGACGGTGGACCTCATGGCCCGGATTGCCGCGCCCGGGCGTGAGCCGGCCTTCACGATCGAGGTGACGGCGCAGCAATTCTGGTGGGAGGCGCGCTATGTCGATCCCGACGATCCCGCACGCAGCTTCGAGACGGCCAACGAACTGCATATTCCCCTCGGGGAGCCGGTGCGCATCAAGCTGCGCTCGACCGACGTCATCCATTCCTTCTGGGTTCCGGCGCTGTCCGGCAAGACCGACGCCATTCCCGGACAGATCAACGAGACCTGGATCCAGGGCGACCGGGTCGGCGTCTATCGCGGCCAGTGCACCGAATATTGCGGGCAGCAGCACACCAACATGGCGATGCGCATGTTCGTCGACGCGCCCGACGACTTCACGGCCTGGTGGGATGCACAGGCCGCGGACGCGGAGCCGACATCGCCTGGCTCGCTGGCGGACGCCGGACGGCAGGCGTTTCGCCTGCGCTGCGGCGCCTGCCATGCGGTGCGCGGCACCCGGTCCGCAGGCGAGGTCGGGCCGGACCTCACCCATCTGATGAGCCGGACGACGATCGCCTCGGCAATGCTGCCCAACACGAAGGGGCATCTGTCGGGCTGGATTGCCGCGCCGCAGGCGCTCAAGCCGGGCAGCCACATGCCCGATACGGGGATTTCGGGCCCGGAGCTGCACGCGATCCGCACCTATCTCGCGACGCTGGACTGAGGGGAGAGCTGTGGCAGAGCCGCATCAGAAGATCCCGCAGGCGGGCGTCGCGACCCCGGAACTGGAAGCCCGGCTCCAGGCGATCTGGGAGACGGATTCCGGCCTGATGGGCTGGATCGGCACCGTCGATCACAAGGAAATCGGCATCCGCTACATCGTCACGGCCTTCGCCTTCCTCATCGCGGGCGGCATTGAGGCACTGATCATGCGGATTCAGCTCGCCGGGCCCGAGCAGAGCGTGGTGACCCCGGAACAGTACGACCAGCTGTTCTCGATGCACGGCATCACGATGATCTTCCTCTATGCCCTGCCGATCCTGTCGGGCTTCTCGAACTATCTGTTCCCGCTCTTGTTCGGCTCGCGGGACATAGCGTTTCCGCGGCTGAACGCCTTCTCCTACTGGGTGTATCTGGCGTCCGGCCTGTTCATGTATTCCAGCTTCCTGATCGGCGCGGCGCCGAATGACGGCTGGTTCAACTACGCGCCCTATTCGCTGAAGGACTTCAATCCCGGCCCGAACATGGATTTCTATGCCCTCGGCATGATCTTCCTCGGCATATCCACGACGGTCGGCGCGGCGAACTTCGTCGTCACCTTCCTGCGCTGCCGGGCGCCCGGCATGTCGATCAACCGCATCCCGATCATGGTCTGGGGAACGACGACGATCTCGATGGGCATTCTCCTGTCCGTGCCGGCCGTCAGCCTCGCCTTCTTCCTGCTCTGGATGGACCGCCAGTTCGGGACGCATTTCTACGAGACCGGCGGGGGCGGCGAGCCACTCCTGTGGCAGCATTTGTTCTGGATCTTCGCCCATCCCTGGGTCTACATCATCGTCCTGCCCGCCATGGGCATGGCGTCCGACGTTTTGCCGGTGTTCTGTCGGCGTCCCCTGGTCGCCTATACGCTCGTGGTGCTTGGAACGATCAGCACCATGGCGCTGGGCTTCGGCGTCTGGGTGCACCACATGTTCACCACCGGCATCCCGTTCCTGTCGATGTCGTTCTTCAGCGGTGCCTCCTTCATCATCACCATTCCCAGCGCGATCGCGGTCTTCGCCTGGATCGCCACCATCTGGACCGGCCGGATCGTGGTCTCGACGGCCTTTCTCTACTTCGCCGCCTTCATCGCCATGTTCGTCATCGGCGGCGTCTCGGGCGTGATGACCGCGTCGGTGCCCGCCGATCTGCAGTTGCACGACACCTATTTCGTCGTGGCGCACATCCATTACGTGCTGATCGGCATCAATCTGTTCGGCGTGCTCGGCGGGCTGCATTTCTGGTTTCCCAAGATGAGCGGGCGGATGCTGGGCGAGCGCCTTGGGCGCTGGACCTTCTGGACCATCTTCATCGGGTTCAATCTCGGCTTCCTGCCGATGCACTGGACCGGACTGCTGGGCATGCCGCGCCGGATCTACACCTATCCGCAGGACATCGGCTGGAGCGCGATGAACATGGTCACCACGGTGGGCAGCTTCATCTTCGCCGTCGGCTTCGCCATGCTCCTCATCAATGTCATGGCCAGCCTGCGGCGCGGGGCGCCGGCCGGCGCCAACCCATGGGACGCGCCGACGCTGGAATGGGCGGTCTCGTCGCCGCCGCCGCCCTACAATTTCGCGGTGCTGCCGGTCATCGCCAGCCGGCATCCCCTGTGGGAAAGCCGGCTCGACGAAGGCCGCGGCGATTCCTCCCTCGAACGCGGGCTGCTGCTCGACGATGGCAAGGAGATGCTGGTGACGACGCCGATCGACGCCCAGCCGGACCTGATCGTGAAGGTGCCCGGCGACGATCCCTGGCCGTTCCTGGTGACCCTCGCCATGACCCTGGGCTTCGCCGCGCTTCTCCTGCACTGGTGGTGGGTTGCAGCCGGCGCAGGGCTGGCGATCCTCTTCGGCCTGCTTGCCTGGCTCTGGCCACGGGCCGATCTCGGCCAGAAGCGGGAGCCGGGCCATGCGTGATGCCGTCCCCGTAGGCCAGGCGCCCCTGCAGATCGGATCGCTGGCGGTCGGCAGCATTGCCCGACGGGCCTCGGGATGGTGGGGCATGGTGACCCTCGTTGCGACCGAGGCCGTCCTCTTTTCCTATCTCCTGTTCAGCTATTTCTATCTGGCCACCCAGTCAGGCCCGAACTGGTATCCCGCCGAACTGCCGTCCTTCACGCTGTCGGCGCCGAGCACGGTCATCCTGATCGCCAGCAGTATCGCTGTCTGGTTCGCGGAAAAGGGCGCCGAAACGGGGTCGCGCGGCCGGCTGGTGGCGGGATTGCTGGTCGGCCTTGCGCTGGGCACGATATTCGTCGGCCTGCAGGTCAAGGAATGGCTCGACAAGCCCTTCACCCTGTCCGCCCATTCCTACGGTTCGATGTATTTCACGGTGACGGGGTTCCACCTGGCCCATGTCGTGGTCGGGCTGGTCATCCTGGCCGTGCTGACCGTGTGGAGCGCTCTCGGCTATTTCGACCGCCAGCGCATGGCGCCTGTCGCGATCGGCGCCCTGTACTGGCACTTCGTCGATGTCGTCTGGCTGGCAGTCTTCTTCAGCCTCTACATCACGCCCCATCTGAGGTGAGCGGATGACGGAACCGACACGCCCGATCTTTCATATCGGACATCCGGCGCCGGCCTCGGGCACCGTCGCGAACTGGCGCCTCATCGTCGGCATTGCCGGGGCTCCAGCCGCCTGGACCCTGCAATTGTCCGCAGCCACCGCCCTGGCCGGCAATGCCTGCATCGGCGGCGACGGCGCGAAACGTCCGGTCGTCGATCTCGACGGAATCGGCGCGATGATCGTCGCGGCGAATCTCGCGGCGCTCGTCCTTGCCCTGGCTTCGCTCACGCTGGCGCTTCTCGCCTACCGCCGGACCCGGCAGCAATCCTCAGGTCGCCACCGGGACATCCTGGACACGGCGGAGGGGCGAAGCTGCTTCCTCGCCCTCTGGGGCGTGGGGATCGGCACGCTGTTCACCGTCGCCATCGCCTTCAACACCGTCTCGCTGTTCTGGACGAGCCTATGCGGTCTGTGATGCGTGCCGCCGCGGGCCTGGCGATGCTCGTCCCGCTCGTCCTCGCCGGCTGCGGGGACGATGCGGCGCACTCGCGAGCCGAGGCCATCGGCGATGTCGCGATCGGCGCGGTTCGCATCCGCCAGGCCGGTTGTGGCGCCTGCCACATCATCCCCGGCATCGACGGGGCCGAGGGTCTCGTCGGCCCGCCGCTCGACCACATGGCCAACCGGCTTTATCTCGCGGGGTTGCTGCGCAACACGCCGGCCAACATGATCCACTGGCTGCGCGAGCCGCAGGCGGTCGCACCGGGCAGCGTGATGCCCGACATGGGACTGACGGAGCAGCAGGCCCGCGACATCACGGCCTATCTCTATACGCTGGAGTGACCGGCGCCGCCGCGCAGGGAGCGGGCGGCAACCGGTCGGTCAGCGGGGGCGCCGGCGATGCGGCCCGTTCAGGCGGTGTCACATCCGTAGAAACCGCGATAGCCGATCGTCAGGCCCTGATCGAGCGTGAAGACCAGTTCGGCATCGGAGCGCCAGTCGGCCTCATCCCCCAGGGGACGGACGGCAACGGACACGCCCGGCGCCCCGTAGACGACGCCGGTCTCCGTCCGGTCCTGCGCTTCCAGCGGCACGAGGACGCCGTTCAGCTTCATGGCTCCGTCGGCGCCGTCCTGCGCGGCCCAGAAGATGGGATCGGTCTCGCGGCTGCGGTGGAAGACGCAGCGCGATCCGGCTGCAAGGATCTCGTCTGCCTCGGCCTTCGGCATCGGGGAGGGGTCGAGCGTCGAGACCAGGGCCTGGCCGAGGGCGTCCTCCACCGTGCCGACCTCGGCCGGCGGGTCCTGATAGATGGAATCCACCGTGTTGCCGTCCGACACCTCGGCGATGAGGTAGCGCATCTCGGCGATCTCGCGCCGCTGCGCCTCGATGATCTCGTCCGCCATCTTCCGCACCCGCGGATCGCTGATCTGGGCCCGCTCGGAGGTCATGATGGCGATGGAATGGTGCGGGATCATCGCCTGCATGTAGCTCGGCCCGGAGACAGTGACCTGGCTGCGCACGAGCCACAGGGAGAGCGCGAAGACGACGATGGCGCCCGCGAAGATCGCGATGTTCAGCGCCTTGTTGGCATACATTCCCAGCATGTAGGCCAGCATGACGACGGCCATGGTGGCGCCCATCAGGATCGCCATGTAGGTGCGCGTCTCCGAAAAGAACACGTGCTCCAGGGCGTAGGTGTTGAGATACATCAGGATGAACATCACCACGGTCGAGGTGAGGATCATCAGTCCAAATCGCACATAGGACATCGGTCTGGCTTCTCCTTGATCGGCCTGCGGGGCACGAACGGGACGATGCGGCCGCCGTTCGAACCTCACCAGCAAACGGGCGGCACCTTGTCCCGCCGGTGTTGGCTCGTCGCCTCTCCCGCCTGTTGCCTGCAGGGCATCGGCCGGACGGCATGCGGTACGCTCGTCTGCCGCGGGCTTTTTGGCCGAACGGGTCGCGGCGCGACGGGTTCCTCACGACTTCGAGAGGCGCCTACTCACCCAAGGTCAGGAACAGGCCGTCATGCCGCAGCGCCATGCGGGCGAGGCGCTGCGTTCGCGACCCGATCCGCGCGCTAACGTAAGCCAGCCACATGATCGACGCCGGTCCCGGCGGGCGCGCGCTGTCAAATGTGCAACCGTGGCGTATATCCAAGGGGGAATGACGCAGATTCGATGAGGCTTCATGTCCGACGGGAGCGCTGGTTCAGGCGCCAATATGCAACGCTTCACGCCGGTCTGCGCCATCGGGGCGTCCGCAGGTGGCGTCTCGGCGCTGCGCAGCTTCTTCCGGCAGATTCCCGACGATCTCGGACTGGCCTATGTGGTCATCGTCCATCTCGCACCCGACCATCCGAGTGCCCTGAGCGAGATCCTGGCGGCCTGCACCTCGATGCCGGTCCACGAGGTCCATGACGGGCCCGCCCTGAAGCCCGACTGCGTCTATGTGATCTCGCCCGATCGCGAACTGGTCATCGAAGGGGATTCGATCGCCGCCCGTCCCTTTACCGAACCCAGAGGGCATCGCGCGCCGATCGACATGTTCTTCCGCTCCATCGCGGCCGGGCGCGGCGATGGTCTGGCGGTGGTCATGACCGGGGCGGGCTCGGACGGTGCGATCGGCATTCGCTCGATCAAGGAGGCGGGCGGCGTCGTCTTCGTGCAGGAGCCGGCCGAGGCGGGCTTCCCGTCGATGCCGCACAGCGCCATCGCCACCGGCGCGGCGGATTTCGTCGGCCCCATCGCCCGCCTGGTGGAGCGGATCGGCGAGGTCGCGCGCAGCAAGGAGGCGGTTCGCTCGCTCGACGAGGGCGGCGCGGCCAACGATTTGCGGCGCATCACCACCTTCCTGCGGGCCCGGACCGGACACGATTTCTCCAGCTACAAGCGCGCGACGGTCATGCGCCGCGTGCTGCGCCGCATGCAGGTCAACCGCATCACCAGCATTGCCGAATATGCCGACTACCTGAAGAGCACGCCGGAAGAGGCGCAGGACCTGTTCGGCGACCTCCTGATCTCGGTGACCATGTTCTTCCGGGACAATGACGCCTTCGCGTCGCTCGCGCGCTGCGCCATCGCGCCGATCTTCGACAATCTGGAGGAAGAGGGCATCCGCGCCTGGGTCGCCGGCTGCGCCACCGGCGAGGAGGCCTACAGCCTGGCCATCCTGATGCTGGAGGAAGCGGAGCGGCGCAAGGTGCAGGTGCCGATCCAGATCTTCGCCAGCGATCTCGACGAGGGCGCTTTGGCGACGGGCCGGCAGGGCCGCTACCCCCATTCGATCCGTGCCGATGTCAGCGACGAGCGCCTCGCCCGCTACTTCCACGACGACGGCACCCATTACCGCGTCAACCAGGAGGTCCGCGACTGCGTCCTGTTCGCGTCGCACAGCGTGCTGCGCGATCCGCCCTTCCTGCGGCTGGATCTCGTCGCCTGCCGCAACCTGCTGATCTATCTGGAGCGCTCGCTGCAGAAGCAGATCTGCTCGATCTTCCACTACGGACTGCGGGGCAACCGCTATCTGTTCCTCGGCTCGGCCGAGACCGCGGATTCCAGCCCGGACCTGTTCGCCACCGTCGAGCGGGACGCGCGGATCTATCGCAGCCTGCCCAAGGCACCCGGCATGCAGCCGGAACTGCCGCAACTGGTGGCCGACCATCGCGCCACGGGCTATGCGCAGGCCGCCGAGCCGCAGGCCGCGCGCGACGGACGGGCGCCGACGCCGACCGATACCCACGCTTCGGCCCTTGAACGCTTCGCGCCGCCCAGCGTGCTGGTCGATGCCGGCTACAACATCCTGCACATGTCGCCGACGGCAGGCCGGTTCATCCTGCACTCGTCCGGTCCGTTCACCAGCCGGCTCTCGGCGGTCGTGCGCCCGGAACTGCGCCTCGACCTGAAGATGGCGCTCGGCAAGGCGTTCGATCAGAAGCTGCCGACGGTGACCCATCCGGTGGCGGTGGACATGGAAGGGGCGATCCGCAGGATCACCCTGTCGGTGATCCCCGTGACCCACGGGTCGGCCGCGCCGGTGCAGACGCTGGTCCTGTTCAATGACGGGGGGGCCGCCGAGATCGACGAGGGCCCGGATCCCGAAGCCCTTGCCGAGCCCGGCGAGATGCGCCGCCTCCATGCCGAGCTGAAGGCCGCGCAGGAGGCGCTGGTCGCCAGCCGCCACGAGCACGAGGCCTCGATCCAGGACCTGCGGGCGGCGAACGAGGAACTGCAATCCATCAACGAGGAGTACCGGTCCACCTCCGAGGAACTGGAAACCTCCAAGGAGGAGCTGCAGTCGATCAACGAGGAACTGCAGACGGTCAATGCCGAGCTGAAGGTCAAGCTGCAGAGCATTTCCTCGGCGCACAGCGACCTGCAGAACCTGACCACGGCGACCGAGATCGGCACACTCTTCCTCGACGCCCAGTTGCGCATCAAGATGTTCACGCCGCCGGTCGCGGCATTGTTCAACATCGCCGAGAGCGATGTCGGCCGGCAGATCACCGACTTCACCCACCAGCTCGAGCATGACGGCATCGAGCGGGAGGTGAAGAAGGTGCTGCGCGATCTGGCGCCGCTGGAAAGCGAGGTCTGCAGCCGCAACGGATGCTGGTACATGATGCGGGTGCGCCCCTATCGCACCATCGAGGACCGGATCGACGGCACGGTGATGACCTTCGTCGACATCACCGAGCGCCTCGAGATGGAGCGCCGGCTGGCCGAGTCGGAACGCCGGCTGCGGGCGCTCGTCCAGGCCAGTGCGCAGGTGATGTACCGGATGAACTCGGACTGGTCGCGCATGCGCGAACTGTCCGGCGAGGCGGGCCTTGGCGATGACGACAGCGGCGGTGACAACTGGTTCGCGCGCTTCATCCAGCCCGAAGACCGTCAGCAGGTCGAGGAGACGGTGACCGCGGCCGTCGCCCGCCAGGCCCCCTTCGAGATCGAATACCGGACCCGGCGCGCCGATGGCACCGGCGCCTGGGCGCTGGCGCGGGCCGTCCCGATCTTCGACCAGTCCGGCGCGCTGTCCGAGTGGTTCGGCATCGCCAGCGACATCACCGAGAGCAAGGATTTCCAGGAGCGCCAGCGGGTTCTCGTCGCCGAATTGCAGCACCGCACCCGCAACCTTCTCGGCGTGGTCCGCTCGCTGGCCGAAAAGACCGCCGAAGGGGCAGAATCCACTCAGTCCTTCCTGGCGAAATATCACACGCGTCTCGACGCCCTGTCGCGGGTCAACGGCATGTTGTCGCGACTGGAGAGCGGCCAGCGCGTGACCTTCCTGGAACTCGTCCACGCCGAGCTGGCCGCCCAGGGCGGCGACCCGGATACGCTGGGCGATCGGGTGGTGCTGGACGGGCCGGCGGATGTCGAGCTGCGCTCCTCGACGCTCCAGACCTTCGCACTGGCGATCCATGAACTGACCACGAATGCGACCAAATACGGTGCGCTGGTGGGGAACGGCCGGCTGGCCGTATCGTGGCGCCGGCAGACGGACGCGAACGGCGTGGAATTCCTGCATCTCGAATGGATCGAAACCGGCGTAGAGATGAGCCTGGAACGCAAGAGCCCGATGTCGGCCGGCGGCTTCGGCCGGGAACTCATCGAGAAGGCTCTGCCTTTCCAGCTTGATGCGCGTACGACCTATCGCCTGACCGACGATGGCGTCGAATGCACGATCGACCTACCGGTCAGGCGGATATCGCAAGGCGGTAACGAGAGGAGCGAACCATGAACATGGTGGCGAACAGGCAGAGTGATCGCCGGCTCGACCTTTCCGGCAAACGCGTGCTTCTCGTCGAGGACGAGTACTTTCTTGCGGAAGACATGAGCCGCAGCCTGCGATCGTCCGGCGCCGAGGTGCTGGGGCCCTTTGCCGATGTGAACGGCGCCATGCGTTGCCTGGAAACCGAGACGGTGGTCAGCGCGGCGATCCTCGACATCAATTTGCGCGGCGAGATGATCTTCCTGCTTGCCGACGCCCTTGGCGCGCGCAACGTCCCCTATGTCTTCTCGAGCGGCTATGAACGCTGGGCCATTCCGCAATCCTACAGCAAGGTCCCGCTCTACGAGAAGCCGACCGACGCCGCCAGGCTGATGCGCGACCTGTTCGGCCAGGGGCGGTAGCCTTTCGGCGCGCAACGGCCGGCTCCCGCAGGCGGATCGGTCCGCTTGGGTCATGCCTATGGAAACAGTGCTTTACAGAAAAAGGTGAGGCCACCATCCAGCGGAGTGATAGATTTTCGGGCTGGGCGATGTCGATCGCTGCGGTCCCATGCGGGCATGACGCCGGAGAAGGCTCCTCTTCGACAGGCGATCGCCCGGAATGGAGTGAAATGCCCCACAAGCTGATCCGCAAGCTCGAGCATTTCACGCGGCTCGCATCGGACGACCGGGCCGCTCTCGAGGCGCTCGCACAGCATCGGCAGCGCATCTACCGGGCCCGCGAAACGATCATCAACGAGGGTGACAAGCCGGAGGTCATCAATCTGTTCCTCGACGGATGGGCCTGCCGCTACAAGGATTTGGAGAACGGCAAGCGGCAGATCATGTCGATCTTCGTTCCCGGCGACATCTGCGACCTGAACATCTTCATCCTCAAATACATGGATCATTCGATCGCGGCGCTGACCCCGGTCACGGTGCTGGAGATCTCGCGCGATGCCTTCGAACGCGCCATCGCCCGGTGCCCCCGCGTGATGCAGGCGCTGTGGTGGGACACGCTGGTCACAGTGGCGGTCCAGCGGGAATGGACGATGAATGTCGGGCAGCGCGACGCGCGCGAGCGCATCGCCCATCTGATCTGCGAACTCTACACGCGCCTCGATTGCGTCGGGCTCGTCACCGATGGCGCCTGCCGGTTTCCGCTGACCCAGAGCGAGCTCGGCGAGGCGACGGGCCTGACACCCGTCAGCGTCAACCGCGTGCTGCAGGATCTGCGCAGGTCCAACCTCATCCATCTGCACGATTCCCGCCTGCGCATTCTCGATCTGCCGGGTCTGCAGCAGGCCGCCATGTTCAATCCGAACTATCTGCACCTCGATCAGGAAGGCAGCCATCTGGCGGCAAATACCTAGCCGTGCGCAGAAAATGCCGACAATCGTCTGAACCGAACCAGAGCGGAGGCGGTTGGTGTCTGGAAAACGCAGTGATCGGGCAACGCTGCCGCATTGATGCAAGCGCCCGAAGGGCGTTCTACGCAATTGACGCCCAGCCGCCATTTTTCGGAGAGAGTTTCGTGGAGCCGGGAGACAGATTTGAAGACCCGGATAGGTCATGGCCCGAATCGCGATCCGTCAGGGATCGAATGACGGGTGTCGCCCGGGCGGGCTCTCTCCTCGTCCCCATGACGGCCGCAAGCGGGGCCGGATCCGCACGCGAAAGGGCAGCTTGATGGCCGTGCCGGATCGTTCGCAATCGCGCTCCCGACAGGCAAGGGAGGCCTGGCAGTCGACGATCGTTGAGGCGGTTCCGGCGCTCCTGTGGGCCTTTGCCGCGGATGGACGATGGTCCTGGGCGAGCCCGCAATGGGTCAGCTACACCGGTCTCGATCCGGTGGAAGACCGCCGGCGCGGCTGGCTCGAGGCAGTTCATCCCGAGGACCGCGAGACCGGGCTCGCAGCGAGCGTGCCTGCGGACGAGCCGGGCCGCGCCGCCCATATCCGCATCCTCGAGGCGCGAACCGGCAGCTACCGGTGGTTCAAGATCATGGGGTCTGCGCTTCCGGATGCCGATCCGGACAGCGCCGACGCGCCGGCCTGGCTGGTCACCGCAACCGATGTCGACGATCTGCAGGATCTGAGGAACGAGCAGCGCCGGCTTCTGGCGGAACTGCAGCACCGCGTGCGCAACAATCTGGCGAACATCCGGTCGATCGTACGGCGCACCGGCGAAACGAGCGCCAGCGTTACCGATTTTGCAGGCCATCTGGAGGGTCGGCTTGACGCGCTGGGCCGCATCCAGACCTATGTCGCCCGCAGTCCGGCCGGCGACGTCGCGCTGGTCGAGATCGTCGCCGAGGAAATCCTGGCCGGTGCCCTGCGCGAAGGCGAGAATGTCCACATCGACGGACCGCCGATCCGTTTGCCGGCGCGCATCGCCGAACCGCTGGCCCTCGCCGTCCACGAACTCACCCAGAACGCCATCAAGTACGGGCCGCTGATGACGCCCGACGGGTCGGTGCGCGTCACATGGCGGCTCGACGATCGGGAGGGAACGCGGTGGCTCGACTTTGAATGGGCCGAGACGGGGCTGCGCGAGCCGCTGCCGGAGACGATCCGCGACGGCTTCGGCTTCGAGCTTCTGAAGCGCACCCTCGGCTACCAGATCGACGCCCATACGACGATCCGGCTTGATCGCCACAAGATGGAATGTGAGATTTCGATACCGCTCGGCAAGGCATAGGCGAACGGCGTCGATCCCGACGCGGCGCGGGACCTTCCGGGAAAACGGCGGGCGTCCCTGTTCCCGCGGCCATGGCGGAGACCGCGGCGCCGTGGCTCGGGTGGTGCACCGGTTTCGCAGATCGCCGACTGCAAGCCGCTGGGGGAGGCGATGCGCCGATCGAGCCTGATCCTGAAGAACCTCCGGTTGAGCGTGATGGACAATTCATCGGCGTTCGCCTTCTCGACGACCATCACGGGCTCGTTTGCGCTGCTGAACCTCGTCGCCCCCGCTTCGGCGGTGCGGATCTTCGCCGGCGCTGCCGGGACCGTTCTGGCCTTCATGGTCGCCGAATGGCTGGCTCTCCTGTTCCTGCGCCACCAGCCCGACGATGAATCCACCAGCACCCGGCTGTTTGGCCGCATGATGAACTTTGTCTCCGTGGGTCTGGCGCTCGGCGTCACCACTCTGATCGGCCACTGGCTGTCGGGCGCAACCAGCTGGTTCGTCGCGGGGCTGCTGTCCAGCCTGGTCTTCATTCTCATCGAAGGGCTGGAACTTGCAGTCGCCGAAGCAAGGGAAGCCGACGAATGACCGCCGCTGCCGGCAAGGCGTGAAGCACGCTGCCGTTGAGAGGCTTTCAAACCGCGCGACCGGGTCGAAACAATAAGGTCTGCTTATACCAGTTAAGCGAGCGGCTCGCCGGGACCGGCCAGACTGGGATGATCGAGGAGATCGAATCGGAGCGGGCGATGCAGATGTCGTTGAGGGAGGCCATCGGCGAAGCGGTGGAACGCGCACACGATGCAGGATCGCTCGTCTTCGGCGAGATCAAGGCCAGCATCCTCGCCGGATACGCCCTGCCGGACCCGCTCGACGAAACCGCCATCGAGCTCGGCATCATCCAGGAAGCCTCCCGCCGCAGCCTTCCGCTCCGGTTCGAAAAGGTCCGGAACCCGCCGCGATCCGACGGATTCGATGGAGGCTCCGCGCAGGCGTTCGGCCACCAGGTTCCGGCGCGTTAGGCGCGAACAGGATGCACGATGATCGTGCGGAACGCTTTGCGAAGCCGCTGTTTCCTGAATATCGAAGTTTGTCAGAGGTTTGTCGCCAACGCCTCGGGCGGACGGATAATGGCGGTGAGAGAGGGATTCGAACCCTCGATACGGTTTCCCGTATACACGCGTTCCAGGCGTGCGCCTTCAACCACTCGGCCACCTCACCAGATGTTCGAGGCTACAAACGGGCGGTCTGGCCGTCTGTGACGCCTGAAAGGCGACCGGGCCGGAGCGCACCAAATCAGTGCGTTCGCGGCCCTCTCGAACGGCGCGGACTATAGCCAGAACGCTTCGCGGTTCAAGAGCCGATTTCGCCAAACCGTGATGCGGTCCTCTGGCGGTCGCGATTGTGCCGGCGCGGCAGTGCCCCCACCTATCCTCGGTGGGCATTTCGAATGTGCTAGTCTCGCCGCCACGGCTGCTTCGCCGCAGGCCGTCGGCATGATGGGGCGAGATGACGGGGCCGGGCCGCCGGAAGCGCGAAGCGGGCCCCCGAAAGACGCGAGGGAGAGACGATGCGATTGCTGCTGCGCCTGATCGGAACGCTGTTCCTCTGCGTCTGCGTGGTGTTCGCCGTCGGCGACATCGCCCGCAGCCTGGCGGCCGAGACGGCGCGGCTTCTGACCGTCGCCGAGGCGCTGGCCCTGATCGGCAGCAGCCTGCCGCCGGCGGCGGACAGCGCGACGCTGGCCACCGCGACCCACGAGATCGGCCGCTGGTCCGTGGCCATCACGGCGGGCGTTGCCGGCCTCGTCTTCCTCGTCCTCGGCCGCAAGCCATGGTCCCGGCGCCGGCCTTCGCCGCGCTGACCGGACCGCCAGAAACGACAGTTAGGAGCAGACCATGTATATTCTCGACATGTTTTCCAAGAAGATGAAGCTGCCGGGCGCCGAGGATGCGCTGCCGGGCCGCGATGCGCCGATCGAGACGGCCGAGACCCATTTCGTCAATGGCGAGGCGCTGAAGGGCCCGTTCGCCGACGGGCTGGAGACGGCGATCTTCGGGATGGGCTGCTTCTGGGGCGTCGAGCGCAAGTTCTGGCAGTTGCCGGGCGTGGTGGTGACGGCCGCCGGCTATGCCGCCGGCACGACGCCGAACCCGACCTACCAGGAAGTCTGCACCGGCCAGACCGGTCACAACGAGGTGGTGCTGGTGGTCTTCGATCCGGCCAGGATCAGCTACGAGACGCTGCTCAAGACCTTCTGGGAAGGCCACGACCCGACCCAGGGGATGCGCCAGGGCAACGACATGGGCACCCAGTACCGCTCGGGGATCTACCTGACCTCGGAGGATCAGCGGGCTGCCGCCGAGGCGTCGAAGGCCGCCTATCAGGAGGCGCTGACGGGGGCCGGTCACAAGGGGACGATCACCACCGAGATTCGCCCGGCCGGCGAATTCTACTATGCCGAGGGCTATCACCAGCAATATCTGGCGAAGAATCCGAGTGGCTATTGCGGCGTCGGCGGGACCGGAGTGTCCTGCCCGGTCGGCCTCGGGGCGGAAGCGGCGCAATAGGCGCCGACGGCAGGGAAGGGCGGGGTGCGGTCGCGCGCCGGCCGTTGGCGCATTGCTGTGGCCGGTCCGTCGCCGGAGCGGCGGTTCCGGCGTTTTGGTATGGGTCCTCGGGTCGAGCCCGAGGATGACGCTGCGGATGTTTCAGCCGGGGAAGTCGTCTGCCGCTTTGAAGGCGATCCGTCCGGGGCGGCGGCGCGTACACCAAGCGATCTGATTCCGCGTGATTTCCGGCGGCGGCCATGCCAGTCTTCGGGACAGACGCGGGGCTGTGCCGGCGCCGCGAGCCAGACGGGTCCCAGGGCCTGTCGCCACCAGCCCATTGCAACAGGGATCGGATCACATGAAACAGTTCCTGGCCGGACTTCTGGCCGCCACGCTCCTTTCGGCTTCCTCGGCCTCGGCCGCCGATTTCGCCCCGGCTCTGCTCTACGACCTCGGCGGCAAATTCGACAAATCCTTCAACGAGGCCGCCTATAACGGCGCCGAGAAGTACAAGGCCGACAGCGGCACCGAATATCGCGAATTCGAGATCACCAACGACGCCCAGCGCGAGCAGGCGCTGCGCCGCTTCGCCCGCGACGGCGCGAACCCGATCATCTCGGTCGGCTTCAGCCAGGCCGCGGCGCTCGAAGCGGTGGCCAAGGAATATCCCGACACCCAGTTCGCCATCATCGACGCCGTCGTCGACGCGCCGAACGTCCAGTCGATCCTCTTCAAGGAAGAGGAAGGCTCCTACCTCGTCGGCATCCTGGCGGCGATGAAGTCGGAGACCGGCACGGTCGGCTTCGTCGGCGGCATGGATATTCCGCTGATCTCGAAATTCGCCTGCGGCTATGCCGGCGGCGTCAAGTCGGTGAAGGCGGACGCCAAGGTCCTGGAGAACATGACCGGCACGACCGGCGCGGCCTGGAACGATCCGGTGCGCGGCGGCGAACTGACCAAGTCGCAGATGGACCAGGGCGCGGACGTCGTCTTCCACGCGGCTGGCGGCACCGGCATCGGTGTGCTGCAGGCGGCGGCCGATGCGGGCAAATACGGCATCGGCGTCGATTCCAACCAGAACATGCTGTTTCCCGGCCATGTCCTGACCTCGATGGTCAAGCGCGTCGACACGGCGGTCTACACGACCTTCGACGACGCCGCGAAGGGCGAGTGGAAGCCCGGTATCGTGACCCTCGGCCTTGAGAATGACGGCGTCGCCTATGCCCTCGACGAGCACAATGCCGATCTGATTACCGAGGAGATGAAGGCCGCCGTCGACCAGGCGCGGCAGGACATCATCGCCGGCAAGATCGAGGTGCACGACTACAGCACCGATTCCAGCTGCCCCTACTGATCCCGCGCCTCGTCGCGGCGTGATCGAAAGGCGTCCCGTTCGCGGGGCGCCTTTTTCGTCACGGGGCTCGGTACCTGCACGCTTTCGCCGTCCGGCGTGCGGTGCTATCGGCGGGCCGCGGACAACGGCGAAGGACAGGCACGATGACCCAGAAAGTGATCTTCGACACCGATCCCGGCCAGGACGACGCCGTCGCGATCCTGACGGCGCTCGCCTCGCCGGAGGAGCTCGACATTCTCGGCATCGTCACCGTGGCCGGCAACATTCCGCTGTCGCTGACCACGAAGAACGCGCTGAAGCTGCTGGAACTGGCCGGCCGGCCGGAGATCCCGGTCCATGCCGGCTGCGAGCGGCCGATGCTGCGCCCGCTGGTCACCGCCGAGCATGTGCATGGCCAGACCGGCCTCGACGGGCCGGACCTGCCGGAGCCGACGCTCATGGCGCGCGAGGGCCATGGCGTCGATTTCCTGATCGAGACGATCCGCGCCCATCCGGCCGGGACGATCCGCCTGATGGCGCTCGGGCCGCTGACCAATCTCGGCGTCGCCTTCACCAAGGCGCCGGATATCGCGGCGCGGCTGAAGGACATCGTTCTGATGGGCGGCGGCTGCTTCGAGGGCGGCAACATCACGCCGGCGGCCGAGTTCAACATCTATGTCGATCCCGAGGCCGCCGCGATCGTCTTCGCCAGCGGCGCCGCGATCACCGTCCTGCCTCTCGACGTGACCCATTTCATGCGCTCGACGCGTGCCCGGATTGCCGGCTTCGGCGATCTGGGCAATCGCTCGGGCGCTGCGGTCGCGGCGATGCTGAACTTTTCCGAGCGCTTCGACGTGGAGAAATACGGCTGGGAGGGCGCGCCGCTGCACGATCCCTGCGTGACCGCCTTCGTCTTACGCCCCGACATCTTCACGGCGCGGCCGGTCAATGTCGAGGTCGAGACCGGCAGCCTTCTGACCCGCGGCATGACCGTCTGCGACTATTGGGGCGTCACCGACCGGCCGCAGAACGCCCATTGGGTGCGTTCGGGCGATGCCGATGCCTATTTCGCGCTTCTGACCGAGCGGATCGCCCGGCTGCCGTGACGTCTGGCCGGGCCGCCACTCAATAGTGCGGCGGCTTGGTGTTTTCCGGGCGCGGCATCGCCACGTCCTCCAGCGCCTCGAAGCGGTCGCCCAGTGAGCGCAGGCTGCGCTGCATCCGTTCGATCGCCGCGGAAGCCCGCTGCAGTTCCTCTGACAGGTCCTCGATCATCTGGGCCTGGTGGGCCGCCATGATCTCCAGATCCTCGATCCGCTTCTCGTTGCCGTCGTCGGTCTCGCTCATATGGTCAGCTCCAGAAGCCTGTTGCGCAGCCGGTCGCCCAGCGGGGCCGGGCGGCGGGTGTGGCGGTCGACATAGACATGGACGAAGAACCCTTCCGCCGCCGCGGTGTCGGCCTCGCCGCGAAACAGCCCGACCTCGTAGCGCACCGATGAGGTGCCCAGCCGGCCCACCCTTATGCCGGCCGTGACCGGGTCGGGGAAGGCGAGTTCGGCAAAGTAGCGGCAGCCGGTCTCCACCACGAGCCCGATCCGGTCGCCGCGATGGATGTCCAGGAGACCGTTGGCGATCAGCCAGCCATTCACCGCGCTGTCGAACAGGGCGTAGTGCACGACATTGTTCATGTGGCCGTAGATGTCGTTGTCCGACCAGCGGGTCGTCAACGGCACGAAGGCCCGGTAGGCCTCGCGCCGTCCCGGCCCCGGTCGGTCCTGTTGTCTGTCGTCCGGCATCGCCGCTCTCGTCCGTCGTCCGCGTTTGCCGACTCATCCCGTATGCGTGCCGCCAACGCAACGCCCGATCCGGCGATGCGGTGCGGGCCGCTTATGGACTGGCATTCACGGCCCCCGCTCTCTAAGCTCCGGCGAACGACGACAGGCCAGAGAATCTGCATGCCCGATCCGGCGATCGAACTGATCGACATCGACAAGAGCTTCGGCGTGGTGCGGGCCAACAAGCGCATCAATCTGGCGGTGGAACGTGGCACGATCCACGGCATCATCGGCGAGAACGGCGCCGGCAAGTCGACGCTGATGTCGATCATCTACGGCTTCTACCAGGCCGATTCCGGCACCATCAAAGTCGGCGGCAAACCGGTGGACATCTCCGATCCGAACGCCGCCATCGCGGCCGGCATCGGCATGGTCCACCAGCATTTCATGCTGGTCGAGAACTTCACCGTGGTCGAGAACGTCATGCTCGGCGCCGAGCAGTCGCCGCTGCTGTTTTCCGGCATCGCCAGGGTGCGGGCCGAGCTGAAGCGGCTGGAGCGCGACCATTCGCTCGACGTCGATCCCGACGCCATCGTCGAGGAGCTTCCCGTCGGCCGCCAGCAGCGGGTCGAGATCCTCAAGGCGCTGTATCGCGGCGCCGACATCCTGATCCTCGACGAGCCCACCGGCGTCCTGACCCCGGCCGAGGCGGACCATCTCTTCGCGGTGCTGCGGCAGCTGCGCGACGAGGGCAAGACGATCATCCTGATCACCCACAAGCTGCGCGAGATCATGGCGATCACCGACAATGTCTCGGTGATGCGGCAGGGCGAGATGGTGGCGACGCGCCGCACCGCCGACACCGATGTCGCCGAACTCGCCGAGCTGATGGTCGGGCGCCGCGTGCTCCTGACCGTCGACAAGGCGCCGGCCGCGCCGCGCGACGTGAAGTTGAGCGTCACGGGCCTGACGGTGCGCGACCGGCGCGGCGTCGTCATGGTCGAGGACGTCTCCTTCGACGTGAAGGCCGGCGAGATCGTCGGCATCGCCGGTGTCGCGGGCAACGGTCAGTCGGAGCTCCTGGAGGCGCTGGCCGGTATCCGCCGGGCCGAAAGCGGCCGCATCGCCATGCTGGGGCGCGACATCGACCCGTCGCAGGAGGTCGATCCGGCCGAGATTCGCCGCATGGGCTGCGCCCATGTGCCGGAGGACCGTCACCATATGGGCCTTGTCCTGCCCTTCGAGGAAAACGAGAACGCCATTCTCGGCTACCAGGGCGATCCGCGCTTCGCCAAGGGGCCGCTGCTCGACCGCGACGCCATGCGCCGCGACGCCGAGGCCAAGATCAAGGCCTATGACATCCGTCCGCCGGACTGCCGGCTGAAGACCTCGAACTTTTCTGGCGGCAACCAGCAGAAGATCGTGCTGGCCCGCGAGATGGAGCGCGATCCGGACGTGCTGTTGATCGGCCAGCCGACCCGCGGCGTCGATGTCGGCGCGATCGAGTTCATCCACCGGCGCATCATCGAGATGCGCGACGCCGGCAAGGCGATCCTGCTCGTTTCGGTCGAGCTCGACGAGATCCGCGCCCTGTCGGATCGCATCCTCGTCATGTTCGCCGGCCGCATCGTCGGCGAGCGCAGTCCCGATGCCAACGAAGGCGAGCTCGGCCTGCTGATGGCGGGAATCGAGGGCCAGGAGGCGGCGGAATGAGCGCGGCGCGCATTTCCCTCGTCACGCTTGGCGTCGCCGATGTCGCCCGGGCCGTGGCCTTCTACGAGGCGCTGGGCTGGACGAAGGCGCCGCAGAGCGTCGAATCGACGGCCTTCATGGTCGGCGCGTCGATCGTCCTCGGCCTGTGGAACCGCGACGAGATGATCGCCGATGGCGGCGAGGGCGAATTGCCGGTGGGCTCCGGATCGGTGGCGCTGGCGGTGAATTTCGCCTCCGTCGACGCGGTCTCCGAAGCCTATGAGCGGGCACTTGCGGCCGGTGCCCTGCCGGTGAAGCCGCCGGCAGAAGTCTTCTGGGGCGGGTTCTCCGGCAATTTCCGCGATCTCGACGGGCATCTGTGGGAATATGCCCACAATCCGTTCTTCAAGCTGTCCGACGACGGTCATCTCGACCTTCTCGCGAGCGACGAGTGACCGCCGCATGAGCCGCCCCTACGCCAAGCTTCCGCCGCTGATCGACTACGGTCTGATCCCGCTGATCAATCTCGTCGTGGCCTTCGCCGTCGCCGGTCTCGTCGTCCTCGTGGTCGGCGAAAGCCCGGTCGAGGCGGCGGCGCTGATGATCCGCGGTGCCTTCGGCTATGGCGAGGGCATCGGCTTCACCCTCTATTACGCCACCAGCTTCATCTTCACCGGCCTCGCCGTGGCGGTCGCCTTCCATGGCGGTCTGTTCAATATCGGTGGGGAGGGGCAGGCCTATATCGGCGGCCTCGGCATCGCCGCGGTGGCGCTGACGCTGGGCGGCATCCTGCCCTGGTGGCTGAACCTGCCGCTGGCCGTCGCCCTGTCCTGCGCCTTCGGCGCGGCCTGGGCCTTCATCCCGGCAATCCTGCAGGCCAAGCGCGGCAGCCACATCGTCATCACCACGATCATGTTCAACTTCATCGCCGCCGCGGTGATGGTCTATCTCCTCGTCGGCGCGCTGAAGCCCGCCGGCACCATGTCGCCGGGCACCGGCACTTTCGAGGCTGGCGGGCAGCTGCCGAAGCTGAAGGAGCTGTTCGCGCTGTTCGGCTTCAATCTCGGCGGCGCCCCGCTCAACGTCTCGCTGTTCGTGGCGCTTGCCGCCGCCTTCTTCGTCTGGGTGCTGATCTGGCGCACGCGGCTCGGCTACGAGATCCGCACGCTGGGCTTCTCGCCGCGCGCCGCGCGCTATGCCGGCATGTCGCATACGCGGCTGATCGTGGTGACCATGATGGTGTCGGGCGGGCTCGCCGGCATGATGGCGCTGAACCCGGTGATGGGCGACCAGTACCGGCTGCTGATCGACTTCCCCGGCGGCGCCGGCTTCGTCGGCATCGCCGTCGCGCTGATGGGGCGCGGCCACCCGGCGGGCATCATCCCCGCCGCGATCCTGTTCGGCGTGCTCTACCAGGGCGGGGCGGAACTCGCCTTCGACATGCCGGCGATCTCGCGCGACATGATCGTCATCATCCAGGGCCTCGTCATCCTGTTTGCCGGGGCCATGGAGAACATGTTCCGGCCCGGCGTCGGTGCGGCCTATCAATGGGTGCGGTTCCGCACCGCGGAGCCGGCGGGCGCCGATGTCGAGGAGTCCCGCTGATGGATGCCGGCGCCTGGATCAACGTCATCGATTCCACCATCCGGCTGTCCACGCCGCTGCTCTTCGCGGCGCTGGCGGGCCTGTATTCCGAACGCTCCGGCATTTTCGACATCTCGCTGGAAGGCAAGATGCTGATCGCCGCCTTCGCCTCGGCCTCGGCGGCGGCGGTCTGGGGCTCGGCGCTGCTGGGGCTCTTGGTCGGCGTTCTCGCCGCGACCGGTTTCTCGCTGATCCACGGCCTTGCCTCGATCACCTATCGCGGCAACCAGATCGTCTCGGGCGTCGCCATCAACTTCATCGCGGCGGGCCTGACCATCATCCTCGGCCAGGCCTGGTTCGCCCAGGGCGGACGCACGCCGAGCCTGTCCGGCGACAGCCGCTTCGGCGCCATCGAGCTGCCGGGGGCGGCCGCCATCGCCGACGTGCCGGTGATCGGCCCGATCTATGCCGACATCCTCTCCGGCCATGCGATCCTCGTCTATGTCGCCTTCCTGATGGTGCCGCTGACCTGGTGGGTGATGTTCCGCACCCGGTTCGGCCTGCGTCTGCGGGCCGTCGGCGAGAACCCGGCAGCAGTCGATACGGCCGGCATCTCGGTGACCTGGCTGCGCTACCGGGCGGTGATCATCTGCGGCATCCTCACCGGCTTTGCGGGAACCTATCTCGCGGTCGCCCAGGCCGCAGGCTTCACCCGCGACATGACCGCCGGCAAGGGCTACATCGCTCTGGCGGCGCTGATCTTTGCCAACTGGAAGCCGCTGCCGGTGATGCTGGCCTGCCTGCTCTTCGGCTTCCTCGACGCCATCTCGATCCGCGTTCAGGGCGTCGAGATTCCGCTGATCGGCGAGATCTCCGTGCAGTTCGTGCAGGCGCTGCCCTACATCCTGACCGTGATCCTGCTGGCCGGCTTCGTCGGCAAGGCCACCCCGCCCAAGGCCGGCGGCGTTCCCTATGTGAAAGAAAGATAAAAATGGCGGACGATCTCTTCGCGCTGGCGAAGTCCGCGATGCGGCGCGCCCACGCGCCCTATTCGAAATTCCCGGTCGGCGCAGCCCTGCGCACCACGGACGGACGCATCTTTTCCGGCTGCAATGTCGAGATCGTCAGCTTTCCCGAAGGCTGGTGCGCCGAGACGACGGCGATCGGCCATCTGGTGATGGATGGCGGCGGACGGATCGCAGAGGTGGCCGTGGTCGCCGAGAAGCTGCCGCTGTGCACGCCCTGCGGCGGCTGCCGCCAGCGCATCGCCGAATTCGCCGACGCGGCAACGAAGGTGCATCTGTGCGACGCCGAGGGCGGCGTTCGCGAGACCGTGACCATGGGCGAACTCCTGCCCCGCGCCTTCGACACCGAGAGCCTCGCATGAGCGCGGCCGCCGATTATCTGCGCTACCGGCTGGGCGACCGCCGCCCGGTCGCCGCGATGGTGCTGGGCTCGGGACTGGGGCTGCTGGTCGATGCCATCACGGATGCGGTCCGGATCCCCTTCGCCGAGATCCCCGGCTTTCCGGTGAGCGCGGTGACGGGCCATGCCGGCGAGATCGTCGTCGGCCGGCTCGGTGGGCGCGACATTCTCGTCCTGTCCGGCCGCGTCCATTATTACGAGGCCGGCGATGCGGCCGTCATGCGCCCGGTGATCGCGGCGATGGCCGACCTCGGAATCGAGCGGCTGCTCCTGACCAATTCGGCCGGCTCGGTGCGCGAGGACATGCCGCCGGGCTCGGTGATGATGATCGAGGATCACATCAATTATTCCGGGCTCAACCCGCTGATCGGCGAAGTCTCCGACGCCCGCTTCGTCGGGATGACGGCGGCCTATGATGGCGAGCTGCGCGAGCGTCTGGCCGCCGCCGCCGAGACCGCCGGCGAGACGCTGTTCGGCGGCGTCTACATGTGGTTCTCCGGCCCGTCCTTCGAAACGCCCGCCGAGATCCGCATGGCGCGCACGCTGGGCGCCGACGCGGTCGGCATGTCGACGGTGCCGGAGACCATCCTGGCGCGGTTCTTCGGCCTGAGGGTCGTCGCCGCCTCGGTGATCACCAATTACGGGGCCGGCATGACCGGCGCCGAACTCTCCCATGCGGAGACCAAGGACATGGCGCCGAAGGGTGGCGCTCGGCTGGCGCGGATTCTCGGCGCCATGCTGGAAAACGGAGGCTTCGATGACTGATGCCGACATGCAGGCCCGCGCACGGCAACTGATCGCCTGCCTCGACCTGACCAATCTCAACGACGACTGCACCGAGGCCGATGTCGCGGCGCTCTGCGACCGGGCGGCGACGCCGGAAGGGCCGGTCGCGGCGATCTGCATCTGGCCGCAATTCGTCGCCTTCGCCCGCGAAAAGCTGGCGCCGGCCATCCGCATCGCGACGGTGGTGAACTTCCCGGCCGGCGGCGAGGATCTGGACGCGACCCTCGCCGAGACCCGGGTGGCGGTCGCCGACGGTGCCGAGGAGATCGACCTGGTGATCGCCTATCGCAAGATTCCGGGCGATCCGGATTTCGTCGAGAACCAGGTGCGCCAGGTGAAGGCGGCGTGCCGGACGGCGCGGCTGAAAACGATCCTGGAGACCGGCGAGATCGGCGACCCGGATGCGATCCGCGTGGCCTGCCAGGCGGCGCTCGACGGTGGGGCCGACTTCCTGAAGACCTCGACCGGCAAGGTCGCCGAGAATGCGACGCCCGTCTCCGCCCGGCTGCTGCTCGGCGCGATCGCCGATTCCGGCCGCGACGTCGGTTTCAAGCCGGCCGGCGGCATCAAGACCTTCGAGGACGCGAACGGCTATCTCGAACTGGCCGAGGCGATCTGCGGCCCCGGCTGGGCCACGCCGGAGCGCTTCCGGCTGGGCGCGTCCAGCGTCCTCGGCGATCTTCTCGCCGTGGCCGGCGGCAAGGCGCGGGCCGGCGGGGCGGCCGGCTACTGATGGCGGTCCTGCCGCAGGAGTTCATCCGCGCCAAGCGGGACGGTGAGACCCTCGATCCGGACGCCATCAAGGCCTTCATCGCCGGCTTCGACGACGGCAGCGTCACCGAGGGGCAGGTCGCCGCCTTTGCCATGGCCGTCTTCTTCCGGGGCATGGCGCGGGACGAGACCGTCGCGCTGACCGAGGCGATGCGCGACAGCGGCGACGTCCTCGACTGGTCCGGCCTCGACCGCCCAATCATCGACAAGCATTCGACCGGCGGCATCGGTGACAATGTCTCGCTGATGCTGGCGCCGATCGTCGCCGCCTGCGGCGCGGCCGTGCCGATGATCTCGGGCCGCGGGCTTGGCCATACCGGCGGCACGCTGGACAAGATGGAATCGATCCCCGGCTATTCGGTGACGCCAGACAACGCGACGTTCCGGCGGACCGTGAGCGAGGTCGGCTGCGCGATCATCGGCCAGACCGGCCAACTCGCCCCGGCGGACAAGCGCTTCTACGGCGTGCGGGATGTCACGGCGACGGTGGAATCGATCCCGCTGATCACTGCCTCGATCCTGTCGAAGAAGCTGGCGGGCGGGCTCGAAGGCCTGGTGCTCGACGTCAAATGCGGCTCCGGCGCCTTCATGGCCAGCGAGGCGGACGCCAGAGCGCTGGCGACGAGCCTCGTCGAGGTGGCCAACGGGGCGGGGCTGAAGACCACGGCGCTGACCACCCGCATGGACCAGGCGCTGGCCTCGGCCGCCGGCAACGCGGTGGAAGTGCGCAACGCCGTCCGCTTCCTGACCGGCGAGCATCGCGACGCGGCTCTGGAGGAGGTGACGCTGGCGCTGGCGGCGGAGATGCTGGTGCTGGCCGGGCTTGCGCCGGATGTCGTTGCTGCTGAAGCCGAGGCCCGCACCGCCCTCGCCGACGGTCGCGCAGCGGAGATCTTCGGCCGGATGGTGGCCGCGCTCGGCGGACCTGTCGATTTCGTCGCGCGGATGGATGCCTATCTTCCCAGGGCCCCCGTCATTCGACCGATTGTGGCGACGGGGCAGGGAAACGTCACGGCCGTCGATGCGCGGCAGCTCGGCCTTTGTGTCGTCGGCCTCGGCGGTGGGCGCACGCGGCCGCAGGATGCGGTCGACCATTCGGTCGGCCTGACGGAGCTCGCACCGATCGGCACTGTGCTGGGCGAGGGCGATCCGATCGCGATGGTCCATGCGCGGGACGAGGCAGCAGCCGAGGCGGCCGCGGCGATGGTGCGGGCGGCCTACAGCTTCGGCGATGCAGGGCCAGACGGCTCACGCCCGGCGGTCATCGACCGCATCGGCTGAGCGCCTCGGGTCAAGCCTACTGCTTCAGCGTCAGCTGATCGCTCGCGATCTCGAATTTCGACAGGCGGCCGAGGAAGCTCATGCCGAGAAGGGCGACGGGGAGGGTGCCGTCGCGGGTGACGAGCGTGTCGACGTCGCGCAGTTCGATCGGGCCGAGCTGCATCCGCGCGACCGTGACGAGGGCGGCGGTGGTCTCGCCATTGGCCGTCTGCACCGTGTAGCGATATTCGTCGAGCTGCGGGGCGACGCCGAGGCGGCGGGCGGTGGTGTCGTTGATGGAAACGGAGGTTGCGCCGGTATCCACCAGGACCGGCACGGAGCGGCCGTTCATCCGCGTGTCGGTCCGGAAATGGCCGCTGGCATCGGCGGCAAGGCGCGCGACGCGGCCGGACAGGCTGGCGGGGCGTTCCACCGCCGCATCGATGACCACGGGGGCGCGTTCGACGGTCTCCACCTGGCCGGACAGCATGCCGGCGCGGTAGTGCTCGAAGGCCGAGGGCACGGCCAGCGCGACCAGCGAGGTCACGGCAAGGACGATGACGAAGTTCTGCATCCGGCGGTCCGACCCGTTGCGACTTAGGTCGGACAGTGTGGGCGCAGCCGGTTAACCGGAGGCGAAGAGCCGGCGATGCCGGGCGGCCATCGCCCGGCGCGGTTGCCGATCGGTTAAGACCGGCCTGCCATGGCGGCTATTTGGTGCCGTACATCCGGTCGCCGGCGTCGCCGAGGCCGGGCACGATGTAGCCCTTGTCGTTGAGGTGCCGGTCGATCGAGGCGGTGAAGACCGGGACGTCCGGATGGGCCGTGCGGAACCGCTCGATGCCTTCCGGGGCCGCCAGCAGGCAGAGGAAGCGGATGTTCTTCGCGCCGCGCTCCTTCAGCTTCTCGATCGCCGCGATGGCCGAATTGGCCGTCGCCAGCATCGGGTCGACGACGATGACGAGCCGGTTTTCCAGATCCTCGGGCGCCTTGAAGTAATATTCGACCGGCTGCAGCGTCTCGTGGTCCCGGTAGAGCCCGATATGGGCGACGCGGGCGGCGGGCACGAGGTCGAGCATGCCCTCCAGAAGGCCGTTGCCGGCCCGCAGGATCGAGGCAAAGACCAGCTTCTTGCCTTCCAGCACGGGCGAATCCATCGCCTCCATCGGCGTCTCGATTCGGATCGTCGTCAGGTCGAGATTGCGCGTCACCTCGTAGCAGAGGAGCGTGGAGATCTCGCGCAGGAGCCGCCGGAAGCTCGCCGTCGAGGTCTCCTTGTTGCGCATGATGGTGAGCTTGTGCTGGACCAGCGGGTGGTCGATCACGGTGACGCCGTCCATGGGGCCTCGCTTTCTGGCTGATTTGGCTTCTGCTTAACCGGACGATGACGGCGCGCCAAGGGCGATCGCCGAGACAACGAGTTGCTGGAGGAGACGCTGCCGGGTCGCTTCGTCGACGAAGGCGGCCTCGATGGCGTTGCGGGTGAAGCCGAGACGGTCGCCCGGCCCGAAGCCGGCAGAGGCGGCAAAGGCGTATTCGGCTGCAAGATCGGTGGCGAAAAAGGGCGGATCGTCGGAGTTCAGCGTGACCCGGCAGCCGGCTTCCACCAGCGGGCGCAGCGGATGCGATGCAGCGTCCGGATAGACGCCGAGGGCGAGGTTGGAGTGGGGGCAGACTTCGAGGACGATGCCCTTGTCGGCCAGCATCCGCACCACGTCCGGCGCCTCGACCGCGCGCACGCCATGGCCGATGCGGCTCGTTCGAAGGATCTCGACGGTCTCACGGACCTTCTCCGCGCCATCGAATTCGCCGGCATGGGCGGTCAGGCCGAGCCCGGCGTCGCGGGCGATGTCGAAGGCACGGGCGAAGTCCCGGGGCGTGCCGATCCGCTCGTCGCCGGCAAGGCCGAAGCCGGTCAGAAGCGGTTCGCGCGCCGCATGGGTCGCGGCAAAGCGCGCGGCGGCCTCGACACGGTCAGGGCCCAGATGGCGGACGCCAATGGCGATCATCCGCGCCTCGATACCGGTCGCGGTCTTGGCGCGGCGGATACCTTCGGCGAGTCCGGCCAGATAGGCCTCGCCGGGCACGCCGGCCGATGCCGCGTGGTCGGGCGAGATGAAGAATTCGGCGTAGACCGCACCGGCGCGGGCAAGGCCGGTCAGATGGTCCTCGGCGAGGCGGCAATAGTCGGCCGCATCGCGGAAGACCAGCGAGGCGCGATCATAGGCTGCGAGGAAGCTGGTGAAGTCGTGCCAGACATAGGCGCCGTCACGAACGATGCCGCCGATATCGATGCCGTGGCGTTCCGCCAGTTCCAGCACCAGTGCCGGGCGGGCCGCGCCCTCGATGTGGCAATGGAGTTCGGCCATGGGGACGGCGCCGCCGGACCTTGCGCGGGCGAGGGCCGGGGCGGCGTCGGCCTTCACAGGAAGCTCGTTCCGTGGCGGCCTTCCGGCAGGCCGAGATGCGCGGCAACGCTCTCGCCGATATCGGCGAAGGTCTCGCGGTGACCGATGGCGCGGGAGGCGATGCCCGGCCCGAAGCCGAGCACGGGCACGTTCTCGCGGGTGTGGTCGGTGCCGCGGAAGGTGGGGTCGCAGCCGTGATCGGCGGTGATGATGGCGAGATCGCCCGGTCGCAGCCGCGCCTCGAGCTCGGGCAGCCGGGCGTCGAAGGCTTCCAGCGCCGCGGCATAGCCGGCGACATCGCGCCGGTGGCCGTAGAGCATGTCGAAATCGACGAAATTGGCGAAGACGATGTCCCCCTCGGCCGCATCGTCCACGGCGCCCAGCATGGCGTCGAACAGCGCCATGTTGCCGTCGCCCTTGCGCACCTCGGAGATGCCCTGGTGGGCGAAGATGTCGCCGATCTTGCCGATGGCGATGACTTGGCGGCCGGCGGCGACGGCGCGGTCGAGGATGGTGGGCTCGGGCGGCGGCACCGAATAGTCGCGGCGGTTGGCGGTCCGCCGGAAGGTCGCCGCGGTCTCGCCGGTGAAGGGCCGGGCGATGACCCGGCCAATATTGAGCGGATCGACGTGCCGCCGCGCGACCGCACAGAGCGCGTAAAGCCGCTCCAGGCCGAAATGGGTCTCGTGGGCGGCGATCTGCAGGACGCTGTCGGAGGAGGTGTAGAAGATCGGCTTGCCGGACGCGATGCTCTCCTCGCCGAGTTCGGCGATGATCGTGGTGCCCGAGGCGTGGCAATCGCCGAGAATGCCGGCAATGTCGGCGTCATCGCCGATCTGCGCGATCAGGGAGGCGGGAAAGGTCGGCACGGTATGGGGGAAATAGCCCCAGTCGAAGGACACCGGCACGCCGGCGATTTCCCAATGTCCGGACGGGGTGTCCTTGCCGTGGGAGACCTCGCCGGCCGAGCCCCAGATGCCGGCTGGCGATCCGTTGCCGTCGAGACCCGCGGCATGGAAGAGGCCGAGGCGGCGCATGTTGGGCAGGGAGAGCGGGCCCTCTCTGAGGCCGGCACGGTCGGCCTTGCCTGCTTCGGCGCGTTCGAGGATGTGGCCGAACGTGTCGGCTCCTGCGTCGCCGAAGGCTTCGGCATCCCTTGCATGGCCGATCCCGAAGGAATCGAGAACGATCAGAACAGCGCGCGCCAACATTCTCTCCTTGCCGCGACCGGAGTCCCGGCCTGTCAGGCGCCGGCGGCCGGCCAGGGCCGACGCGGCGTGTGGTCAGGCAGATAGGCGGACCGGGAGGGTTTCACAGGGGAGGTGGGATAGCGCGGCGCGAGGAGCAGGCGCGGCATTACTGCTTGGCGGCATCCATCGCCATGCCCTGGCGCTGGGCATATTGCTGCGCGGCCTCGCCGAAGCTGTCGACATTGTCGCCGATGGTCACCGTCGGCTCGCATTTGGGGGCGCAGGCATAGGTGACGCGGCTGGCCTGGCGGTAGACCCGCACCGTGTTGTCCTCGAAGCTCTGCACCGCGACCTGCTGGTCCATGACGATGTCGCCATTGGCGTCGAGGATGACGAGATTGGTGATGCCGTAGCTGCGGCCCGTGAGGACCAGGCGGTTCGAGGACAGCACCTCCACGTCGACGATCGCCGGGTTGCCGACGATCACCGTGGCCGCCGGGTTGTCGATCTGGACGATCCGGGCGTGATCCACCTCGACCGGCAGGACGTCGCGGCTGTCGAAGGCGGCGGCATTCCCGCATGCGGCGAGAACGGCGATCGCAGCCAGTGCGGCGCGCAGTGTGCTGGTCATGTGGCTCATCCCGTTCTGCTGCTGGAGTCCTCACTCTAGGTAGAACGGTCTTGGTAAACGCAGGATTAAGCCCGGTCGTGAAGCAAAGGTGAAAATTCGACGCAAGAGGCGAAGGGAAAATAAACCACGCCGCTTAAGACGATCGCAACCGGCCACCCTTAGACATGGCTCAATCCGATCGACAAGGCAGTCGACGGGGATACTGCTTCAAACGGGTATCTGGATATCAAGGAGTTCCCAATGTCCAAGCTTTTCGCTCGCTTCGCCAAGGATGAGTCCGGCGCGACCGCCATCGAATACGGCCTGATCGCCGCCATCATGGCTGTCGCCCTGATCGCCGCTTTCCCGTTCGTGACCGGCGGCCTGACCACCTCCTTCACCAACATCGGCACGATGCTCGGCTCCACGCCTTCCACGATCAACTAATTGCGACGAATCGCGTGGAGATGCCGCGTGATTTCAAGATCATCAGGACCGGGACGGAGCAGATGCTTCGCCCGGTCCTGGATACTGGAGTAGGCGTGTGACGGCTCTTGCGCTCCTCGTCATCTTCCCCTTCGCCATGCTCTATGCGGCCGCGTCGGATCTGGTGACGATGACCATCGCCAACCGCGTCTCCATCCTCCTCGCCCTGGCCTTTCCCGTCGTCGCCTATGCGGCCGGCATGGCGCCCGGTGCGATCGGTGCCCATCTCGGCATCGGCCTTGTCTGCCTGACCGTCTGCTTCGGCATGTTCGCCGCGGGCTGGATGGGCGGCGGCGACGCCAAGCTCCTGGCCGCCACCGCGGTGTGGTTCGGGCCCACCCCCATGCTCCTCGAATACATCCTCTTCGCCAGCATCTATGGCGGGCTCCTGACGATCGGGCTCCTGACCATCCGGGCCTTTCTGCAGCCCGTGACCGGCGTCGCCTTCATCGATCGCCTGCTCGAACGCGAGACCGGCATTCCCTATGGAATCGCCCTCGGCCTTGCCGGCCTGACCGTCTATTCCGGCAGTGTCTGGATCGATATCGCGGCCCGCAGCGCCCCGTTCTGAGGCCTGCCGATCGGGCGGGAGAGGTTTCGTTAACCATACATTGAGGGTTTGTCGGCGATAACCGTCGTGAACAGCCGCATGGTCGCGGCCTCGTTTGCGAGGAGTAGCCCGATGAATCTAGCCCGCATGGCAGTTGTGGCGGTCGCATTGGTCGCAGCCATGGGTGCGGCATTCGTCGCCTTGAACCTGCAGCCCGAAAAGGCCGAACCGGTGATCATCACCGCGGCGCCGGCCGAGCCGCCGATCAAGCTCGCCGAAGTGCTGGTCACGTCCCGCGACCTGTCGATGGGCGAGGCGGTGGACGAGGCGCTCGACTGGCAGAGCTGGCCCGAGGACGGCATCGGACCGACGCTGATCCGCAAATCCGACCGGCCCGACGCCATCGAGACGCTCAAGGGCTCGCTGGCCCGCCAGTCCTTCTTCGCCGGCGAACCGGTGCGCGAAGCCAAGCTGATCCGCTCGGACCAGGGCTTCATGTCCGCCGTGCTGCCGGCCGGCAAACGGGCGGTCGCCGTCCAGATCGCGGCCGAAACCTCGGCTGGCGGCTTCGTCCTGCCGAACGACCATGTCGACGTCATCATGACCCGCCGGGTGTCCAGCTCGGAGAACCGCGGCGACCAGGTGCTGACCGAGACCGTCCTGCGCAATCTGCGGGTCCTGGCCATCGACCAGACCATCCAGGAGAAGGACGGCGAGAAGGTCGTGGTCGGATCGACCGCGACGCTGGAAGTCGATCCCGATCAGGCCGAAGCCCTCACCGCTGCCCAGCAGATCGCCGACCGTCTGGTGCTCTCGCTGCGCTCGCTCGCCGATTCCGTGCCCGGTTCGCCCGGCTATGCGGCCTTCCTGCTCGCCCAGGAGAACGCCCGGAACGGCAAGATCCGGGTCGTGCGCTACGGCCAGTCCTCCGAAATCACCACCAAGGAATGACGGGCAACCCGATGAACGATTGGAGAGGATCCGACATGCTACGCGCCCGGCTTCGCAAACTGGTGGTCGTCATGGCCGCGGCGTCCACGGCACTCGCGCCGCTGGCAACGACCCTGCCGGCACAGGCCGAGCAAACCGTCGTCAATGTCCGCCAGGGCTCCCAGTCCATCAATCTCGGTCTGAACAAGACCAAGGTCATCGTGCTCGAGGCCGATGCCCACGACATCCTCGTCGCCAACCCCGCGGTGGCCGACGCGGTCACGCGTGACGCCCGGCGCATCTATGTCTTCGGCAAGCAGATCGGCCAGACCAACATCGTCGTCTTCGACCGGCAGAACCGCCAGATCGCGTCCATCGACCTGAAGATCGAGCGCGACATCAACGGGCTCGAGGCGACGATCCGCAAATACGTCCCGTCCTCGGTGGTCCAGGTCGAGATGCTGAACGACAACGTCGTCCTGAACGGCACCGTGCAGACGCCCCAGGACGCCGCCAAGGTCGAGCGTCTGGCGCGGCTGTTCGTGACCGGAGGCGAGGGCACCACGGGCCAGTATATCCAGCAGGCGACAGCCTCGGGCGGGGCCGGTGGCGGCGATGGCGACGTCGGCTTTGCCCAGGAAGACCGGCGCCAGAGCCAGATCGTCAATCTCCTGCAGATCCAGGGCGAGGACCAGGTGACGCTGAAGGTCACCGTCGCCGAGGTCCAACGCTCGGTGGTCAAGCAGCTCGGCATCGATTCCATCGCCAGCGGTTCGATCGACGGCGTCGCCTATTCGGCCGCCACCGACAATCTGTTCGGTCTCGGCAATCCGCTGTCCAACACCTTCGGCCGCATCACCAACAGTTCGGGCGGCGACACCGTGCAGTCGCAGCTGCGGGCGCTGAACCAGGCGGGCGTCATGCGGACCCTCGCCGAGCCCAGCCTGACGGCGATCAGCGGCGAGAAGGCGAGCTTCAAGGTCGGCGGCGAATTCTCCATCCCGGACGGCCGCAGCATCACGCCCGAAAAGCGCACCAACATCCGCGACGACGCGGGCCGCATCGTCGATACCGAGGTCGAAGGCGAGGTCATCACGCTGGAAAGCCGCCGGATCGAATACGGTATCGGCCTGGACTTCACGCCGGTCGTCCTGTCGCCCGGCCGCATCAGCCTGAAGGTGCGCACCAGCGTCTCCGAGCCGACCTTCGAATCGCCGTTCAATCTCGGCCGCGGCGCAACCGCGGCAGGCTCGGCCGTCATCGGCATCCGCAAGCGTCTGGCCGATACGACGGTGGAACTGCCGTCGGGCGGCTCGCTGGTCATCGCCGGTCTCGTGCGCGACGAATCCCGCCAGGTCATGTCGGGTTTCCCCGGCCTGTCGAAGATCCCGGTGCTGGGCACGCTGTTCCGCTCGCGCGACTTCCAGCGCTACGAAACCGAGCTGGTGATCATCGTCACGCCCTATCTGGTGCGCCCGGTTCCGCGCCAGGCGCTGGCCCGCCCGGACGACGGCTTCGCCCTTTCCAGCGACGGTGCCGCCAACTTCCTCGGCCGCGTCAATCGCGTCTACGGCCACATGGAAACCAAGCTGCCACCCGGCCGGTATCACGGCGTCGTCGGCTTCATCTACAAATGACCGGTTCTGGGAGATCGCAGGTGCAAGACCGTTCGCAGATCATCGGCCGCCGCCGTCCCCGGACGTCCATGGCCGCCCTGTTGCCGCTGGCCGCGATGCTGATCGCCGGCGGTTGCGCCAACGTCCACAATGTCGAGGTCGGCTCGATCCCCGACGACTACCGCACCCGGCATCCAATCGTCGTGTCGGAGGACCAGGAAGCCATCGACATTCCGATCGTGATGTCCGACGCCCGCCTGTCCTACGCCAATCGCGGCCGCGTCGAGCATTTCGGCGACCGGTTCCGCGCCTCGGGCGCCGATTCCATCCAGGTGATGCTGCCGACCGGCTCCGCCAACCAGTATGCCGCCGAGCGGGTCTCGCACGAGATCGTCGAGGCGCTGCGTGGCCGCTACATCTCGCGCGACCGGATCTTCGTGCAGCCCTATTCGGCGGTGGGCGCCGAAGGGCCGACGCCGATCCGGCTGACCTATGCGACGCTGGTCGCCAAGACCGGTCCGTGCGGGCGCTGGCCCGACGACATGACGGACACGTCCGAGAACAAGAACTACTTCAATTTCGGCTGCGCCAGTCAGCAGAACCTTGCCGCCCAGATTGCCGATCCGCGTGATCTGCTGTCGCCGCGCGGCGTCGATTCCATCGATGCCGGCCGACGCACCACGGTGCTCGACAATTACCGGCGCGGCGAGCCGACGACGACGGCGGCCGGTTCCAGCGAAATCGAATACTGATGGGAGCCGCGGAAACCATGTCTACCGCTTCGCGCGCTGCGCCGGACACCAGCTTCGACGATCCGGCCGGTCTGGAGAACGTCCGGCCGATCCCCCGCATCTCCATCCAGGCCTTCTGCGAGAGCGAGGCCGTGGCCCGGCCGATCGAGAATGCCGGGGCGGACCGGCGCATGGCTAAGGCCCACATGCGGGTCAATCTCGGCGGCATCCGCGCCGCGGTGGAACATTTCTCCGGCGCGCCGACGCCCAACCTCGTCATCCTGGAATCCAAGCTGCCGCCGCTCGAGCTCATCGGCGAGCTGGAATCCCTGTCGGAGGTCTGCGACCCGGGCTCCAAGGTGATCATCATCGGTCACTACAACGACGTGGCGCTCTATCGCGACCTGATGCATCGCGGCGTGTCGGAATATCTCGTCGCGCCGGTCTCGATCGCCGACATCATGACCATCATCGGCTCGCTGTTCACCGCACCCGATTCCGAGCCGCTCGGCCGCTCGATCGCCTTTGTCGGCGCCAAGGGCGGCGTCGGCTCCTCGACGATCGCCCACAATCTGGCTTGGTCGATCTCCAAGCTGTTCTCCAGCGACGTGGTGATCGCCGATCTCGACCTGCCCTTCGGCACCGCCAACATCAATTTCGACCAGGACCCGGCCCAGGGCATCGCCGAGGCGGTGTTCTCGGCCGAGCGCATGGACGACACCATGCTCGACCGGCTGCTGTCGAAATGCGCCGAGCATCTGTCGCTGCTGGCCGCGCCGTCGCTGCTCGACCGCACCTACGACTTCTCGACCGAGGCCTTCTCGGCGCTGATCGAGACCGCCCAGCGCGGCGCGCCGGTGGTGGCGCTCGACATTCCGCATGTGTGGAACGACTGGACCCGCAGCGTTCTCGCCTCGGCCGACCAGATCGTCATCACCGCGACGCCGGATC
Source organism: Aurantimonas sp. (assembly GCF_964217435.1). Lineage (NCBI taxonomy): Bacteria > Pseudomonadati > Pseudomonadota > Alphaproteobacteria > Hyphomicrobiales > Aurantimonadaceae > Aurantimonas > Aurantimonas sp. The sequence goes on along the minus strand of NZ_CAXPJM010000022.1, from coordinate 109,503 downwards.
TGGCCAATCTGCGCAACGCCAAGAACCTCGTCGACATGCTGGCCAAGCTGCGGCCCAACGATCCGGTGCCGCATCTGATCCTGAACCAGCTGGCGATCCCGCGGCGTCCGGAAATCTCGCCCGAGGAATTCGCCGATCCGCTCGGCCTCGAGCCGATCGCCCAGATCAATTTCGACCCGCAGGCCTTCGGCAATGCGGCCAATAACGGGCAGATGCTCGCCGAACTCGATGGCAAGCATCCGGCCGTGGAGGCCTTCGAGCACGTCGCCCACGTCCTGACCGGACGCGGCACGGCCAAGAAGCCGAAGAAGCAGGGCCTTCTCCAGCGGCTGCGCCACAGCGGCAAAGCAACCAGGGAGTAGCGGCAGCATGTTCGGCAAACGCGGAAGCGAGCCTCGCAGCAATCCCGGCATGGGTCTGACCTCGACCCTGCCGAAGCCGTCGGCCGCGCCGGTCCCGGCGCCCAAGCCGCGCGAGCCCGTATCGCGGGCGCCCGCCACGCCGCCGCCGGCGGCAGCGGCGCCGCGGGAAGCCGCCGCGAGCGACAATTCCGCGGCCGTGCGGCCGGACAGCTATTACGCCCGCAAGGCCGAGGTCTTCGCGGCGCTGATCGACACGATCGACCTGTCGCAGCTCGCCCGCCTCGATGCCGAGAGCGCGCGCGAGGAAATCCGCGACATCGTCAACGACATCGTCGCGATCAAAAGCTTCGCCATGTCGATCTCCGAACAGGAGGACATGCTCAGCGACATCTGCAACGACGTCCTCGGTTACGGACCGCTGGAGCCGTTGCTGGCGCGCGACGACATCGCCGACATCATGGTCAATGGCGCCCGCCAGACCTTCATCGAAGTCGCCGGCAAGGTGCTGGAGACCAATGTCCGCTTCCGCGACAACCAGCAGCTCCTGAACATCTGCCAGCGCATCGTCAGCCAGGTCGGCCGGCGCGTCGACGAGACCTCGCCGATCTGCGACGCACGCCTGCCCGATGGCAGCCGCGTCAACGTCATCGCGCCGCCGCTGTCCATCGACGGCACCACGCTGACCATTCGTAAGTTCAAGAAGGACAAGCTCACCCTCGACCAGCTCGTCCAGTTCGGCGCGATCTCGCCGGAGGGCGCGCAGATCCTGCAGATCATCGGCCGGGTCCGCTGCAACGTGGTCATCTCCGGCGGTACCGGCTCGGGCAAGACGACGCTTCTGAACTGCCTGACCCGCTATATCGACACCGACGAGCGGATCATCACCTGCGAGGATTCGGCCGAGCTGCAGCTCCAGCAGCCCCATGTCGTGCGCCTGGAAACCCGTCCGCCCAATATCGAGGGCGAGGGCGAGATCACCATGCGCGATCTGGTCAAGAACTGCCTGCGCATGCGGCCCGAACGCATCATCGTCGGCGAAGTGCGCGGACCGGAGGTCTTCGACCTCCTGCAGGCGATGAACACCGGCCATGACGGCTCGATGGGCACGATCCACGCCAACTCGCCGCGCGAGTGCCTGAACCGCATGGAATCGATGATCGCCATGGGCGGCTTCTCGCTGCCCTCGCGCACCGTCAAGGAGATCATCGTCGGCTCCATCGACGTGATCGTCCAGGCCGCGCGCCTGCGCGACGGGTCGCGCCGCATCACCCACATCACCGAAGTGCTCGGCATGGAGGGCGACGTGATCACCACGCAGGATCTGTTCGTCTACGACATGACCGGCGAGGACGCCCAGGGCCGGATCATCGGCCGGCACCGCTCCACCGGCATCGGCCGGCCGGCCTTCTGGGACCGGGCGCGCTACTACAACGAGGAGCAGCGCCTTGCCGCCGCCCTTGACGCGTCGGGCGCCGACGAGCCGGCGGGGATGCTGTAATGAGCCCGGCCGGCGTCATCCTGTTCATTCTGTTCTCGACGATCGCCGCCGGCGCGCTCGCCTTCGCCTTTCTGCAGCCGCGGATCGCCAAGGAACGCAAGGTGGAGAACCGGCGTGCGCAATATACGCGCGACGACACCGAGCGGCGTTCGCTGAAGGTCGCCCGCGACCGGCTGAAGGAGCAGGACAAGCGCCGCAAGACGATCCAGTCGTCGCTGAAGGAGCTGGAATCGCGCCAGAAGGAGCGCGACAAGCACACCGGCAAGCTGACCCTGCAGCGCCAGCTCGAACAGGCCGGCTGGACGATGAGCGTCAAGCAGTTCGTGCTGCTCAGCATCGCCATGGGCTTCGTCAGCCTGTTCGTGGCGGCGATCTTCGGCGCGCCGTTGCTGCTGCTGATCGGTGCGGTCGTCGTCGGCGGGCTCGGCCTGCCGCGCTTTCTCCTGTCGCGGGCGCGCAAGAAGCGCTTCCAGAAATTCGGCGAGGAGTTTCCCAACGCCATCGATCTGATCGTGCGCGGCGTGAAATCCGGCCTGCCGCTGAACGACACGCTCAGGATCGTCTCCGGCGAGACGCTGGAGCCGGTGCGCAGCGAGTTCCGCAAGATTATCGAGAGCCAGCAGATGGGCGTGCCGATCTCCGAGGCGGTCGAGAAGCTCTATCGCAACATTCCGACGCCCGAGGCGAACTTCTTCGCCATCGTCATCGCCATCCAGTCGCAGGCCGGCGGCAATCTGTCGGAAGCGCTGGGCAACCTGTCCAACGTGCTGCGCGACCGCAAGAAGATGCGGGCGAAGGTGCAGGCGATGTCGATGGAGGCCAAGGCCTCCGGCGGCATCATCGGCGCGCTGCCGGTGGTCGTCGCCAGCCTCGTCTACATCACGACGCCCGACTACATCTCCGTCCTCTTCACCTCCGGCACCGGTCATCTGATCCTGGCGATCTCGGGGCTGTGGATGGCGACCGGCGTCTTCGTGATGAAGAAGATGATCAGCTTCGATTTCTAAGGGCCGACCGGCGCCGCTCAGAAGGCGCAGCCGAAGCGGAAGGTGCAGACGAGTATGGATATGTTCGCGCTCATCGGAGTGTCCCCGGCGGTCGCCGCCAGCGTGGTCATGGCGATCGCGGTGTTCACCACCTTCATCGCCATCGCCATGCCGATGCTCGCCGGCAACCAGCTGAAGAGCCGGATGAAGGCGGTGGCGCTGGAGCGCGACGAGATGCGGGCGCGCGAGCGGGCGCGCATGGCGGCTGAGAACGAGCGCGGTCGCTCGGGCCTGCGCCAGCAGGACAGCAAGGGCGTCGCCAGCCTCGTCGTCGAGCGTCTCAACCTGCGCACGGCGCTGGCCGACGACAAGACCGTGACGAGCCTGCGCAATGCCGGCTATCGCGGCCAGCGACCGCTGACCCTGTTTCTGTTCGCACGCGCCGTCCTGCCGCTGCTGATGTTCGCCCTGGCGCTGTTCTACGTCTTCGGCCTCGGCCTCCTCGACACGCACCCGACGATGATGCGCATCGCGATCTGCCTCGGCGTCGCCTATGTCGGCTTCGTTGCGCCGATCTTCTTTGTGAAGAACCGTGCTACCAAGCGCCGGCTGTCGATCAGCCGTGCCTGGCCGGATGCCCTGGACCTGCTGCTGATCTGCGTGGAATCGGGCAATTCGATCGAGGCGGCCTTCCGCCGGGTCGCCGAGGAGATCGGCATCCAGTCGATCCCGCTTGCCGAGGAGCTGGTGCTGGTCTGCGCCGAGCTGTCCTATCTGCCGGACCGCAAGGTGGCCTATGACAATCTGGCCACCCGGACCGGCCTCGACGGCGTGCGCACGGTCTGTACGGCGCTGGTCCAGGCCGAGCGCTACGGCACGCCGCTGGGCACCGCGCTGCGGACGCTGTCGCAGGAAAACCGCGACCAGCGGATGAACCTCGCCGAGAAGAAGGCCGCCGCGCTGCCGCCGAAGCTCACCGTGCCGATGATCGTGTTCTTCCTGCCGGTGCTGTTCGCCGTCATCATCGGCCCGGCGATCATCAAGGTCATGGCCGTCCAGTAGCGGCACCGCCAGCAGGGCGCCCGGCGCCAGCCGGACCGTGTCGGGCCGCGCCGTGGAGCCCGCCTCGCAGGGCGCCGACCGGACCTTCATGACCGCGCGGGGGGCAATCCCGGAGCATTACAGCGAAGGGACGGCGCAACGCCGGACACATGAAGCTCGGCCACGCCTGTCCGGCTTCCCTGTTCGCGGCGGACAAGGCCGGGGTGGACCGCAGCGGCCGTCAACGCAAAAAGGGCGCACCCCGAGGATGCGCCCTTTCTCGTGTCTTCGACCTGTCAGCGTGAGGCGGTGGGGCCGATCAGTTCTCGGCCTTGTCCTTGTCCTTCAGCATCGCCCAAGTGTTCTGCTGGGCGAGCATCGCCTTGAGGAAGGCGACATTGGCTTCCGCCTCGGCCGGCGGCAGTTCGCTGCTGGCGATCTTCTCGGCCTCGTCGAAGCGGCCCTGCAGGCCGACGACCAGCGCCAGGTTCTGGCGCACGCGGCTGTCGCTGCCGGGCTGGGAAGCGGCGGAGCGCAGATAGGATTCGGCCGACTTCAGATCGTTGCCGAGAAGGTAGGACATGCCGAGATTGGACAGGATCGTCGGCTCGTTCGGCTGCATGTCCAGCGCCTTGCGATAGAGCGTGCGCGCCGGAACCTGCTGGCCCATCTGGTCGAGGATGGCACCCTCGGCAGAATAGAGCCGCCAGTCGGGATAGTCCGGGGTCTGGGCGCGGCGGATGGTCTCCAGCGCCTTAGGCAGGTCGCCAGCGGCGGCCAGCGCCTTGCCGTAGGCCGCGAGGACGTCGCGATCTTCCGGATGAGCGATCGCCATCTGCTGCATCACCGCCAGCGACTGGTCGTTGCGTCCGGCCATCTGCAGGGCGGCGGCATAGGAAAGGCCGGTGGGCTTGTTCTTGGGATCACGGTCATAGGCGGCGCCATAGGTGCGCACGGCCGACTGCAATTCGGTGGTGTTCATCTGGGCCACCGTGCGGCCCTGCTGCGCGGGGCGCTGGATCGAGCCGGTGGTCTCGTTGGATACGGAGCCGCAGCCCTGAGTTACCATCAGGGCGAGGCATGCGCCCAGGAGTAGCCCCTGTTTCGCACGGCGTCCCGAACTAGTTCCGCGCCCGACCATGATCTGCTCCTGTTCCGCCTGCATGTCGGCCGCATCGAAAACGGGACGGCCTTCGACGGTAAGAGTATTTCGTTAACCCTAATGACCGGTTAATGCCGGTCTCAGGACGCAAACCTCAGGACACGCCCCATGCCGATCACCCTTGCCAGCGACAATACCGCGACCGCCCTGCCTGTCTGGACGGCGACAAGCGACGGTCTCGACGACCTGCCGGAGGCGGCGCGGCGCTGGGCCAAGGCGACGCGGTTCGACGCCGGCGCCGGCCAGGTGCTGCTGGTGCCGGATGCCGACGGGGCGACCGCCGGCGCCGTTCTCGGCCTCGGCAAGGCCGCCGGAACGGGGGAGGAGGCGGCCGCGCGCCGGACACTCGCCGCCGGTGCGCTGGCGACCCATCTGCCGGCGGGCGAGTGGCAGCTTGCCGAGGGCGCCGATCTCGACGGATCGCTGGCGACACTGGCGGTGCTTCTCGGCGGCTATCGCTTCGATCGCTACTGCACCGGGCGCAAGGACGAGGACGCGGCGGCCGTCATCCGCTTCGCGCCGCCCAGCGACGTCGACGCCGCCGAGGCGCAGGCGCTGGCGGCCGGCGTGTCGCTGACCCGCGACCTCATCAACACCCCGACCAGCGACATGGGACCGGCCGAACTGGAAGCGGCGGCCCGGACGCTGGCCGATGCGTTCGGCGCGGCGGTGACGACGATCGAGGGTGACGCGCTGCTTCAAGAGAACTTCCCGATGATCCACGCCGTCGGCCGGGCCAGCGCCTCGGCGCCGCGCCTGATCGACCTGCGCTGGGGGCGGGCGGACGCGCCGAAGGTGACCCTCGTCGGCAAGGGCGTCTGCTTCGACACCGGCGGCCTCGACATCAAGCCGGCCTCGGGCATGCTCCTGATGAAGAAGGACATGGGCGGAGCGGCCAACGTGCTGGGCCTCGCCCACATGATCATGGCCTGCGGGCTCGATCTGCATCTGCGGGTGCTGATCCCGGCGGTGGAGAACGCGATCTCGGCCAACGCCTTCCGTCCCGGCGACATCCTGCACAGCCGCAAGGGCAAGACGGTGGAGATCGGCAACACCGATGCCGAGGGCCGCCTGGTGCTCGCCGACGCCCTGGCGCTGGCCGACGAGGAGGCGCCGCAGCTCCTGATCGACATGGCGACCCTGACAGGTGCGGCCCGCGTGGCGCTCGGGCCCGACCTGCCGCCCTTCTTTACCGACGATGACGGCTTCGCCGGGGATCTTGCCGCGGCGAGCATGGCGGTGGCCGACCCGGTCTGGCGGATGCCGCTCTGGGCGCCCTATGCTGCTAACCTTTCCTCACGGGTCGCCGACATCAACAATGTCACCAGCGACGGCTTCGCCGGTGCGGTGACGGCCGCCCTGTTCCTGCAGGGCTTCGTGGAGAAGGCAGAGAGCTGGTCGCATTTCGATGTCTATGGCTGGCGCGCCAAGGCCAGCCCGATCGGCCCCGTCGGCGGCGAGGCCCATGCCACCCGTGCCCTCTTCCAGGTGCTGAAGGCACGCTTTCCGCGGCGCTGACGGCTTGGCACCACAGGCGGTCGGCCCGAGCGGGCCGGTCGCATTGTCTCCGTTTCGCACAGCAAGGCAGACGCGTTCATGACCGGCTCCCTCGATCCCCGCCTCAACGCCGTGCGCCCCGATCTCGCCGACCGCCGGCTCGAGGGGCAGGTCACGGCCGACCGCTTTGTCGAGGGTGTTCCGCGCCGGATCATCGCGGCGCTGGCGCCGGTCCGGCGGCATCCGGCGGGCAATGCGCCGCTCGATACCGAGGCACTGTTCGGCGAGGCGGTCAGCGTCTTCGACGAGGACGACGAAGGCTGGGCCTGGGTCCAGCTCCAGAATGACGGCTATGTCGGCTATGTACCGAGCGCGGCGCTGGGCCTGCCCGGGGCCGCTCCGACGCATCGGGTCTGCGTTCCGCGCACGCTGGTCTTTCCCGGCTACGACATCAAGCTGCCGCCGCTGCACGACCTGCCGATGGGCGCGGCCCTCGCGGTGGTCGGTGCCGGGCAGGACCATAACGCCGCCTATGCCCGGATCGAGCCGGCGGGCGCGGTCGTCCTCCAGCATCTGGAGCCGGTCGCCAGCGCCGCTGACGACTATGTCGCCATCGCCGAGCGCTTTCTCGGCGTGCCCTATCTGTGGGGCGGCAAGAGCGCGTCGGGCATCGACTGTTCGGGCCTCGTCCAGATCGCCTGCCAGATGGCCGGGGTCGACGCGCCGCGCGACACCGACATGCAGGAGCGCGCCCTCGGCACGCGGGTTGCCGGCGTCGAGGCGCTGCAGCGCGGCGATCTGGTCTTCTGGAAGGGGCATGTCGGGATCATGCTCGACGGCGCCCGGCTTCTGCACGCCAACGCGCATCACATGCTGACGGCGATCGAGCCGCTGATGGAGACCATGTCGCGCTTCGAGGAGCGGGGCATTGCCGTCACCAGCGTCAGGCGATTGCGGCCCGCCGCTGCGGTCCACGGCTGATCCGCGCCCGGCTGCGGCCGCGGCGAGGCATGGCGCGCCGCCGCCGCAGTATGTCAGGAATCGCAATGGTTTGGCCGGCTTACGAAGCGCTGAAAACCTGGATGGTTAAGGCGTTGTTAAGCAGCGCAGCCTAGACGCATGGATTGCCGCGTTCGCCCTCCCCGAACGTCTTTGATGCCATAGGACATGCCCTGCCGTGCAGCTCTCGGACCTGAAGATTTCCACCCGTATCGCCGCGATCGCGGCGGTCAGTATCGCCGGCATGCTGGCTCTCGCTGCCATCTTCGTCACCGACCAGAGCATCCGGTCGGACTATGCGGCGGTGATCGACAGCGCGCGTGACGCCGAACGCGTGACGCAGCGCATCGAGGTGGACTTCCTGCAGGCGCGGCGCGCCGAGAAGGACTTCTTCCTGCGCCGGACCGAGGCCGATATCGCCAAGCACGCCGCCGTCCGCGCCCGTCTCGCGGACGCGTTCCAGAACCTCTCCGATCGGTTACAGGCGGGCGGTCTGAGCCGTCTGGCCGGCGAAGCGGAGGCCATGCGCCGCAGTTTCACCCGCTATGGCGAGCTGTTCGAGCAGGCGGCGGCGGTCAATCGTTCGCTGGGTCTCGACGAGAATTCCGGCTTGCAGGGCGCGCTGCGCACTGCGGTCCACGATCTCGAAGCCGAACTGAGCGAAGTGGGCAATCCCTCGCTGCAGGTGATGATGCTGATGCTGCGCCGGCACGAGAAGGATTTCATCCTTCGCGGCGACCTCAAATATGTCGAGCGGCTGAACGCCCAGGCCAGCGACCTGGCGAGCGTCGGCCCGGCCGCCTTCGGTTCGGTGCAGACGCGCGATGCGGTGCTGGCCGACCTTGCGACCTACACCGGCAATTTTGCCGGCTATGCCGAGGCGATGGCGGCGGAAGCAGCCCTGCGCGAGGAGCTGAGCGCCGTCTTCGCCGAGGTCGAGCCGCTGTTCCAGACGATCCTGTCGGGCGTGGCGGCGACGCGCGTCGACGCCGAGGCGGCCAGTGCCGCGGCCTCGTCGCTGGCCCTCAAGATCGTTCTGGCTCTGGCGGCCTTGCTGACGCTGATCATCGCGGCGACGGTCCTCGTCGTCGGCCGGTCGATCGCCACGCCAATCTCGGTCACCGCCGTCGCCATGCGCGACTTCGCCGCCGGCGACATGACCGCCCGCGTACCCGACGGCGACCGCAAGGACGAGATCGGCGACATGGTGAAGGCCCTCCTGTCGTTCCGCCGTTCGGAGGAGCAGAAGCGTGCGATGATCGCCGAACGCCAGGAAGCAGAGCGTCTGGGCCTGGAACAGCGGCGCAGCGCCGAGATCGATGCGGCGGAGACGGCGCGCCAGGCGTTCATCGCCGGCATCGCGCCGGCCTTCCGGGCGCTGTCGGAGGGCGATCTCACCGCCCGCCTCGACCGGGCCCGCATGGCGGGCTTCGAGGAGATCTGCGATCTCTACAACCAGTCCGTTGCCACGCTGGAGGAGACCGTCGGGGGCGTCGTCAATGCGGTCGGCTCGATCCGCATGGGGCTGGGCGAGATCACCACCGCCTCGAACGACCTGGCGCATCGCACCGAGCAGCAGGCGGCCAGCCTCGAACAGACGGTCGCAGCGCTCAGCGTGGTGACGCAGGCGGTCAACGATACGGCAGAAAGCGCCGGCAAGGCACAGCGCGTCGCCTCGGACGCCCGGGGCAAGGCCCAGAAGGGCGGCGAGGTCGTCGGCAAGGCGGTCGCGGCCATGGGGCAGATCGAGCAGTCGTCCGAGAAGATCAACTCGATCATCTCGGTCATCGACGAGATCGCCTTCCAGACCAACCTGCTGGCGCTGAATGCCGGCGTCGAGGCAGCGCGGGCCGGCGAAGCGGGCAAGGGCTTTGCCGTCGTCGCCCAGGAAGTGCGCGGGCTCGCCCAGCGCTCGGCGGAAGCCGCCAAGGAGATCAAGACGCTGATCGCGACGTCCCGCGAGCAGGTCGGCACCGGTGTCGAGCTGGTCACGGCGTCCGGCAAGTCGCTGGAAGAGATCGTCACCGAAGTCAGCGCCATGGCCGAGGTCATTTCGACCATTGCGTCGAGTGCTCGCGAACAAGCGACGAGCCTGCGCGAAGTCTCGGGTGCGGCCGACCAGATGGACAAGGTCACCCAGCAGAACGCCGCCATGGTGGAAGAGGCGACGGCAGCCAGCCAGACGCTGGCCAAGGACGCCGATGCGCTGGATCAGCTCACCGGCCGCTTCCGCACCCGGTCTGAGACTGGCCGGCAGGCACGCCCGTCGCGATCGCGCCCGGCGGCCCCCAAGGCGCCCGTCGTTCAGATGCGCCAGACCGGCCGTGGCGGTGCTGCGCCTGCACGCAACACCGCGCCGCAGAGCGAGGGCTGGGAAGAGTTCTGAGCCTTGTCACCGGGCGGCTCGGGCCGCCCCGACGCGCAGTCGAACGCCGGGCAGGGGTTTTCCCTTGTCCGGCGTTTCCGTTTGCGCCTGGCGGTCGGTCAGTAGCCGGCGGTGCGGTCGACGACGCCGCGCAGCGGCTCGCCGCGCTCATGGGCCGCGATCTGGCGCATGACGGCGGGGGCCAGCGCATCCGGGTCGGAGACCGCCGCCGCATGGGGCGTGACGAAGACCCGCGGATGGCGCCAGAGCGGATGATCGGCCGGCAGCGGCTCGACATTGAAGACGTCGAGCGAGGCTTCCATCAAAGTGTCCTGCTCCAGCGCCTCGAGGATCGCGGTCTCGTTCTGCAGGCCGCCGCGACCGGCATTGATCAGCACCGGACCGCCGAGCGGCGTGCGGCGCTTCAGGCGCGACAGGAACCCGGCGTCGATGATGCCGCGGGTCTCGGCGGTCAGCGGCAGCAGTACGACGACGATGTCCGAGGCCGCCAGGAAGCCATCGAGCCCGTCCTCGCCGGCGAAGGTCTCGACGCCTTCGGCCGATTTGGCGGTGCGGCTCCAGCCGGCGATGTTGAAGCCGAGGGCCTGCAGCTTTCCGGCCGCGTCGCGCCCCAGTTCGCCGAAGCCCATGATGCCGACGGTGATCTCTCTTGCGGCCGGCTGCAGGCGCTCGTGCCAGATCGTCTGGGCCTGCTGGGTGCGATAGGCGCGCCCGCGGCGGAAATGATCGAGCACCCGCCAGACGACATATTCGCTCATCCGCGCGGTGAGATCGTCGGCGACGATGCGGACCACCGGCACGTCGGGCAGGGCCTTGTCGGCGAAGATGTGATCGACGCCCGCACCGAGCGAGAAGATCGCCTTCAGGTTCGGCAGGCCTTCCAGAAGACCCGGCGGCTGCTTCCACACGACGGCGTATTCGATGGCCGGGTCAGCCGAATGGGCCGGCTCCAGAACGATGTCGCGGCCGCTATCGGCGGCTTCCAGGGCGGCGCGCCAGCGCTTCGGATCGAAGCCGGTGACGGAGAGGAGAATGGTCATGGATCAGTCCTCCGGGCCATCGAGCGTGCCGAGCAGCGCCTGGGCCCGCGAGCGGCCGAGCCGCGCGAACCAGTGGGCGCAGGCGATCAGATAGCCGTTCTCGACCCGCCGGTCGTCGACCGCGGCGACGAGATCGTCGACCCTGGCGAGGATCGGCCGGATGTCCTCGTCCTCGTCGGCATTGCCGGCCGAGGTCGCAAGGTTCGACGCGTCGACCAGCGCCAGGAAGATCGTCGCGTGCTCGTCGGTGAGGCCGGGCGCGGCCAGCATCCGGAAACAATCCTCGACGGCCTGCGGGACGAGGCCGGTCTCCTCGGTCAGCTCACGCCGGGCGGCGGCCTCGATGCTTTCGCCCGCATCGACCATGCCGGCCGGCAGCTCCAGCGCCGCGCCGCATTCGGTCTTCAGCGCGGCAGCCAGGCGGAACTGGCGGATGACCACGATGGAATCCAGCACCGGATCGTAGGGGATGACGACGACCACCGAGCCGGTGTGCAGATATTCGCGCCGCACCGGGCCGACCATCCCTTCGCCATCGAGGCGGGCATGGCGCAGGGTCGCCACCTTGAAGTCGCGGAAGCCCCCATGCAGCAGCTCGTCGCTGACGAGCTCCGTCTCGATCGGCTGGTCGTCGAGCCTGTCGCGGTAGTGACCTGTACTCATTGCGATACAATTCCCGTCGGTGCGGCCTTGATGTCGAAGGCGGCGGCCATCAGCGCCTTGGTATAATCGGTCTTCGGGTTGTCGAAGATCTCGTCGGACGGTCCCCGCTCCACCACGCGGCCGTTGCGCATGACGATGACCTCGTTGGCCAGCGCCCGCACGACGCGCAGATCGTGGCTGATGAAGAGATAGGCCAGATTGTGCTTCTTCTGGAGGTCGCGCAGCAGGTCGACCACCTGGGCCTGCACGCTCATGTCGAGGGCCGAGGTCGGCTCGTCGAGCATGACGAAGCGCGGATTGAGGACCATGGCTCTTGCGATCGCCACGCGCTGGCGCTGGCCGCCGGAAAATTCGTGCGGGAAGCGGAAGCGGGTCGCCGGGTCGATGCCGACCTCGTTCAGCGCGGTGACGACGCGGGCGTCGCGCTCGCTGGCCGACAGTTTGCGTTCATGGATCTCCAGCCCCTCGGCGACGATGTCGGCGATGGGCATGCGCGGCGAGAGCGAGCCGAACGGGTCCTGGAAGACGATCTGCATGCGCTCGCGCAACGGCTTCATCGCCTTGAAGGAGCGTTCGTCGATGCGTTCGCCGTCGAAGCGGATCTCGCCGGTCGAGCCGATCATCCGGGTGAGCGCCAGGCCCAGCGTGGTCTTGCCGGAGCCGGATTCGCCGACGACGCCGACGGTCTGGCCGGCGCGCACGGTGAGGTCGATGCCGTCCACGGCCTTCACATGGTCGGTGGTGCGCCGGAAGAAGCCGGTCTTGATCGGGAACCAGACCTTCACGTCTTTCGCTTCGACGACCGCCGGGGAATTGGCGTTGGCCGCCGGCGGCTGGCCCTTGGGCTCGGCGGCGAGGAGATGCCTGGTGTAATGGTGCTCGGGCGCCTCGAAGATGCGCTTGGTGGGGCCTTCCTCGACGATCTTGCCCCGGTACATCACGCAGACCCGGTCGGCGATGGCGCGCACGATGCCGAGATCGTGGGTGATGAACAGCATCCCCATGTTCTGGCGGGTCTGCATGACCTTCAGAAGTTCGAGGATCTGCGCCTGCACCGTCACGTCGAGGGCGGTGGTGGGCTCATCGGCGATCAGCAGATCCGGCTCGTTGGCGAGTGCCATGGCGATCATCACGCGCTGGCGCTGGCCGCCGGAGAGCTGGTGCGGATAGGCGTCGAGCCGCTTCTCCGGATCGCGGATGCCGACCTGCCGCATTAGCTCGAGTGTACGTTCCTGCGCCTGCTTGTCGCGCATGCCGCGATGCAGCTTCAGGACCTCGCCGATCTGCCGCTCGATCGTGTGCAGCGGGTTGAGCGACGACATCGGCTCCTGGAAGATCATCGAGATGCGGTTGCCGCGGACCTTGCGCAGGTCGCGCTCGTCGTCGTCGATCAGGTTCTGGCCGTCGAACATCACCCGGCCCTCGCCGGGATGGCTGGCCGCCGGATAGGGCAGCAGCTTCAGGATCGACAGCGCCGACACCGACTTGCCAGAGCCGGATTCACCGACCAGCGCGACGGTTTCGCCCCGGCCGATGGAGAAGGAGACGTTGTCGACGGCGAGCTGCGTCTTGCCGCCCTGGGTGAAGGCGACCGACAGATTCTCGACGGACAGCAGTGTGTCCTGCGGTGCGGGGGGCTGGGCGATATTGGCGGTCGGGCTCAAGCGTTGAAATCCTTGTTCCGGCGTCATCGCGGGGACGTGGCGGCCGCGCCTCGGGCGGGCATGTGACATGGGGCGGCGGTCGGTGCTCCGCCATGATGGTCGCGGCCGTCGTCGGCGCAGACGCCGCGCTCGATCTCGACGGTCGCATGGTGGATGGCGAAGCGCTGGCGTAGTTCGGCCTTGATGGTACGCACGACGGCCGTGCCGTCGGCTTCTTCGTGGATGCAGGCGTGCAAAGTGGCCATCGTGCGTTCCGGCGTGATCGACCAGGCGTGAACGTGGTGGACCTCGTGCAGGTCCGGCACCGCGGCGACCAGATGCGGCGCGATCTCAGCGATGTCGACGTCGCCGGGCGCGCCTTCGAGCAGCACATGGCCGGCATCGCGCACCAGCCGCCAGGCCGAAACGAGGATGATCACCGAAACCAGCACCGACAGGATCGGGTCGATCGGCGTCCATCCGGTCCAAAGGATGACGACCGCGGCGAGGATCGCCGCCACCGAGCCGAGAAGATCGCCGAGGACATGCAGCACCGCGCCGCGGATGTTGAGATTGTCGCGGTCGGCGCCGTGCAGGACGAGGAAGACGCCGATATTGACCGCAAGGCCGGCGACCGCGACCGCCATCATGGTGCCGCCGAGGATCGGGCTCGGCGCCTGCAGCCGGTGCCAGGCCTCGTAGATGATGAAGGCGGCGATCAGGAACAGGGCAAGGCCGTTGACGAAGGCGACCAGCACCTGGAAGCGGTCATAGCCGAAGGTGCGGCGCGCATCGCTGGGCTTGCGGGCCAGCCGGAAGGCGAACCAGCCAAGCGCCAGGGCGGCGAAGTCGGTCAGCATGTGCCCGGCATCGGCGAGGAGCGCGAGCGAGCCGGAGACGAGACCGCCGATCACCTCGGCGACCATGAAGGCGCCGGTCGCCACCGCCGCGATGGCGATCCGCCTCTCGTTGGCGCCCCCGGCGTGGCCGGCAAAGCCGTGCGCATGGTCGTGGTTGCCGTGGTGATGTTGGGAATGATCGCTCATGCGAGAGGCTCCGGCCGGCGGCTGGAGCCGCCCCGGCGGCATCCACCGACGGAATGCGACGCCCCCCGCGGTCCCCGCATCACCCGAAGCTCTTGCGGGGGTCGAAGGCATCGCGCACCGCCTCGCCGACGAAGACCAGCAGCGACAGCATCAGCGAGATCACGAAGAAGCCCGAGAAGCCCAGCCAGGGCGCCTGCAGATTGTTCTTGCCCTGGGCCAGCAACTCGCCGAGCGACGGCGAGCCGGGCGGCAGGCCGAAGCCGAGGAAGTCGAGCGAGGTGAGGGTGGTGATCGAGCCGTTCAGGATGAAGGGCAGGAAGGTCAGCGTCGCCACCATTGCGTTCGGCAGGAGGTGACGGGTCATGATCGTCCAGTCGCCGACGCCGAGGGCCCGGGCGGCGTTGACGTATTCGAAATTGCGGGCGCGCAGGAACTCGGCCCGCACCACGCCGACGAAGGCGACCCAGGAGAACAGCAGCATAATGCCGAGCAGCACCCAGAAGCCGGGGGGCAGGATCGCGGCGATGATCAGCAGCAGGTAAAGGACCGGGATCGACGACCAGATCTCGATGAAGCGCTGGAACAGGAGATCGAGCCAGCCGCCGAAATAGCCCTGCACCGCGCCGGCGGCGACGCCGATCACCGCCGAGGCCGCGGTCAGGATCAGGCCGAACATCACCGAGATGCGGAAGCCGTAGATCAGCCGCGCGGCGACGTCGCGGGCCTGGTCGTCGGTGCCCAGCCAGTTCATGTTGCCGAAGGTGCAGTTCGGGTCCTCGGCGCCGAGCGGATAGCGCTGGCAGCGCTCCTCCTTGGTGAAGGTCCAGGAGGGGGCGGAGGGCGCCGGCGTCGGAATGGCGTTGTTGACGGTCTGGTAGGAGTAGCGGATCGGCGGCCAGATCGCCCAGCCATTGGCGTCGATCTCGTCCTGCACGAAGGGGTCGCGATAGTTCGTCACCGGCAGGAAGCCGCCAAACACTTCCTCGGGATAGTCGACGACGATCGGGTAGTAGAATTCGCCCTTGTACTCGACCAGCAGCGGTCGGTCGTTGGCGACGAGTTCGGCCAGCCCGGTGATCACGAACAGGACCAGGAAGATCCACAGCGACCAGAAGCCCCGCCGGTTGGCGGTGAAGTTCTGCCAGCGGCGGCGGTTCAGGGGCGACAGGCGCGGCCGCTTCGTCGTCTCCGATTCCGGCGCCATCTGGGCGATGCCGGCGGTCTGCTCGCGCGCAATGTCGGCGGCGCGCTCGTCCGGCAGTGTCGGATCACGTTTTTCAGCGGCGAGGCGGTCCTTCTGTGCGTCGTCCATCGTCACACCTCCCGCTTCTCGAAGTCGATCCGCGGATCGATCCAGGTGTAGGTGAGGTCGGAGAGAAGGGTCGTCACGAGGCCGAGCAGGGAGAAGATGTAGAGGGTGCCGAACACGACCGGATAGTCCCGCTGGTAGATGGATTCGAAGCCGAGCAGGCCGAGTCCGTCGAGCGAGAAGATCGTCTCGATCAGCAGCGAGCCGGCGAAGAAGGCCGAGATGAAGGCGCCGGGGAAGCCGGCGACGATGATCAGCATGGCGTTGCGGAAGACATGGCCGTAGAGCACACGCCGCTCCGACAGGCCCTTGGCGCGGGCCGTCGTGACGTATTGCTTGCGGATTTCGTCGAGGAAGGAGTTCTTGGTCAGGAGCGTCGTCGTGGCGAAGGCCGACAGCGACAGGGCGATCAGCGGCAGCGTCAGGTGCCAGAAATAGTCCGGGATGGTCTGCGTCACGCAGCGGCCGAGATCGCCGGCCGGCGACCAGACCGCGCACCAGTCGCCGCGCACCCCGTCCGACAGGAGGCCGCGCAGCGGGAACCAGTCATAGAAGGATCCGCCGGCAAACAGCACGATGAGAATGATGGCGAAGAGGAAGCCGGGGATCGCATAGGCGACGATGACGACGCCGGAGGTCCACACGTCAAAGCGCGAGCCGTCGGTCAGCGCCTTGCGGATGCCGAGCGGGATCGAGATCAGATAGGACAGCAGCGTAATCCACAAGCCGAGCGAGATCGACACCGGCATCTTTTCGAGGATCAGGTCCCAGACGGAGACCGAGCGGAAATAGCTGTCGCCGAAATCGAAGCGGACATAGTTCCACAGCATCATGCCGAAGCGCTCCAGCGGCGGCTTGTCGAAGCCGAACTGCTTTTCGAGCCGCTCGATGAAGGCCGGGTCGAGCCCCTGCGCGCCGCGATAGCCGGAATTGTCGCTGCCGCCGCTCGAGCCTGAGCCGAAATCGCCGCCGCCACCGGACACCCGGTCCATGGCGCCGCCGGCTTCGCCCTGCAGGCTGGCGATGACCTGTTCGATCGGCCCGCCGGGCGCGAACTGAATCACCAGGAACGAGATCGCCATGATGCCGACGAGGGTCGGGATCATCAGCAGGATGCGGCGGAGGATATAGGAGCCCATGGGCGGGTGATCGTCTCCGAGATGCAGATTGCGCCGGCGAACCGGCAGCCGGCATTACCGGCCGATTGCGGTGATAACGCGGGCGTGGCGCGATCGCAAAAGCGCGGCCGCGACCCGTCCCGTTTTCAGCGTGGTGCCCGGCCGCGGATCAGCCGCGACCCAGCGCCTTGGCCTTCTCCGCTTCGTACCACCATAGAGTCTCGACGGGCCACGAATAGTCCGGCTTGTCCTCGCGAAAGCCGAAAATATCCCAGAAGGCGGCGCGGTGGCCGTCGGCCGTGATGTTGGGCAGCCAGTCGAGCCGCCAGCGCAACACCCGGTCAAGGGCCAGGAGCGCCGTCACCAGTTCCGCCCGGCTCGTCGCGCGGGCGGCGTGGCCGATCAGCGTGTCGACGGCCTCGCTGGCCATGCCGGGATAATTGTAGGCGCCCGGACGGTCGACCGCATCGCTGCCGAAGAACAGCGACAGGCCCTCGCGCGTCGGCGTGGCGCCGAGGCTGAAGGCGGCCAGCACCATGTCGAAATCGTAGCGGTTGATCCGCTCCTGGTACTGGGCCGGATCGACCAGCCGCATGGTGGCGTCGACGCCCAGGGTGCGCAGCGTGTCGACGAACTTGGCGTAGACCCGCTTCTGCTCCTGGCCATAGGTCAGATATTCCAGCCGGAACGGCTCGCCGGCGGCGTTGACCAGACGGTTGCCGTCGCGGCGCCAGCCGGCCTCGGCGAAGAGTTGCGAGGCTTCGCGCAGCAGCCGGCGGTCGCGGCCCGAGCCGTCGCTGACCGGCTGGACCCAGACTTCGCCGAACACCTCGTCGGGGATCGTGCCGCGCAGGGGCTCCAGCAGAGCGAGCTCGGCTTCGGACGGCTTGCCGGTGGCGACGAATTCGGAGCCCTGGAACGGCGAGTTGGAATGGACGCGCTGGCCGAACAGCAAGTTGGCGTTGGTCCATTCGAAGTCGAAGCACATGTTGATCGCGCGCCGGACCCGCGCATCGGCGAAACGTTCGCGACGCTGGTTGAGCGCCCAGCACTGGAAGCGGGGGCGCTTCTCGGCGGCAAATTCTCGCTTGATGACCTCGCCGCGCTGGACCGCGGGGAAGTCGTATTCGGTCGCCCAGTCCTTGGTAGTGAATTCCTCACGAAAGGTGATCAATCCCTTCTTGAAGGCTTCCAGCGCGGGCTGGCGATCGCGGAAGAAATCGATCCGCAGCGTGTCGAAATGACCCAGACCGCGGGCGAAGTTCACGTCCTTCGCCCAATAATCAGGGCGCTTGATATATTCGATATAGCGGCCGAACTCGTAGCGCCCGATGGCATAGGCGCCGCTGCCGGGGATCGCTTCGGTGCTGACGGTGGCAAAGTCCCGGTCCGCAAAGAATGCGCGCGGCAGGATCGGCATGCCGAGGGCGTCGAGGGCGTCCTGGTAGCTCTGGGCGCCGGAGAAGGTGATGCGGACGGTCGCCGCGTCCTCGGCCACGGCCTCGGCGACGTTGCGGAGCGCCACCTGCAGGCTCGGATGGCCGAACTCCTTCAACGTCTCGTAGGAGAAGACCACGTCGTCGGCGGTTACCGGATCGCCGGTGGAGAACCGCGCCTGCGGCCGCAGTTTGAACGTGAAGCTGTTGCGGTCGGCCGAAAGGGTGACGGTTTCGGCGAGGGCGCAATAGATCGCGTCGGGCTCGTCCATCGCGGCGACGACGAGGGAATCGTAGAGCTTCTCGATGCGCGGCGGGGCGTTGCCCTGCAGGACGAAGCTGTTCAGCGTGTCGAAGGTCAGGGGCGACTGGTTGAGGGCCCAGTAGGCGACGGCCAGGTTCATCTGGCCGCCTGCCGGCGCGTCGGGCGTCGCATAGTCGAAATGGTCGAAATCCGGCGGATATTTCAGTTCGCCGAAGGCCGACAGGCCGTGCAGCGGCTGATCCGTCGCCACCTGTGCGAAGGGCCGCCCCGGCAGGATCGCCGCCATGCCGGCACCCAGGATCATCTGACCGAAATGGCGGCGGGTGAAATGACCGAGCGCCGTCGCCATCAGTTCGCTGTAGCCTTCTCGGCCTCGGCAGACTTCGTCCACCAGGAGAAGGGATCGATGCCGTTATAGGCCGGGCCTTTTTCCGGCATCTGCAGCTTGTCCCAATAGGCCAGCCAGTCTTCCGACTTGTACCATTGCGGGACGACGTAATACTCCCACAGCAGCACGCGATCGAGGGCCCGCGTGGCGGCGACGAGGCTCTCGCGGTCCGGCGCATAGACGATGTCGTCGATGAGCTGGTCGATCGCTGGGTTCTTGATGCCGGAATAGTTGCGGCTGCCTGGGGCGTCGGCGGCGGTGGTGCTCCAGAAGTCGCGCTGCTCGTTGCCGGGGGAGAGCGACTGGCCCGGATAGCGCAGCCCGACCACCTCGAACTCGAAGCCGTTCATGCGCTCGATATACTGGTTGGTGTCGACGATCCGCACCTCGGTCTGGATGCCGAGACGCTGGAGCTGGCGGGCGAAGGGCTCGAGGGTGCGGTTGTCCATCGGATCGTTGCCGAGGAACTCGATGGTGAAGGGCTCGCCGGTCTGCGCGTTCACGAGCGTCGTGCCGCGCAGCTCGTAGCCGGCTTCCTTCAGGAGGCCGAGCGCCTCGCGCAGATAGTTTCGGGCCGCGCCGGGATCGTTATAGGCCGGCAGCGCGAACTCCTCGGTGAAGACCTCGTCGGGGATCTGGCCGCGCAGCGGCTCCAGATAGGCGAGCTCGCGCTCGTCCGGCAGCCCCTTGGCGGCCAGTTCGCTGTTCTCGAAATAGGAGTGCATGCGCTCGTAGAGGCCGAAGAACAGCGTGCGGTTCATCTCCTCGAAATTGTAGGCGAGCGTCAGCGCCTTGCGCACCCGCCGGTCCTGGAACTTCTCCAGCCGGTTGTTGAGCACATAGGCCTGCATCGACTGGACCTGACCGCTGTCGATGGTCTTGCGGATGACCCGGCCGTCCTTCACGGCGGGGAAGTCGTAGCCCTCGGCCCAGCGCCGCGACATGTTCTCCAGCCGCCAGTCGTCGAGGCCGCCCTTCTTGAACGCCTCCCAGGCCGCGTTGGTGTCGCGCAGATAAACGTAGCGGATCTCGCCGTAATTGTAGCGACCGACCCGGGTCGGGTTGTCGAGGCCCCAATAGTCGGCGACGCGCTCCCAGGTGATGGACTGGCCGATATCGTAGGACTTGATGCGGTAGGGGCCGGAGCCCAGCGGCACCTCGGAGGTGGGCTGGGTGATGTCGCGCTTGTTGCCGCTGGCGTCGGTGCCCTCCCACCAGTGCTTCGGCAGGATCGTCAGGTCGCCGACGATGTTGGGCAGTTCGCGGTTGCCGGTCTGGTCGAAGGTGAAGGTCACTTCGCCGTCGCCGGTCTGCTCCGCCGCGACGATGTTCTTGTAATAGGCCGACCATTGCGGGTGCAGCTCGGTCAGCGTCTCGAAGCTCCAGATCACGTCCTCGACCGTCACCGGCTCGCCGTCGTGCCAGCGCGCCTCCGGGTTGAGGCGGTAGGTCACCGAGGAGAAGTCCGCCGGGTAGCGGACGGCTTCGGCGATCAGCGCATGGGCCGTGCCCGGCTCGTCCGGCGACTGGTCCATCAGCGTGTCGTAGAGGAGGCCGCCGCCGAAGGTGGCAAGGCCCGCCGCCGGCGTACCGCGCACGATAAAGGGGTTGAAGCTGTCGAAGGAGCCGATGGCGATCTGGTTCAGCGTCCCGCCCTTGGGCGCATCGGGATTGACGTAGTCGTAATGGGCGAAGTCGTCCGGATATTTCGAGCCCTCGATCAGCGACGAGGATTCATGCCATTCCCCGGCGCCCTCGGCCTTCGGGGCGGCGGCCGCCGCGTTCTCGGCCTCTGCCGTTCCGGTTTCCACCTGCTGGTCCGGCTGGCTGGTCGCTTTGTCCTGCGCAAGGGCCGGAGCGCCGATGACGCCGAAGGCGAGGCTGCTCGCGACGGCAAGACGGACGAGACGGTTCGGCAACGACAAGGGCGGCCTCCATGCAAATAGGCGGGCGATGGTCCCGCGATCGGGTCTTGACCCAATCTAGGGAAGGGGGGCGGGTAAAGTCACGTGACGAAAGCGTAATCGAGGCCGGACAGGGCTTCGGGCAGCGGCTGACGTGAGCAACGACAGGCCGAAACGAACAAAGCCCCGGCAAGGGCCGGGGCTTTGCAGATGTTTCTCGATGTCGGTGACGTGCCGGCTCAGTTGCCGGTGGTCGCGCCGTTCTCGTCGAAGGTGGCGAGATAGGCGATGACGTTGGCGACATCCTCGGGCTTCTTCAGGCCGGGGAAAACCATCTTGGTGCCCTTCACCAGACCGCGCGGATCGGCCAGCCAAGCGGACAGCTCCTCGACGTTCCAGGTCGGGTGCTCCTCGGCATAGGCGACCAGCGCCGGCGAGAAGCTGTAGCCCTCGACCGCGGCGATGGCCTCGCCGACGATGCCGTTCAGCTCGGGGCCGACCTTGTTCTTCGCGCCTTCGCCGACGGCGTGGCAGGCCTGGCACTTGCGGAAGACCTTCTTGCCGGCTTCCGGATCGCCGGACACGGCGGCCGGCTCGGCAGCTGCGACCTGGGTCTCGCCAGCCGCACCTTCGGCCGGTGCTGCCGCAGCTTCCTCGTCCGCGGCGTTCTCTTCGCCCGGAACGTTCTCCTCGGCGTCTGGAGCCGCCTCGGTGCCGGTCCCGGCGCGCTGCTGGTCCTCGGCCTGCGCTGCGCCGGCATCCTGCGGCGCGTCGGCGGCAGGCGGCGTCGGGCGCTCTTCCTCGCTCATGGTCGGAGCCTGTTCGGCGCCCGGCTGGGGTGCCGGCTCGGCATCGGCCGTGCCGCCGGCCTGGGCAGCGGATTGGCCGCCTGCGGCCGGATCGCCCTGCGTCGTCGTGGCCGCGTCGGTCGCCTCTTCGGCAGCGGCCTCTTCAGCCGGTGCCTCGGCCGGGGCTTCCGGCAGGGGCGCCGGGCTGTCGGCCTGCTCGCGCATATAGGCGATCAGGTTTGCGCGGTCTTCCGGCTTCTTCAGGCCGGCGAAGCCCATCGCGGTGCCCGGGATGTAGCCCTTGGGGTTCTTCAGGAAGCCGTAGAGGTGCTCATAGTCCCACTTGACCTCGCCGCCCTCGGAAAATTCCTGCATGGCGGTCGAGTAGCCGAAGTCGGGGACCGATGCGATCGGCCGCATGACGGCGTCCCACAGATGCGGGCCGACCTTGTTCGGGCCGCCCTTCTCGATGCTGTGGCAGGCGGCGCACTTCTTGAACTGCGAGGCGCCGGCCTCGACGTCGGCCGTCTGCAGCAGCGCGGCGACCGGCGGATCTTCCGCGGCTGCAGGGGCGGCGTCTCCGCCTTCACCCGGCTCGGCGGCCACGATCACGTAGCCCGGCTGCTCCGGCGCTTCGGCATGGAACAGCGCTTCCGCCAGCAGACTGCCGCCGAACAGGACGAAGATGGTCCCGAGCACGGCTCCGAAGATCTTGTTGGCCTCGAACGAATTCATGGGCGGGAGGGCTCCCTCTGCAAGCAGGGGCACCAGGCGCCGCCGCTTTCTGTCTGACAAAAACGCGCGGAACCTAGGTCTTTTGCGGTTTCAAGGCAATATCTGTAAGAGGCGGTTCCACCGCGCCTTTTGTCATCCCGCGCCGCTACAGACAAGCGTTTTGCGGCTTCAATTTCCGGTTCCTCGCCCGCTCATGTCGATCCTCGTTCTCATTCCCGCACGGCTGGCCTCCACGCGCCTGCCCCAGAAGGCCCTTGCCGACATCGCCGGACGGCCGATGATCGTGCGCGTCGCCGAGCGCGCCACGGCGGCCGATATCGGCCGCGTCGTGATCGCCACGGATTCGCAGGAGATCCTCGATGCGGTGGTCTCGGCGGGCTACGAGGCGGTGATGACCTCGGTCGAGCACCAGTCGGGCTCGGACCGGATCTTCGAGGCGCTGCAAGGACTTGATCCCGACGGTGCGGTCGAGACCATCGTCAATGTGCAGGGCGATCTGCCGACCATCGAGCCGGAGGCGATCCGCCAGGTGCTGGCCCCCTTCGAGGATCCGCGCTGCGACATCGCGACGCTCGGCGTGGCGATCACCGACGCGGAGGAGAAGACCAACCCCAACGTGGTGAAGATCGTCGGCTCGCCCAACGGCCCGTCGCGACTGCGGGCGCTCTACTTCACCCGCGCCACGGCCCCCTGGGGCGAAGGGCCGCTGTTTCATCATGTCGGCCTCTACGCCTATCGGCGGGCGAGCCTCGAACGTTTCGTGACGCTCGGGCCCTCGACGCTGGAAAATCGCGAGAAGCTGGAGCAGCTGCGGGCACTGGAAGACGGCATGCGCATCGACGCCGAGATCATCGACACCGTGCCGCTCGGCGTCGACGGCCCCGCCGACCTGGAACGGGCGCGAATCATGTACGGGGTCGAGCCATGAGCGACATCCGACCCAAGATCGCCTTCCAGGGCGAGCCCGGTGCCAATTCCGACATGGCCTGCCAGGCGGTGCGGCCGGACCACGAGCCGATGCCGTGCCCGTCCTTCGACGACGCCTTCGACGCGGTGCGGTCCGGCGAGGCGGCGCTGGCGATGATCCCGATCGAGAACACGCTGGCCGGCCGGGTGGCCGACATCCACCATCTGATGCCCGATTCCGGGCTGCAGATCGTCGGCGAATATTTCATGCCGATCCATTTCCAGCTGATGGTGCTGCCGGGCGTCGCCCGCGACGAGATCCGCACCGTGCAGAGCCACATCCACGCGCTCGGCCAGTGCCGCCGCTACATTCGCGGCAATGGCTGGAAGCCGGTGGTGGCCGGCGACACGGCGGGCGCGGCGCGGGAGGTCTCGCAGGCCGGAGACCGCAGCCGCGCGGCACTCGCGCCGGAGCTGGCGGCCTCGCATTACGGGCTCGACATCATCGAGCGCGACGTCGAGGATTCGGCCAACAACGTCACCCGTTTCGTCGTCCTGTCGCGACCCGGCGCCCAGCCGACCGATTTGTGGGCCCCGGTCGGCCGCAATACGGTCACCACCTTCGTCTTCGAGGTCCGCAACCTGCCGGCCGCGCTCTACAAGGCGATGGGCGGGTTCGCGACCAATGGCGTCAACATGACCAAGCTGGAGAGCTACCAGCTCGGCGGCCAGTTCATCGCCACGCAGTTCTATGCCGATGTCGAAGGCCATCCGAACGACGATTCTGTCCGGCTGGCACTGGAGGAACTGGCCTTCTTCACCCGCAAGGTGACAATCCTCGGTGTCTACGAGGCCGCGCCCGATCGGCTGAACGCCGGCATGGGCCGCCCGGCCGGCGAATAGCCCGCCGGGACCCGCCGCGCCGCGTCAGACCTCGCCGTCGGCGAACGCCTTGATCAGGTGATGGGCGATGGCGAAGCGCCGGGGCAGGGCGAGGCCCTCCGGATGGGCCTCGGCCAGCATCGCCTGCACTTCCGCGCGGTCGAACCAGCGGCAGGCTTCCAGTTCGTCGCTGTCGAAATCGATCTCGAAGCTGCTGGCTCGCGCGATGCAGCCGATCATCAGGCTGCCGGGGAACGGCCAGGGCTGCGACGCCAGATAGCGCACGGACGCGACGGCGAGCCCCGATTCCTCCAGCGTCTCGCGGCGTACCGCGGCTTCGACCGTCTCGCCGGCCTCCACGAAGCCCGCGAGGCAGGACCAGAAATTCTCCGGGAAATGCGGCTGGCGCCCCAGCACGCAGCGGCCGTTGCCGTCATGGACGAGCATGATGGTCACCGGATCGGTGCGCGGAAAGACCACGTCGTCGCAGCGCGTGCAGCGGCGGCGATAGCCGGCCGCTTCGG
Organism: Aurantimonas sp.; assembly: GCF_964217435.1. Classification (NCBI taxonomy): domain Bacteria; kingdom Pseudomonadati; phylum Pseudomonadota; class Alphaproteobacteria; order Hyphomicrobiales; family Aurantimonadaceae; genus Aurantimonas; species Aurantimonas sp. The sequence continues at coordinate 84,925 of NZ_CAXPJM010000022.1, read as the reverse complement.
ACCGGGTCTCCCCGCCGCAGCGGGCGCAGAAACCGTTGCGCGCATGCCAGCCGAGGAGATGGGCGGCCTGGCCGAGCTGGCCTTCGGTGTCGGGGTCGAAACTCGCCCGCATGGCGAGCGAGCGCAGATCGTTGTCCTCCAGCCCTTCGGCCGGCAGCGTCACCGTCGGGGCGCTGGCGGCCAGCACCGGGCGGCCGTCCGGCTCGAAGCCGAGGAGGATGCAGGTGGCAAAATCCGCTCCCAGCGCCTCGGCGTCGGCGCGGGCGAAGCCGACATCGAGGGCCGCGCCGCCGGTGCGGTACAGCCATCGACCGCCCGGCGTCGCCAGGAAGATCCGCGCCCTGTCATGGCTCAGCGCCTCGGCGAGGCTGTCGTCGCTGCGCCGTTCGCCGTCGCGCCACAGCGTGTTGCCGGCAAAGCCGGTGCGGGCGCTCACCTCCGCCAGATCGGCGATCGCGGCGCGCTGGTTGTCATCCTTCAAGGGTCGTTCTTTCGCTTGTCCGCAGGGTCAGGCCGGCAGGATGGCGCGCCGTATCTCGTCGGCGAATCGCGCTGCCTCGCCGGCATCATAGGGCACCGGGGTGCCATGTCCCCAAATCGGGCCGGGCCAGTTGGGGTCGCCCTTGTGCCGTGCCACCACATGCAGGTGGAACATCGGCACGATATTGCCGAGGGCGCCGATATTCATCTTGTCGGCCTTCACCGCCGTCTGCAGGGCCTTGGAGACGAGGCCCATCTCGAAGGTCAGCATGGTCTGGTCGAGCGGCGTCAGCTCGTGAAACTCGGTAATGGCATTGCGCTGCGGCACGAGGATGAGCCACGGCCAGCGGCTGTCATTCATCAGGCGCAGGTCGCAGAGGCCGAGCCGGCTGATCGACGTCGTGTCCCTGGCAAGGCAGGGGTCGAGTTGGAAGGCTGGCATCAATTCCTGTCCTCGATCTGGGGTGCCCGGGTTGCAATTAGGGCAGCGATCGCAGATATGGAGCGCGGGAGGTTGGTGGTGGACGCGCCACTCGCCAACCGGGTCAGGTCCGGAAGGAAGCAGCCCCAACGAGCTCCGGCACGGGTCATCGTGCCAGCCTCCCACCCATTCCCCTTTTCAGGACATGACCGCGCGCGAGCGTGCCGCTTTCAGGCCGCGCCCGTGACGCGTCGCGTTTCTCAGTAGAGACGCAGGAGCACCGGCAGATAGCCGCTGCCCTGCAGGAGCTCGACCGTCTCGAAGAACGGCAGGGCGAGGAAGAACACCAGCCCGTCCGTGAGCGTGCGATAGACCAGTCGCGTGTCGACGGTGACGCGGCGAATGTCCTGGTAGAGCGCCGGATTGGGCAGGAAGCGCGGGACGCGGGCGACGTAGCTGTCGAAATCGGCCCCGAAGGCATCGCGCAGATAGCGCTCCTCGCGCAGGATCACGACCCGGAAGGCCACGGCGCAGCCGAGCATGAAGATCGCGCCGAGCAGCAGGCTGCCGGTGGCCGCGCCGGCGCCGCCCGCCGCGATGCTGGAAAAGACGTAGAGCGGATTGCGCGAGATCGAATACGGCCCGCTGGCGACGATTTCCGAAGCCTTGCGGCCGCCGATATAGAGCGTGCACCAGATCCGGCCGGCGATCCCGACGACGATGAGGGCAAGGCCGGCGACCTCGATGGTCTCGTGGACCTCCTCGCTCCAGGCCGAGCCGACGAAGAGCAGCGCCAGGAAGGCGGCGATCAACAGGACGAACAGCGCCAGCCTGCGCCGCTCCTGATACTGCGTCAGTGCCATCGTTCCGCTCCGTTTGCGCGACCGTTCGTGACTGAAGCCGGCGCGTCCTGCGCGCTCTTCCCTTGGCCTATCGGCGCCATGCAAGGCGAAATCACGGCGGGTGTCCATCGGCCACGCAGGACTTGCGTCCCCCGCCCATTCGCTTCAGAACCGGACGCGAGCGCGGCATCGGTCACGGGGCCGCCGCGCCGGCCGACAGGTGGCAGGCGACCGCCATCCCGCGACGCGAATTTCCGGACCCAGGGCGCGATGAGCGATATCGAAAGCGGCACTGCGATTTCATCCGAGGCCGGCGACGCCGCGCCCTATCGGGTGCTGGCGCGCAAGTATCGCCCGCGCTCCTTCGACGATCTGATCGGCCAGGAGCCGATGGTCCGCACCCTGACCAACGCCTTCGAGACCGGCCGCATCGCCCAGGCCTGGATGCTGACCGGCGTGCGCGGTGTCGGCAAGACCACCACGGCGCGCATCCTGGCGCGGGCGCTGAACTACCAGACCGACGAGATCGACCAGCCGACGATCCACATGGGCGAGCCGGGCATCCACTGCCAGGCGATCATGGAAGGCCGGCATGTCGACGTGGTCGAGATGGATGCGGCGTCCCATACCGGCATCGACGACGTGCGCGAGATCATCGCGCAGGTGCGCTACCGCCCGGTCTCGGCGCGCTACAAGGTCTACATCATCGACGAGGTCCACATGCTGTCGACGCAGGCCTTCAACGGCCTGCTGAAGACGCTTGAGGAGCCGCCGGAGCATGTGAAGTTCGTCTTCGCGACGACCGAGATCCGCAAGGTGCCGGTCACTGTCCTGTCGCGCTGCCAGCGCTTCGACCTGCGGCGCGTCGAATCGGCAACGCTGATGGCGCATCTGACGAAGATCGCGGCGGCCGAACATGTCGAGGTCGACGAGGACGCGCTGCGGCTGATCGCCCGCGCCGCCGAAGGCTCGGTGCGCGACGCCCTGTCCCTGACCGACCAGGCGATCGCCCACGGGGCGGGCGCTGTGACCGCGCAGGCGGTGCGCGACATGCTGGGCCTCGCCGACCGGGTCCGGATCATCGATCTGTTCGAATATCTGATGAAGGGCGACGCCGCGGCGGCGCTGAAGGAACTGCGCGACCAGTATGTCGTCGGCGCCGATCCGGCCGTGGTTCTCGCCGACCTTGCCGATTTCACCCATCTCGTGACGACGCTGCGCTTCGTGCCCGATGCGGCCGAGGACGCGGCGCTGTCGCCGATGGAGGCCGAGCGCGGCCTGGAATTTTCCAAGAGCCTGTCGATCCGCACTCTCGGTCAGGTCTGGCAGATGCTGCTGAAGGCGCTGGAGGAGACGCGCAACGCCAATGCGCCGCGCCAGGCTGCCGAAATGGCGTTGATCCGCATCGCCCATGCCGCCGACCTGCCGTCGCCCGACGATCTGGTGCGGCTGATCCGCAGCGGCGAGCTCGGCAATCTGCCGGCCCCGGCCCCGACACCGGCCGGCGGCAACGGCGCGGCCGGGCACGGGCAGGGCAGCGGCAACGGGGCGGCAGCGTCCGGCTCCGGCGGTTCGGCTCCTGCGCCGACGCAGGCCATCGCCGCGCCGTCGGCACAAGGCGCCGCGGCACAGGCGGGCGGCCCGCAATCCTCCGGGATGATGAGCGCCCGCATGAGCGGCGGGCAGAGCTCGCGGCCGCAGACCCGTCCGGTCGTGCAGGAGGGACAGCCCGAGATCCAGATCGCCACGCTGGAACAGCTCGTCGCGCTGGCCGAATCCAAGCGCGATTCGCTGATGACCGTGTCGATCCAGCGCTATCTGCGGCTGGTGAAGCTGGTGCCGGGGCGGCTCGAGGTCGCGCTGACGCCGGAGGCGCCGCGCACGCTGATTACCGATCTCACCCGCAAGCTGCACGACTGGACCGGGCGCCGCTGGGTGGTGACCATTTCCAACGGCGAGGCGAAGCCGACCCTCGACGAGGTCGCGACCGCACGCCGCAACACGCTGTTGCTCGACGCCGAATCCGACCCGGAAGTCGCGGCGATCCTCGCCTCGTTTCCCGGCGCCAAGGTCGTCGATGTGCGGCTGCGCGGCGACGCCGAGGCGGCGGCCGAGGAGGCAGCGCTTGTTTCGGACGTGGTCGAGGACGACATTCTGGTCGATCCGTCGGAGCTGTCCGACGACGACGACATCTAGGAGATCGCGATGAAAGACCTGATGGGCATGATGAAGCAGGCCAAGGAGATGCAGGCCAAGATGGCCGGCCTCCAGGAAGAGATCGCTTCCATCACCGTGACCGGCCAGGCCGGCGGCGGCGTCGTGTCGGTCACGCTGACCGGCAAGGGCGAGATGCAGGGCATCGCGATCGATCCCTCGCTGCTGAAGGAAGACGAGAAGGACATCGTCGAGGATCTCGTCATGGCGGCGCATAACGACGCCAAGGGCAAGCTCGATGCGGCCATCCAGGAAAAGACCCAGGAACTGACCGCCGGCCTGCAGCTGCCCCCCGGCATGAGCCTGCCGTTCTGAGGCGTCCCGGCGGCATCTAGACCCTCATGGCCAAACCCATTGCAGGCCCGGAGATCGAGCGGCTGATCCAGCTGCTTGCCAAGCTCCCAGGCCTTGGTCCCCGTTCGGCGCGCCGCGCGGCGCTTCATCTCGTCAAGCGGCGCGAGCAGCTTCTGGCGCCCCTGTCGGCCGCCATGGGCGAGGCGCTGGACAAGGTGACGATCTGCTCGGTCTGCGGCAATATCGACACCTTCGATCCCTGCACGATCTGCACCGACGGTTCGCGCGACCAGTCGATCGTGATCGTCGTGGAAGACGTCTCGGACCTCTGGGCGCTGGAGCGGGCCAAGGCGCTGAACGCGGCCTATCACGTGCTTGGCGGCGTCCTGTCGCCGCTCGACGGGATCGGCCCCGACGACCTCACCATCCGGCAACTCGTCGAGCGCGTCCACAAGGGTGGGGTGAAGGAGTTGATCCTCGCCGTGAACGCCACGGTCGAGGGCCAGACGACGGCGCATTACCTGATGGACCAGCTCGAAGGCTTCGAGGTGCGGGTCACGCGTCTCGCCCATGGCGTCCCCGTCGGCGGCGAGCTCGACTATCTCGACGAAGGCACGCTCTCGGCCGCCATGCGCTCGCGCACCGGGCTCTGAGGGCGGCTTCATACTCGCACTGGTAATCTATGGCTCGTCGCCATCCGCGGCGTCGCGATCGCGGGCGTATCGTGCCGCGACCGGGAAGGGCGGCAGCCAGGCTTCGCGGCGGATCGTCCAGCATTCATAGGTGGGCGTCAGCTGGTCCGGGGCGTCCAGCGCGCCGAGATGCAGTTCGGTCTCGTCACCGGTGCAGGCGAAGACGGACGCGCCGCAGCGCGGGCAGAAATGCCGCCCCGCATAGGCACGCGTTTCGCCGGAGACCGTCACGGCGTCGTGGTGAAAAACAGCGGCGGCGTAGAACAGGGCGCCGTGATGCTTGCGGCAGTCGAGGCAATGGCAAAGGCCGACACGATCGGGCCGGCCCGTCGCCACGAAGCGCACGTCGCCGCACAGGCAGCCGCCGGTATATTGCTCCATGCCGCATCCTCCGCGTCGGTTTCATCGGTTTGGCGGCACGAAGGCTAGGCCGGGCGCGCGCCCGCCGTCCATCCATCGCCGGTCTTGGCGCGCTCCGCAGAGCCGGCTACCCTCAGGCGATGCAGCTATCGCTTCGTTTCCTCATCGCCGTCGTTCTCCTGTGTGCCGCGACGTTCGCGCCGGCCAGCGCGCAGAACCTGACGGCCGGTTTCCGCAATTTCCTCGAGGCCGACATCTGGCCCGCCGCCAGAGCGCGCGGGGTGCCGCGGCCGGTGTTCGACGCGGCGTTCAAGGGCGTGTCGCCCAATCTTAAGCTGCCCGACCTGCAGCTTCCCGGCGCGAAGGCGACCGTCGCGGAGACGAACTTCCAGGCCGAGTTTAAGAGCGGCGCGGCCTATCTGTCGGAAGGCGCGGTGGCCGGCAATGCCCGCCAGGGGCGCGCCCTGATCGCGAAATACCGCGCCGTTCTCGACCGGATCGAGGCGCGCTACGGCGTGCCGGCCCCGATCATCGTCGCCATCTGGGGGCGGGAATCGGCCTTCGGCGCGGCGAATATCCCCCATGACGCCTTCGAGGTGCTGGGGACCAAGGCCTATCTCTCACGCCGCAAGGCGATGTTTCGCGAGGAACTGCTCGCCGCCCTGCAGATCGTCGCCGACGGCCATCTGAAGACCTCGGAGATGAAGTCGTCCTGGGCCGGCGCGCTCGGCCAGCCGCAATTCATGCCGTCGAAGTTCCTGGCGCTGGCCGTGGATTTCGACGGCGACGGGCGAAAGGACATCTGGAACTCGGTGCCCGACACGCTGGCCTCGATCGCCCATTACCTGCAGCAGGCCGGCTGGCAGCCGGGCCGCGACTGGGGCTTCGAAGCGCGGGTGCCGGCCGCCGTCTCCTGCGCCAATGAAGGACCTGATCTCGGTCGTCCGATCTCGGAATTCGTCGCCGCCGGCGTGACGCGCGTCTCGGGCCGGCCGTTTCCGGGTCACGAACTGGCGGCACGAGGCCACCTGATGATGCCGGCCGGCCGCTTCGGCCCGGCCTTCATCGCCACCCCGAATTTCTACGTCATCAAGGCCTATAACAACTCCGACCTCTACGCCCTGTTCGTCGGTCATGTCGCCGACCGGATGCTCGGGGCGGGACCGCTGGCGGGAGACTGGAAGGCCACCGACCGGCTGACGCGGGGCGACGTCGCACGCATGCAGCAGAAGCTGGAGGCGCGCGGCTACGATGTCGGCGGGGCGGACGGGCTTGCGGGCTTCAAGACGCGGCGCTCGATCGGGGCGTTCCAGCTCAAGGCCGGAATGGGCGAGACGTGCTGGCCGACAAGGGCACTCGCCGGCGCGCTGTGATGCTATCCACAGTTGATTTAACCTCTCGTACACGATCCCTGCCAAAACCTTTCCCCTGTTGCGGCCACGACCTTTCGCCGGCGGGACGTGGCTTGTACCCAAGATGACGGAACCCGAGGAGAGCAGGCGGCACGATCGCCTGCCAAGCGGCGGGAGTTGCCTGGGGAGGCGACGCGGACGGTTCGAAGCAGGTCTTCGAACCGTCCGCCCTATCCATCCGGCCCGTGACTGGCCCTTGCCCGAACCTGCACCCCTTTCAGGGCTTGCGTGACCTTCGTCCGTCGCTGCAATAGTTTCGCCACATCCTGAGCCAATAGATTGCGGATCGGCTCGCACGATTCGCGCTCCGGGCTTTGCAATCGTTTTTGGGGAAACCGATTGAAACGACGGATCTGGATACCTTCCAGCATCATGCTCCTTGCGGGGCTCGGTTACGCCGTCGGCAAGACGGCCGACCTCGTCATGCCGCAGATGGACGCCGGCACCGATGTCGCCGAGTTCGTCGCGCCGAAATCCGATCTGTCCCTCGACGTTTCCCTCGTCCGCCCGGCCGACAACGCCTTTTCCGAAATCGCGGTCGCGACCGTCGAGCCGTTCGACGCCGATGGTGACGGCACGCCGGACGTCCGGGAACTGGCCCAGCCGGCCGTGTCGAAGCCCGTCGCGACATCCGCATCGGCCAAGCTCGCCGAACTCGCGCAGGCCGGCAGTTCGCGCACGCTGTCGCTGAAGGTGGCGGCGACGACCGGCAGTTCGACAAGTGCTTCGACCGCCAACCTACCGACGATGGCGACCGCCTGGCAGTCGGAGCATTTCCGCGACAATCCGCTGGTCGGCGAAGTCTTCGATGCGCGCGGTGCGCGTTCCAGCCGCGACACGCTGATGGGGGCCGCCAGCGGCGCCCGCTATCTGCTTCTCGGCGAAATCCACGACAATCCCGATCATCACCAGCTGCAGGCCGACATTATCGGCGGGCTGGCCAAGCTGGGCAGCGAGCCGGCCGTGGTCTTCGAGATGATCCCGGAAAGCTTTGCCGACGTTCTGGAAGAGTTTGCCGAGACCGGTGACCGCGATGTCGCGTCGCTCTCCGAGCATCTGCAATGGTCCGACCGCGGCTGGCCGGCCTTTTCGATCTACCAGCCGGTCTTCGAGGCGGCCGTCGCCGAGGACCTGACGCTTCGTGCCGGCGATCTCGACCGCCAGACGATCCGTGCGATCGGCGAAAACGGTCTCGATGCCCTGAGCGAAGCCGAGATCGAACGCCTGTCGCTGCGCCTCGAAGTGCCGGCGGAACAGGCGGACGCGCTGGCCGAAACCATCAGAACCGCTCATTGCGGGCTGATGCCGGAGGGCGCCATCGGCGCCATGGCCACGGTCCAGCGGGCCCGCGACGGCGCACTGGCCGACGCGCTGGTCGATGCGGCGAAAGAGAGCGGCAGCGCCGTGCTGATCGCCGGCTCCGGCCATGTCCGCAAGGATCGCGGTGTACCGAACATCCTCGCGGAGCGCGATCCGGATGCGGCCACGGTCGCGGTGCAGATGGTCGAGGTCAGCGATGGCGAGGCCGAGGCCGCCGATTACGGCCTGTCGAGCGATGCGCCGGCGCCCTACGACTACACGATCTTCACGCCGCGCAACGACATTGCCGACCCCTGCGAGGCGCTCCGCGCCCGGATGGGGCAGGCGGACCAGTAAGTCCGCCCACCGCAGGTTCCGCCTGCCGGGGCTTCGAGCCCAACCTCAGCGGAAGACCACTCCTTCCAACAAGGTCGTCATCCTCGGGCTTGACCCGAGGACCCATGCCGTACCCGGTGACGCGTCGCTGATCTCCGACGGAATGGTCGCTAAGCGCAGAGGCGTGGATCCTCGGGTAGAGCCCATAAGACGACGGGCGTCAGGGGGCGGTGCGGTGATCTCGGACGTCCCGCCGATGCATCCTCAGAAATCGTAGAATTTCCGGATCGCCGCCCAGCCGTCCTCGGCCGTGTCGACATAGGTCACGAGATCGAGGTCTTCCGGCGCGATCGTGCCTTCCTCCGCGAGCGCCTCCAGGTTGATCACGCGGCGCCAGAAGCTCTCTCCGAACAGAAGCACCGGAATGCGCTGCATTCGCCGGGTCTGGATCAGCGTCAGCGCCTCGAACAATTCGTCCATGGTGCCGAAGCCGCCGGGGAAGATCGCCATCGCCTTCGCCCGTAGCAGGAAGTGCATCTTGCGGACGGCGAAATAGTGGAAATTGAAGCACAGTTCCGGTGTAGCGAAGCGGTTCGGCGCCTGTTCGTGGGGCAGGGTGATGTTGAGCGAGATCGACAGGGCGTCGACATCGGCCGCGCCGCGATTGCCGGCTTCCATGACGCCGGGACCGCCGCCGGTGACGATGACATATTCCTTGCCGCCATGGCTGTTGGCCGAATGCTGCGAGGCGATGGCGGCGAAGCGGCGGGCCTCCTCGTAGAATTTCGAATTGGCCTCGAGATTGCGGCGCTGGGTCTCGTTGCGCGCCGCCCAGGCCTCGGTGCCCGGCTCGGGAATGCGGGCGCCGCCGAACAGCACGACGGTGGACAGGATGCCTGCCTCGTTCAGCGCCAGTTCGGGTTTCATCAGTTCCAGCTGAAGGCGGATGCCGCGGGTCTCCTCCCGGGTCAGGAAGTCGTCGTCGGCATAGGCCAGCGCATAGGTGGGGGAGCGGGTCTGCGGGGTATCGACCTGTACTGCCGTCTCTTCCTTGTCCCGCCGCGAGCTCGGAAAGGGGTCCCAGCCGTTCTGGTTGCGGGGTGTGTCGTTCATCGTGTCTGCCTCGTCGCCTGCATGGGCCGTCGATTGACCGCCTCAGGGCCTTCAACTAGGGTCCGCGCCGACTTGGTCAGGGTGCGCAGCGCCCGCATTTTCCCCATTCTGCAGGAGTTCGCCGATGACCGCGCCGGATCGCGCCGCCCTCGAAACCACCATTGAACGTGCCTTCGAGGACCGGGACTCGATCTCGGCATCGACGACCGGCGAAGTCCGCGATGCCGTCGAGGCGTCGCTCGACATGCTCGACCGCGGCGAGGCGCGCGTCGCCAGCCGCGAGGCCGACGGCAGCTGGACCGTGCACCAGTGGCTGAAGAAGGCGGTGCTCCTGTCCTTCCGCCTTAACGACATGACCGTCATCGAAGGCGGCCCGGGCGGGGCGACCTGGTGGGACAAGGTCCCGTCGAAGTTCGAGGGCTGGAACGCCGACCGCTTCCGCGAGATGGGCTTCCGCGCCGTGCCGAACGCGGTGGTGCGCCGCTCGGCCCATATCGGCAAGGGCGTCGTCCTGATGCCGTCCTTCGTCAATCTCGGCGCCTTCGTCGACGAGGGCACGATGGTCGATACCTGGGCGACGGTCGGTTCCTGCGCGCAGATCGGCAAGAACGTGCATCTGTCGGGCGGCGTCGGCATCGGCGGCGTGCTGGAGCCGATGCAGGCCGGTCCGACGATCATCGAGGACGGCTGCTTCATCGGCGCCCGTTCCGAGGTCGTCGAGGGCTGCATCGTGCGCGAAGGTTCGGTGCTCGGCATGGGCGTCTTCCTCGGCCAGTCGACCAAGATCGTCGACCGCACCACCGGCACGATCTCCTATGGCGAAGTGCCGCCCTATTCGGTGGTCGTCGCGGGCTCGATGCCGGGCAAGCCGATGGGCAATGGCGAGCCGGGGCCGAGCCTCTACTGCGCCGTCATCGTCAAGCGCGTCGACGAGCGCACCCGCTCCAAGACCTCGATCAACGAGCTCCTGCGCAACTGACCCGGCGTCGCGGCCCCAAGCCGCGACCCTTGCTCCCAAGGCCGATCCGCGATGGCGCGACTGCGAACCTTCTGGCCTCTCTCGCTGATCGCGGCGAGCGGCCTGTTCGGCTGGCTGCAGGGTGTGCCGTCGCTGCCGGCCGGCCATGACGGCCTTTGCCGCAGCGAAGTTGCGGCGGGGGTGGAGTATCTGGTCTGCGACGTGCCGCTGGATCGCACCGATCTGGCACTGCGCGCCGTCGACGCGAGCAATGCGCCCTACCGGACCTTCGAGCGCGCCGCGGCGAGCGTCGATGGCCGCGTCCGCCTGATCATGAATGCCGGCATGTATCACGAGGATCGCCGTCCGGTCGGCCTCGCGGTGCAGGACGGCGTCGAGGTCAGCCCGCTGGTGCGCGGCACCGGCAGCGGCAATTACTCGATGCAGCCGAATGGCGTATTCTTCGTCGAGAATGGCCGCGCCGCGGTCCTGACCACCGACGCCTATCTCGCCGCGCCACGCCAGCCGACGCTCGCGACGCAGTCGGGACCGATGCTGCTCATCGACGGCAAGCTGCATCCGCGCTTCATCGACGGTTCCGACAGCCGGCATGTGCGCAACGGCGTCTGCGCCAGCGCGGACGGGCGGACCGTGCGTCTCGTCCTGTCGCGCAGCCCGGTCAATTTCTGGGATTTCGCCGTCTTCTTCCGCGACCGGCTCGGCTGCCGCGACGCGCTGTTCTTGGACGGCAAGGTATCGAGCCTGTCCTATCCTGACGGCGGCATCGACTATCGCCGCGACCGGCTGGGGCCGATGCTGGTGGTTTCCGACAAGACGGACTAGCGGCCCGCGGACCGGCTCTAGGCGAAGCCGGCGCTCAGTCCGCTGCGCTGCCGCGCAGTTCCGTCGCCGGATCGCCCGTGCCGGCCATGCGGGCGGCGAGGGAATCGGCATCGGCGGGTGCGCTGGCCGGGCGCGAGGCAAGGCGGCCGCCCTTGCCGTTTTCAGGAGCCGGGGCCGCCGCAGGCTGGGGCGCTGATGCGGCCGTCTCGCCTGCTTCGGTACGCGCAACGGGCCGCGGGATCGCCGCAGGCTTCGGTGCCGCGACATAGGCGGCTGCGACCACGGGCGTGTCGCCGCGTTGCGCTGCGGCCGGTTCACTGGCCGGCGCAGCGGTCGCGACCTCGGTGGCCGTTGTCGGCGCGGCTGCGGCAGGCCGTGCGGCCTTGGCCGGCGTTGCAGCGGGCTTTTCGGGGGCCGGCGTCACGGCGGCGACGAGCGTGCCCATCAGGCCCGGTTCGGATTCGGGCTCGGCGACCGTTCCGGGTGTCCGGCGGCGCTTCGACACTTCGGCCATGTGCGCCTTGACGGCGGAGCAATAGCGCTGGGCCGAGGCGCTCATGCGGGTGGCGCGGTGGCCGCCCTTGTACTTCATCGACGCCTGGCAGACGTCGTGGCCGCCCTTTTCCCAGGCGCCCTTCAGATATTTCATGCCGTAGGTGAGGTTGGTGTCGGCGTCGAAGAGGGCGCTGGTCGGGCCGGAAAAGCCCAGCGACCGGGCCGTGGCCGGCTTGATCTGGCTGAGGCCGTAGACCCCGTTGCCGCGCGCCTTGGGATTGTAGCGGCTTTCCACCCGCACGACCGCATAGGCGAGGGGGGCGGGAACACCGGCCTCGGCGGCATGGCGTTCGATCAGCCTGTCGAGGGAGGCGCTGCCGGAGATCGTGCCGGTCTCGGCCGCGGCCTTCGCCTCTCTGGCGGCGACGGCGACATCGGCTTCCGCCGGTGCGTCCGCATCGTCGGCCGCGTCCGCCGTTTCCTTGCCGGCGACGGCAATCCCCATGGGCGATCCGCCCGGGCCGTCGGCGATGCAGCCGGCAAGGGCCGCCAGCGACGCGATCATGCCGAACAATGCGGCCCGTGTGACGCACGCAGAGCCGGCAATGGCGGTCCTCGGCAGTGTCATGGAAGTTCCCTCGCGCAATGTCCCCTGTGCTGCCTGTCCGTCCCGAAGGCGGCGGAAACGTGGCACGGAGCCGGATCGGGGAAGACGGCCGCCACTGGTGGCGTTGCGGCATCATCTGATCTATCCCGGTGGGCCATGACCGACACTGTTTCCTCGCCCGTTTCCACCGCCCGCAACGATGATGCGACCGACCCGGTCGCGCTCCTCACGCGGCTGATCCGCTGCCCCTCCGTGACGCCCGCCGAAGGCGGGGCGCTTGCCGCGCTGGAAGAGATGCTGGCGCCGCTGGGCTTTGCCGTCGAACGCCCGGTGTTTTCCGACACCGACACGCCCGACGTCGAGAATCTGTTCGCCCGCGCCGGAGCGGCCGGGCCGCATCTGGTCTTTGCCGGACACACGGACGTGGTGCCGCCGGGCGACGAGAGCGACTGGCGCGAAGGGCCGTTCTCGGCGGCGATCGTCGGTGGCGAGCTCTATGGCCGGGGCGCCGTCGACATGAAGGGCGGCATTGCCGCCTTCGTCGCGGCCTATGCGCGCCATGTGAAGCGGGTCGCGCGTCCGGCCGGGCAGGTCTCGCTGCTGATCACCGGCGACGAGGAGGGCCCGGCAGTCAACGGCACGGTGAAGCTCCTCGACTGGGCGACGGCGCGCGGTGAACGCTTCGACGCCTGCGTCGTCGGCGAGCCGACCAATCCGGCGGCGATGGGCGACATGATCAAGATCGGCCGGCGCGGGTCGCTGTCGGCCGAGGTGCGCATCACGGGCGTTCAGGGCCATGTCGCCTATCCGCACCTCGCCGACAATCCGCTGCGCTCCCTCACGGCCATTGCCGAGGCGCTGATGGACGAACCGCTGGACGCGGGATCGGCGGAATTTCCGGCCTCCAATCTGGAGATCACCTCCATCGACACGGGCAACGGGTCGGTCAATGTCATTCCGGCACGCGCGCGCCTGTTCTTCAACGTGCGGTTCAGCGACCGCTGGACGCCGGACAGCCTCAAGGCCGAACTGACCCGGCGCGTCGAGGCGGCGGCCGCTTCGGGGCGGTTCCGGGAAGGCCGGGATGCCGCCAATGTCGAGATCGTCTGGCGGGCACGGCCATCGGACTCCTTCCTGACGCGGGACGACGCGTTGACGCAGGCGCTGGCCGGCGCGGTGGAGGCGGTCACCGGCCGCCAGCCGCAATTGTCGACCTCCGGCGGCACGTCGGACGCCCGGTTCATCAAGGACTTTTGCCCGGTTGTGGAATTCGGGCTTGTCGGCAAGACGATGCACATGTCCAATGAACGGGTGCCCGTCGAAGATCTCGAGACGCTGACGAGGATCTATGAAACCTTCATCGCCCGCTGGTTTGCCGCCCACGCCTGATCTGGTGCCGAGTCTCGACCACGTCCTGAACTTCTTTTCCGGCGTCGCCCTCCTGATGGCCGGGCGCGCCGAAGGGCTGAAGCGCCTCGACCTGTCGGCGGACGGCTTCTGGCAGTCGTTTTCGGCCATGCTCGTGGCGCTGCCGCCCGTGGCCCTGTCCTGGATCGAGTTCGAGACGTCGGCGCCGCGCACCGGCACGGCGGCCGGCTACGGCGCGGTGCCGGTCTATGGCGCCCATGCGCTGGCGGATTTCCTCGCCTGGACGCTGCCGATCCTGATCCTGATGCTGGTCGCCAAGCGGGTCGGCTATTCGCGCAAGATCGTGCCCTTGGTGGTGGCGACGAACTGGGGCGGGGCGCTGCTGGCCTGGGTGTTCGCACCCTACTGGCTGCTGATGCTCGCCTTCGGGCCCGGCAACGGCCTCTCGGCGCTCGGCCTCCTGGTGACCATCGCCTCCATCGCGCTCACCGTGCGGCTGATCTACATGGCCACCGGCAAGGACATGGCCGGGGCGGCGATCATCACCATCGGCATGATCGTCATCTCGCTGGTCAGCTATGGCGCGGTGATGGACCTGACCGGCATCCGGCTGATCTGACGCGCGTTCAGCCCGGATAGGGCGGCAGGGTGCGCTTCGGCGCGGTGCCGTATTCCACCCGGGTCAGATACAGCCCGTCCGGCGGCGCCACCGGGCCGCAGCGCTTGCGGTCGCGGGCTTCCAGCGCGGCAACGAGGTCCGCCTCGCTCCAGCGGCCTTCGCCGACCAGCTTCAGCGATCCGGCGAATGAGCGGATCTGGTTGTGCAGGAAGGACTGCGCCATGGCGTGGATGTGGATCTCCTCGCCCGGGCCGCGGACGACATCCAGCTGCTCCAGCGTGCGGATCGGGTTCTTCGCCTGGCAATGGGCGGAGCGGAAGGTATCGAAATCGTGGGTGCCGACAAGGCGCTGGGCTGCCGCGTGCATGGCATCGACATCGAGCGGCTTCGACACCCACCAGACACGGCCGATCAGCAGTGCCGTCGGCGCCCGTCGGTTGAAGATGCGGTAGAGATAGAAGCGCTTGCGGGCCGAGAAGCGGGCGTCGAAATCGTCGGCCACCCGCTCGGCCGAGAGGATCGCGATGGGCGCGTCACGCAGATGCGCGTTGAGCGCGTCGCGCACCGTGTCTGGCTCCCAGTCGCGCTGCAGATCGACATGGGCGACCTGGCCGCTCGCATGGACGCCGGCATCGGTGCGTCCGGCCGCGAACAGCGTCGCGGCTTCGCCGGTGAAGCCTGCCACCGCCGTCTCGATCACCTCCTGCGCCGACAAATCGGTCTTCTGACGCTGCCAGCCGCAATAGGGCGTGCCGTCATATTCGATGGTCAGCTTGAAACGGGGCATCAGGCCGCGCCGGCGCGGCCGCCCGCCGGAACCGGCGTTCCCTTGAGAAGCTCTTCGGCGCTCATGCGGCGTCCGCCAGCCCGCTGCAACTCGAGGACGCGAAGCGCGCCCGTGCCGCAGGCGATCAGCAGCCGGTCGTCGAGAAGCGTGCCGGGCGCGCCGTCGCCAGTCTCGGCCGCAGCGCGCAGGAACTTCACCCGTTCGGGCGCGCTGCCGAAGTTCATCATCGTCCAGGCGCCGGGGAAGGGCGAAAAGGCGTTGATCCTGCGGGCAATGCCGGACGCGTCGCCGGCGAAGTCGAGCGCCGCCTCGGCCTTGTCGATCTTGGCGGCATAGACCGGCGCGCGGCCGGTGCGGGCGGCGATCGAGTCCTGATCCTCGAAGGTCAGGGTGCCGGCTTCGAGCTTGTCGAGCGCTTCGACCATCAGCGTCGCGCAGATCTCCGCCAGCCGGTCGTGCAGCTCGGCGGTCGTGTCGGTCGCGGCGATCGGGGTTTCGGCGGTCAGCGCAACCGGGCCGGTGTCGAGGCCGGCTTCCATCCGCATGACCATCATGCCGGTTTCGGCATCGCCCGCCTCGATGGCGCGCTGGATCGGCGCGGCACCGCGCCAGCGCGGCAGCAGCGAGCCGTGGCCGTTGAGACAGCCCTGGCGGGGCATGTCGAGCACTGCCTGGGGCAGCAGCAGCCCGTAGGCGACCACTACCGCGACGTCGCAGTCGAGGGCGGCGAAGGCTTCGCGATCGGCCGGATCCTTGAAGTTCAGCGGCGCGCGCACCGGCAGGCCGAGCCGTTCGGCCTCGCGCTGAACCGGCGAGGGCGTCAGCGTCAGGCCGCGGCGGCCGGCCTTGCGCGGCGGCTGGGTGTAGACGGCGGCGATGTCGTGACCAGCCGCCGCCAGGGCGGCGAGCGTCGGCACCGAGAAGGCCGGCGTTCCCATGAAGACGACGCGCAGCGCCATGGTCCCCTCCGCGTCGCTCAGGCGGTCCTGCGGGCGGCCTTGGTGAACTTCTTCACCACCATGTCGCGCTTCAGCTTGGAGATGTGATCGATGAACAGGACGCCGTTCAAATGGTCGAGCTCGTGCTGCACGCAGGTCGCCAGAATGCCGTCAGCGGTTTCCTCGTGCATCTTCCCGTCGAGGCCGAGATAGCGCACCGTGACCTCGGCCGGCCGTTCGACCTCGGCGTAATAGTCCGGGATCGACAGGCAGCCTTCCTCGTAGACGCTGACCGCGTCGGAGGTTGTCAGGATCTCCGGATTGAGGAAGATGCGCGGCGCGTTCTCCTCCTCTTCCTTGGAGACGTCGATCACCATCATGCGCAGCGGCTCGCCGATCTGGATCGCGGCAAGGCCGATGCCGGGGGCATCGTACATCGTCTCCAGCATGTCGTCGGCGAGGCGACGCACCTGGTCGTCGACCGTTTCGACAGGCTTGGAGGTCTGGCGCAGAACCGGGTCTGGCAGGATGATGAGGGGCTTGATCGTCATGGCGTTCAGGTAATGGCTGGCACGAAGCCGGTCAATCTCGGATGAAGGCCGCGGCCGGCTTTCCGCCGGTCCGGATGATGGCCCCGCCGTCGTCAGGCGGGGCGGGATGGTCTATGTTCGCGTTTTGGTCCCGATTCGTTAAGGGTCGCCCGCTAGAGTTCGGTCATGGACAGCGCCGCCTTCGCCGCAGCCTTCTCGGCTCCCGTCATCTTTCTCGGCGATCATCCGCTGACGCTGGCCGAAGCGTTGCTGGCGGGGTTGGCAGCCCTGTTCTTCATCTTGTGGCGGCGGGCCAGCCGCGCCGCGCGGGAGGCGGGCGACCATGCCGACCGCAGCGACAGCGAGGCATCGGAGCGGCTCGACGCGGTGCTGCGCTCCCAGGCCGAGATCACCGGCCGCATGCAGACCATGGCCGAGATCATCGGTTCGCGGCAGGCGGACCTGACCCGGACGCTGGCCGAGCGGCTCGACGGTCTGTCCACCCGCGTCGGTCAGTCGATCCGCGAGACCGGCACGGCGACCAGCGCCTCGCTGACCGCCCTGACCGAACGGCTGGCGGTGATCGACCGGGCGCAGGGCGAGATCCGCGGGCTCGCCGGCGAGGTCGTCCGGCTGCAGGACATCCTGTCCAACAAGCAGAGCCGTGGCGCCTTCGGCGAGGGGCGGATGCAGGCGATCGTCGCCGACGCGCTGCCCTCGGCCGCCTATTCCTTCCAGGCGACCCTGTCGAACGGCAAGCGGCCGGACTGTCTGATCCGCATGCCGAACGGCGCGCCGTCGCTGGCGATCGACGCGAAGTTTCCGCTGGAGGCCTTCACCGCCCTGCGCGAGGCCGAGAGCGACGAGGCGCGGACCTTCGCCGCCAGCCGGATGCGCCGCGACATGGACGTGCATGTGCGGGCCATCGCCGACAAATATCTGATCCCCGGCGAGACCCAGGACACGGCCTTCCTGTTCGTGCCGTCCGAGGCGGTGTTCGCCGAACTGCACGAGCGTTTCGAGGATATCGTCCAGAAGGCCTACCGGGCGCGGGTGGTGATCGTCTCGCCATCGCTGCTGCTCCTGTCGATCCAGGTGGTGCAGGCGATCCTCAAGGATGCCCGGATGCGGGCCGAGGCTGGGCGTATCCAGAAGGAGGTCCGGCTTCTGGGCGAGGACCTCGTCCGGCTCGACGCGCGGGTGTCGGCGCTGCGTACGCATTTCGGACAGGCGGGCCGCGACATCGACCAGATCCTGGTGTCGACCGACAAGCTGATGCGGCGCGGCGAGCGGATCGAGGCGGCGGAACTCGGCGATGACGGAACGGCCACCGGGCCGGTGACACGCACGGCGCCGGGCACCGTCTGACCGCGGTCTGAAGCGGACAGCAACAGGCCGGATGTCTACTGGCGGAACTTTCGTCAGTCGCAGGAAGAATTGCATTCGCAACCATATTAAGAAAAAGTAAAGGACTCGTGGATCGATTTCGCGCATCCTACGTTGCTTGTCTGTCACCGGTTGATGATGGGGGATGACATGCGGCGCTCGGCGCGGGTTTTGATGACGGTACTGGCTCTGGGCACCATGCCCATGGCGACGCCGTCTTTCGGCGCGCAGGGCTCGCAACTGGCCGTCGCCTACAACGACCAGACCGATCTCGATTTCCGCAAGGGCCTGCAGATCCGCCTGTCCTGGACCGGCGACTACGCCGGTGCCTTCGACGGCCACATCGCGGCATCCTCGCTGCGCGCCATTCGCGATTTCCAGGCCCGGCACGGCATGGTCGCGGACGGCGTTATCGACGAGGCGATGCTGCGTCTCCTGATCCAGAAGTCTGACGGCGCCGAAGCGGCGACCGGCATGGCGCTGATCGATGATGCGGTCACCGGCCAGCGCGTGCCGCTGCCGATGCGTCTCGTCGAGGATCTGGGTCCGACGGATGTCGGCCATCTGTGGCGCGCCGCCGACAAGACAGTCGAGATCGAGACCGTCCGCATCGCCGGCACCGGCCAGACCCTGCGCGGCCTGTTCGACGTTCTCAGCACGCCGACCCCCGACCGCAGCGTTGCCAATGCCGAGTTCGGTGGCGAGTGGTTCACCCTCGACGGCAATGCCGGCGACCACCATTATGTCATGCGCTTCTCGGCAAAGGGTGGCGATCTGCGCGGCTTCTCGGTGTCTTACGCCAAGGACCGGGCCAAGGTGATGCGGCCCTATGTGGCTGTGGCCGGCAATCTGTTCGAGCCCTTCGCCGGCGAGCCGCAGGCGCCGCTGGTCGCCTCGCGCGAGCCGAACGCCTTCTCGGCGCTGCTAGCTCGCAGCCACACCAATGGCGCCTTCGAATCCCGCTATGCGATGGCCTCGGTCGACCCGAAGCAGCCGAATCTCTTCGAGATGCCGTCCCCGGCCCCGGCCAAGGCCGCGCCGGCCCCGGTTCCGCAGAAGCCGGAATTCGACATGGCCGGCAGCGGCTTCGTCGTCTCGAGCGATGGCTGGCTCCTGACCAACGCCCATGTCGTGCGGGCCTGCACCAGCGTGCTCGTCGGCGAGCAGCAGGTCGCCACGAAGACGATCCTCGACACCGACAACGACCTGGCGCTGGTCAAGGTCGACGGTGTGGTCGGCGAGCCGCTGGCGATGTCCGTGTCGAAGCCGCGTCTGGGCGAGGACGTCCTTGCGCTCGGCTACCCGCTGCGTTCGATCCTGGCCGATTCCCTCAACGTGACCCGCGGCAACGTCTCGTCGCTCCTGGGTCTGGCCAATGATGAGCGCTATCTGCAGATCTCGGCGCCGGTGCAGCCGGGCAATTCCGGCGGCCCCCTCGTCGATCTGGCAGGACGTGTCGTCGGCGTGGTCACCGCCAAGCTGAACGCGGTGGCGGTCGCCGATGCGACGGGCGACATCCCGCAGTCGATCAATTTCGCCGTCCGCCCCGATGCGGCCGTCGCCTTCCTCGACCGCAACGCCGTCGCCTATGAGACCGCCGACGCCTCGCTGCCGCTGGAAAGCGTCCCCGACGCCACCGCGGCGGTGAAGGATTCGGTTCTGCCGATCATCTGCGTCGGTCGCTGAATTCGCGGCATCTCCCGCGCAATCCATGAAGAATGCCGTCGCCGGTTCTCTGCCGGCGGCGGCATTTTGCGTTGGGGCGTGCTGATCGCCCGTTCCGGAACCCGCGTCGCGGACGCGGCGTTGCTTCCGCAAGATCACCGGCGCGATGCGCCGTGACCCGGGACAGGAGAACGCAATGACGAAGACCGACACCGACTCTCAGATGATGCGCGACCAGCAGGATCGCGACACGCCCCAGCACATGGCCAAGGACGGCGAGAAGCACCCGGCGGAGCGCAGCGATCTCGATGCGCAGAGCAAGGCCGAGCGCGAGCAGGCGAAGGGCGGCACGGCGCCCAACGGCACCGAACAGATGGAAGCGATCTTCGAGGCCAACCAGAAGGGCCCCAAGAGCGGGAAAGCCGAATCCGACCTGATTGCCGATGCGGCGACCGACGGGCAGGCAGGGCTGGCGCGCCCGAACCGGTCGCTTCTCGGCGACTGACATCGATGACACGCGACGAGCAGGCAGGGCGATCGGATCTCATCCGGTCGCCCTTTTGCATCGCGCCTAGCGGATGGAGCGCAGGAAGGTCGTCAGGTCGTCGGTGACGAAGTCGATATGCTCGCCGTCGCGGCCTTCGTGCTCCCACACGTCGCCGAAGCTCTCTTCCAGGTTGCGCGGCACGATCAGCACCGTGCGCATGCCCAGCGCCTTGGGCACTTCCAGATTGCGCGCCAGGTCCTCGAACATCACGGCGCGCTCCGCATCGACCCGGTGCAGGCCAAGGAACTTGTCGTAGGTCTGGGAGGCGGGCTTGGGCACCAGCCCGGCCGCGACGAGGTCGAAGATATCCTCGAAATGGTCGAGAATGCCGAGCTGACGCGCGGCGCGTTCGGCATGGCCGCGATCGCCATTGGTGAAGATGAACTTGCGGCCCGGCAGGGCGCGGATCTCGTCGCCCAGGGCGGTGTCGGGCGCGAGCCAGGAATAGTCGATGTCGTGGACATATTGCAGGAAGGCGTCGGGATCGACGTCATGCTCCTGCATCAGCCCGCGCAGGGTCGTGCCGTAGCGCCGGTAGAAATCCTTCTGCACCACCCGCGCCTCGTCCTTCGGCAGCGTCAGGAAGTCCGAGACGAAGGCCGTCATCCGCTGGTCGATCTGCGAGAACAGGTTGGTGTGGCGCGGATACAGAGTGTTGTCGAGATCGAAGACCCACTCCGTCACATGGGCGAAATCCTGCGGGCGGGCATCGGCGGTCTGGCGGATCGGCGAGTGAGCGGTCATGGGGTCCGGAAGGTTCGAGCGTCGGGCGCCTTGCCAAGCGTCGCCGAATAGGGGAGCGAGGGCGGTAAGACAAACTGACGGATCGCCCGTGCCGCTCTGGATTCCGATTACCATCACCGCCGCCTTCCTGCAAAACCTCCGCTCGTCGCTGCAGCGACAGCTGAAGGGCCGGATGGGCTCGACCGGCGCGACCTTCGCGCGCTTCGGCTTCGGCTTTCCCTTCGCCGTGCTCTACATCGTGGCGCTCGACATCCTCGGCGGCGCCACCCTGCCGGGGGTGAACGCGACCTTTCTCGTCGCCGTGGCGGCGGGCGGCATCGCCCAGATCCTCGCGACCTTCCTGCTGGTCTATCTGTTCGGCTTCCGCAATTTCATGGTCGGCACGGCCTATTCCAAGACCGAGCCGGTGCAGGCGGCGATCTTCGGCCTGATCATCCTCGGCGAGACGATCTCCTGGCTCGCCTTCGGCGCGATCCTGGCGGGCGCCTTCGGCGTCGGGCTGATCTCGATCGCCGGGCGCAAGGGCGGCACCAGCCTGCGCCGGGCGCTCTTCTCGCGCGAGGCGGGGATCGGCATCGCCTCGGGCGCCTTCTTCGGCATCTCGGCCGTCTGCTTCCGCGGCGCGTCGCTGTCGCTGGAGGAGGGCGGCGTACTCGCGCGGGCGGCGACAACGCTCGTCTGGGCGACCGGCATCCAGACCGCCGTGATGCTCGTCTGGATGGCGCTGAAGGACCGGGCCGAACTCGTCGCCGTCGCCAGGGCCTGGCGGCCGGCGCTGCTGGTTGGCCTCGTCGGCGTCTCGGCCTCGGCCTGCTGGTTCACCGCCATGACGCTGGAAAAGGTCGCCTATGTCCGCGCGCTCGGCCAGATCGAACTGATCTTCACCTTCGCCTCGTCGGTGTTCTGGTTCCGCGAGAAGATCGCCCGGCTCGAGTTGGCCGGTTGCCTGCTGATCGTCGCCGGCATCCTGACATTGCTGGGCACCGCCACCTGACAGCGCGTTCGCGCCGGGCCAGCGCCGCGGCAGTTCAAGTCGCAGCGAAGCAAACCGGGGCGGCCGCAAGGGAACCGTGACGGGGCCACGATCTTTTCCTCGCCGGATCGGAGCGAGGTCATGACGCCATTCATCAAGCTGTCCGCGGCAGGCTTCGCGGCGACCGCCATCACCTTCGGGCCCGCCCGCATGGGGTTCGGCCTGTTCCTGGCCGAGTTCAAGTCGACCTTCTCCCTGTCGACCGGCATGGCCGGCGTGATCTCGGGGATCGGCTTTTTCGGCTTCTTCCTGGGGCTCCTGATCAGTTACGCGATGACCGCGCGATCCGGGCCGCGCATGCCGGTGGTGTCCGGCCTGTTCGCGGCATTGGTCGGCATGGCGATCGTGGCAGCGGCGCCGAATGCCTGGGTACTGGCCGCCGGCGTGTTCCTCGCCACCTCCAGCGCCGGTTTCTCCTGGGCGCCGTTCAACAACGCGGTGCATCGGCTGGTCGACGAGGCCCGGCGCCCGGCGACGCTCTCCATGGTCAGCACCGGAACCAGCCTCGGCGTCGCGGCTGCCGGCGCGACGGCCCTGATGGTCAGCTATGGCGAATTGTCCTGGCGCTACGGCTGGGCTGGGTTCGCGGTGGTCGCAGCCCTGGCACTGGCCGGCAATATCGGGGCGCTGCGCGAGCTGGCCGGCGATCCCGGCCCTCCTGGGAAAGGAAGCTGGAAATCGCTGATCGCCGAGCCGGCGCGGCCGCTCCTGTGGATCGCCCTGTCCTTCGGCATCACCACGACGATCTACATCTCCTTCGCCGCCGACCGGATCCAGCAGGCCGGCGGACTGCCCGGCATTCCGGAAGGCGCGGCGCCGGCCATCGTCTTCCTGTCCTATGGCATCTTCGGGCTCGTCGGCCTGACGACGGGGCGGCTCAAGACGCTGATCGGGCTGCCCTGGCTCCTGCGGCTTCTGCATGTCGCCGCGGCCGCCGCGCTGGCGTTGATCGCCCTGGCTCCGAATTCCTGGACCGGCGTGGTCGTCTCGGCCGGGCTGCAGGGCGCCTATGTGATGATGATGAGCGCGGTGATGGCCTTCTGGTCGGAGGAACTGTTTCCCTCCATGCCGTCGCTGAGCTTCACCGAGGCCCTGCTGGCGGTGGCCGTCGGCAGCGTCGTCGGTCCGCTCGTCGCCGGTTTCGCCTCGAGCGCCTTCGGCCCGGAAGCGATGTTCCTGGGCGCTGCCGGCATCGCCGCGGTCACGGCGGCGGGCATCCTGCCGCGGATGATCCGCGAACGCTGGCCGCGCGAGGCGGGCGCTGGCGGCGGGGCCATGCGCCGTCGCAGCGCCTAGGGGACGATCAGCGTGCCGGCGCCATGCTCGGTCAGGAGTTCCAGAAGCACCGCGTGGCGCTTCTTGCCGTTGAGGATCACGACGCCCTCGACGCCATTCTCGATCGCCTCGATGCAGGTCTCGACCTTGGGGATCATGCCGCCGGAGATCGTGCCGTCGCGGATCAGGGTGCGGGCCTCGGCGACGGAGAGCTCCTTGATCAGCTCGCCGGACTTGTCGAGGACACCCGGCACGTCGGTCAGGAACAGGAGGCGCGAGGCTTCCAGCGCGCCGGCGATGGCGCCGGCGAAGGTATCGGCATTGATGTTGTAGGTGGCGCCGTCGCGGCCAGGCGCGACCGGGGCGATCACCGGGATCATCTCGGAGCGGGCGAGAAGGTCGAGGAGAGTGCGGTCCACCTCGACCGGTTCGCCGACGAAACCGAGATCGAGCACCCGCTCGATGTTGGAATCAGGATCGACGACCGTCTTGCGGGCCTTCTCGGCGAAGACCATGTTGCCGTCCTTGCCGCACAGGCCGATGGCCCATTCGCCCTCGGCATTGATCAGCGCGACGATTTCCTTGTTGATCGAACCGGCGAGGACCATCTCGACGATCTTCACCGTCTCCTCGTCGGTGACCCTGAGCCCGCCCTCGAAGCGCGATTCGATGCCCATCTGGGACAGCATGCGGCCGATCTGCGGGCCGCCGCCATGCACGACGATCGGATTAACGCCGGACTGCTTGAGCAGGGCGATGTCGCGGGCGAAGGCCTGGCCGAGATCGGCATTGCCCATGGCGTGGCCGCCATATTTCACCACGACAGTCTTGTTCTCGTAGGCCTGCATGAACGGCAGCGCCTCGGCGAGGAGGCGGGCCTGGGTCTCGCCGGTGTCCGGCTGCGGATCGGAATGGTTCATGGGCGGTCTCCGGACCCCGTGCTGATGCGTCGCGGGCGGCTTCTAGCCGGAATTGGCGACAAGAGAAACTGCCGGGCGGCACAGAAATGGTGGCCGGTCGTGTGCATTGGGCGCTGCGGCATGTCGTCCGCCTCACGCGATCGTGGGGCGCTGCGCCCTGTCGGATCCGACCCGATGCCCGAAATTCCGCGCGTTCCCCAACAGACCGGAGCGCTGCCCGCCATGCGAAATGCCGTGACCGCCTGCCTTGTCTCTCTGATGCTTCTGGGCGCCGCCCAGAGCACGTCGGCACAGGATGCCCTCGATGCGGCGCGCGCCGCGGACAGCCACATCCTCATGCGCCATGCGATCGCGCCGGGCACGGGCGATCCGGCCGCCTTCAGGCTCGGCGACTGTTCGACCCAGCGCAATCTGTCCGAGGAGGGGCGGGCGCAGGCGCGGCGCATCGGCGACCGGCTGCGCGAGGCCGGCGTCGCCATCGACGTGGTTCTGGCAAGCCAATGGTGCCGGTCCAGTGAAACCGCCGAGCTCCTGGGTTTCGGTCCCGTCATGGCCGCGCCGGAGCTGAACTCCTTCTTCGCCGATCGCGGCAAGGGCGCGGCGCAGACCGATGCGCTGAAAGCGCGGCTCGCGGAGCTCGATGCGGCCGGCCGGAAGGCGGCGCTGGTCAGCCATCAGGTCAACATCACCGCGCTGACCGGTATCTACCCGGCCTCAGGAGAAATCGTGGTGATCGCCCTCGGCGAAGACGGCGACGTCACCATCGAGGGGCGTATCCGCACCGACTGACCGGCGCGGCTCAGTCGCCGGAGACGGCGCGGCGGATGTCGTCGAGGGCGGTCGCGTCCTCGATGGTCGCGGGGGTCTCGTAATCGTCCCGGTCAACGATCGCCTTCATGGTGCGCCGCAGGACCTTGCCGGAGCGGGTCTTGGGCAGCTTGTCGACCACGAGCACGCGCTTGAAGGCGGCGACCGGCCCGATGCGTTCGCGCACCAGCGTGATCAGCTCCGCCTCGATCTGACCGCGATCCAGCTGGCTGGTGTTCTTCAGGACGACGAAGCCGCAGGGCAACTCGCCCTTCAGCGCATCGCGCATGCCGATGACGGCGCATTCGGCCACCGCCGGATGGCCGGCCACGGCCTCCTCCATCTCGCCCGTCGACAGGCGGTGGCCGGCGACGTTGATGACGTCGTCGGTGCGGCCCATGACGTAGACATAACCCTCCTCGTCGATGAAGCCGGCATCGGAGGTGGAGTAATAGCCGGGGAAGGCCGTCAGATAGGCGTCCTTGAAACGGTCGTCGGCGTTCCAGAGGGTCGGCAGGGCGCCCGGCGGCAGCGGCAGCTTGATGGCGATGGCGCCCATCTCGTTGGGCGGCGCCTGTTCGCCCATGGCATTCAGCACCTGCACGTCGAAGCCGGGCATGGCGACGCCGGGGCTGCCGCGCTTGATCGGCAGGAGGCCGAGCCCGAGCGGATTGGCGGCGATCGGCCAGCCGGATTCGGTCTGCCACCAATGGTCGATGACGGGCCGCTGCAGGGCCTTCTCGGCCCAGATCAGGGTTTCCGGATCGGCACGCTCGCCGGCCAGGAACAGCGCCTCGAACTGCGACAGATCGTAGTCGCCCGGCAGCTTGCCGTCGGGGTCCTCCTTGCGAATGCCGCGGATCGCCGTCGGGGCGGTAAAGAGCACCTTGACCCCGTGTTCGGCGGCGACGCGCCAGAAGGTGCCGGCGTCCGGCGTGCCGATGGGCTTGCCCTCGAACAGGACCGTGGTGCAGCCGCGCAGCAGCGGCGCGTAGACGATGTAGGAATGGCCGACGACCCAGCCGACGTCGGAGGCGCAGAAGAACACCTCGCCCTGGTCGGTGCCGAAGATCGCCTGCATCGACCAGTGCAGCACCACCATGTGGCCGCCGGTGTCGCGCACGACGCCCTTCGGCTTGCCGGTCGTGCCCGACGTATAGAGGATGTAGAGCGGGTCGGTGGCCTTCATGGACGCGCAGGGCACCTCGCGCCCGGCGGCAATGGCGGCCATCGCATTGTGGCGCAGTTCGTCCCAGTCGTGGTCGCGGCCCTCGATCAGTTCGCAGTCGAGTTCGGGGCGGCGCAGCACGATGCTGGCGGCCGGCTTGTGGGTGGCCAGTTCGATCGCCTTGTCGAGCAGCGGCTTGTATTCGACCTTGCGGGTCGGCTCGATGCCGCAGGAGGCCGAGAGGATCAGCTTGGGCGCCGCGTCGTCGATGCGCGCGGCCAACTCGCGGGCGGCAAAGCCGCCGAACACCACCGAATGGATCGCGCCGATGCGGGCGCAGGCCAGCATGCCGATCATCGTTTCCGGCACCATCGGCATGTAGATGATGACCCGGTCGCCCCGGCCGACGCCGAGATCGGTGAGATTGGCGGCCAGCGCCTTCACCTCGACCAGCAATTCGCCATAGGTCAGCTTGCGCTTGCCGCCGGTGACGGGGGAATCGTGGATGATCGCGACCTGGTCGCCGCGTCCGGCCTCGACATGACGGTCGATGGCGTTGAAACAGGTGTTGCATTCGCCGTCGGGAAACCAGCGGCCATAAACGCCGGCATCGGGGTCGAGGGCGCGGGTCGGCTTCTTCGTCCAGACCAGCTTGCCGGCCGCGTCGAGCCAGAATTTCTCCGGGTCGCTTCGGCTGGCGTCGTAGACCTCGTGATAGCGGCTGGCCATGGTCGTTCCTCCCCGTTGCGCCTCGTGCTGGTGCGCTGCCGCCGCACCGGATTCCGCGAACTCCCCGCCGCGCCTGACGACAGGTACGGCGTTCCAGGAGGGTAACCTAACGACCGGTGAGGGGAAGGGACATTCGCCTTTCGGCGCGGACGCGGGCGGCCATGGGGCCTGGCGCAGGGTCGCCGCTCAGGTTCGTCCGGTGCGGGCGCCGGTGTTGTGCGGGCTGGTGGGCAGGAAGGTCGCGGCAAGGCCACGCGGGACGGCTGCGGTCTCGGCCGGCCTGATCGCCGGCAGGGGATCGGTGACGGCGTTGTCGCGCGGGTGGCGCGCCGGCAGCAGCAGGATTACCAGCCCGACCATCGTCGCAGCGGCCAGGAGCAGCGCCTCGGCCGGCGTTTCGAGGAGCCACAGCGTCATGGCGCTTACTGCCAGCCACAGCAGCGGCAGCGCGGCGAGGGGCAGGGCCAGCCGCCGATGCGGGACGGTGACGGCGAGAAGGCCGATGGCGACGAGGGCCGTGGGGTCCGGAGCCAGCGCGAACCATTCGAGGCCGTCTGCTGCACGGCCGAACAGCCAGCCGGCCAGCGGATGGACGAAGAGGCCGTAGAAGGCAAAGGCCGTTCCCGCCAGGAGACGGGGCGATGAAAGGGTGACGCGCGGCTGTGCTGACCGGCCGAGGACGACGGACGCCACGAGAAGGAGGCCGGCCTCGGCAACGAAGGCCCAGCCCGGATAGATCGCGGCCCAGTTGATCGTCGCATAGACGCCGAAGAAGAACAGCCAGGCGGACGCCGCAAAGGCCGACGCCAGCAGGGCCGCGCTGGCCGGTAGAGCCCAGCGATGCCGTGCGGTCGTGAGCCCGAGGCAGGCCAGCGCCGCCGCGATGCCGACAACCGGAACCGGCCAGGCGCGCGCGTTGAGCTGCGCGAAGAGATCCCGGTAGATCGCCGCGTCGAACAGCAGGAAATCCTGCAGGCTGTAGGTGGACAGATCGGCCAGCATGAGAGCGGTCTTAGAGATTGTCGAAGGCGAGGGCCATCTGCCGGCGCTGCGAAGCATCGGGCATGGGCCCGGTCGCCGCGGCCATGTTCTCGCGCAGATGGTCGACGCGGCGGGTTGCCGGGATCGCGAGGGTCAGCGCCGGATGCGAGACGATGTATTTCAACAGGAATTGCGGCCAGGTCTCCGCACCGATCTCGCCGGCGACGGCCGGCAGCGGCTGGCCGGCAACCGCGTCGATCAGCGCCCCGCGCCGGAACGGACGGTTGGCGATCACCGCGATGCCGCGTTCGGCGGCCAGCGGCAGCAGCCGTTCTTCGGGCTCCCGGTCGGCCAAATTGTAGGTGAGCTGCACGAAGTCGATCGGCCGGCTTTCCATGATTGCCGCGACCTCCGCGTGGCGGCGGCCATGGGAGGTAGTGATGCCGATATGGCCGATGCGGCCCTCCGCCTTCATCGTAGCCAGCGTGTCGAGATGCCCCTCCCAGCCGACGAGATTGTGCACCTGCATCAGGGCGAGGCGCGGAACGCCCCACAGGCGCTCGGTCTCGGCGATCTGCGCGGGGCCGTCGGAGGGCGAGCCCGTCCAGACCTTGTCAGCGGCAAACAGGGTATCGGGGATGCCGAGCTGGCTGAGACCGTGGCCGATGGTTGCCTGGGACGAGCCGTACATGGGCGAGGAATCGATCATGCCGCCGCCCGCTTCGAAGAAGGCCTGCATGACGGCGGTTCGCTCGGCCAGCGCTTCGGCATTGTCACCGACATTGAAGGTGATCCAGGTGCCGAGCCCGACGACCGGAATGGCGACGCCGCTGGACGGGACGGTCTTCGTCGCGAGGGGGCGTGACCCCGCACCTGCGGCCGGCTGCGCACCGGCGCGGGACAGGCCGAGCGTCGCGGCAAGGCCGGTGGCGGCGGCGCCGGTCAGGATGGTCCGGCGGTCGAACGAGTGCGGCATGGGATCCTCCGGTCTGGGTATGTCGATGTGCAACCAGAGGAGAGCACGGAGGTTGCGGCGGCGCGACCGCGTGCCGCTCACGATTGTCTCAGACGGCCGTCAACAGCTCGGCCAGACGGTCAGAAAGCACTCGCGGCGAATTTTTGAGGTGCGTACTTCAAAACGCGGCGAGCCTGCGCGATACTGTGCGGGAAGACGCGGCGTGGGGGCTCGCTCGACTGCCCCGCGCCGATCCGGGAGGATGCCATGATGACGGGAGAAGCCGCGCGCGCGGCGCGCGATGCGCCCGGCGAAAGCCGGGCGTACGGGCAATTGTGGCCGCGTTCTTCCGGCCCGCCCTCATCCCTTCACGCCTGACACCACCGCCATTCCCGTGGGCACAAAGCCCGACCATCAGGAAGCTCTCCCATGTCCAACATTTCCTTCTTCGATCTCTCGACGCCGGTCGCCTTTGCCGGCGAACAATCCACCGACCCGCTCGCCTTCCGCTTCTACGACAAGGACCGGCAGGTCATGGGCAAGCGGATGGAGGACCATCTGCGCTTTGCCGCCTGCTACTGGCATTCCTTCACCTGGCCGGGTGGCGATCCGTTCGGTGGCGAGACCTTCCTGCGGCCCTGGATGCATGGCGACGATCCGCTGGCGCTGGCCCGCCAGAAGGCCGATGTCGCCTTCGAGATGTTCCGGCTCCTCGACGTGCCGTTCTTCACCTTCCACGACGTGGACGTCGCGCCCGAGGGCGCGTCGCTGCAGGAATCCAACGACAATCTGAAGGCGATCACCGACATCTTCGCCCAGAAGATGGAGAGCCAGAAGGTGCGCCTGCTCTGGGGCACCGCCAATCTCTTCTCCAACCGGCGCTACATGGCCGGGGCGGCGACCAATCCCGATCCGGACGTCTTCGCCTATGCGGCCGGGCAGGTGAAGGCGGCGCTCGACGCCACCCATCGCCTTGGCGGTGCGAATTATGTCTGCTGGGGCGGCCGCGAGGGCTACGAGACCCTGCTCAACACCGACATGAAGCGCGAACTCGACCAGCTCGGCCGGTTCTTCGCCATGCTCGTCGACTACAAGCACAAGATCGGCTTCGAGGGTCCGATCCTGATCGAGCCGAAGCCCAAGGAGCCGACCAAGCACCAGTATGATTTCGACGCGGCGGCGGTCTTCGCCTTCCTGCAGAAATACGATCTCCTCGGCGAGGTGAAGCTCAATATCGAGCAGAACCACGCCATCCTCGCCGGTCATTCCTTCGACCACGAGGTGCGCTACGCCTATGCCAACGATCTGTTCGGCTCGCTCGACGTCAATCGCGGCGACGACCTCCTGGGCTGGGACACCGACCAGTTCGCCATGGATGTGAAGGAACTGGCGCTGGTCTTCCACGAGATGCTGCAGCATGGCGGCTTCACCACGGGCGGGCTCAATTTCGATGCCAAGATCCGGCGCCAGTCGATCGATCCGGACGACCTGCTGATCGCCCATGTCGCCTCGATGGACGCCTGCGCCCGTGGCCTGCTCGCGGCCGAGAAGATGCTGGCCGACGGCGCGCTGACCAGGCATGTCGACGACCGCTATGCCGGCTGGGACGGCGGCGAGGGCAAGGCGGTGCTTGCCGGCGAGCGCAGCCTGGAACAGGTCGCCGCGCGGGCGCTCGACCTCGACCCGCAGCCCCGCTCGGGCCGGCAGGAATATCTCGAGGGCGTGGTCAACCGCTACGTCTGACGGCTTGAGAAAGCCTATGCCGCGCGGCACGGTCTGACCCGGTCGGGCTTCCTTGCCGCGGCGGCCCGGCGCAAGCTCGACGAATCCGCATGAACCTGCGGCCAGTGAAGGACGTGACATGAGCAATTATCTCGGCCTCGATCTCGGCACCTCCTCGCTGAAGGCGCTGCTGATCGGCGACGACCAGCGCGTCATCGCGTCCGCTTCGGTGCCGCTCAGCGTCGAGCGGCCGCAATTCGGCTGGTCGGAGCAGGACCCCCAGAGCTGGATCGCGGCCTGCGAGACCGCGCTGGGCGAGTTGTCCGATACCCATGGCGCCGAACTCGCGGCGGTGGCCGGCATCGGCCTGTCGGGGCACATGCATGGCGCGACGCTGCTGGGCGCGGATGACGCGGTCCTGCGGCCCTGCATCCTGTGGAACGACACCCGCAGCCACGAAGAGGCGGCCGAACTCGACGACGAGGAATCGCGGGCGATCACCGGCAACATCGTGTTTCCGGGCTTCACCGCGCCGAAGATCGTCTGGGTCGCGCGCAACGAGCCGGAGGTCTTCGCCCGGCTGCGCCGGGTGCTGCTGCCGAAGGACTATCTCCGGCTGTGGCTGACCGGCGAGGCCGTGTCGGAAATGTCGGATGCCGCCGGAACCGCATGGCTCGACACCGGTGCGCGCGACTGGTCGGCGCGGATGCTGGAAAAGACCGGGCTGACGCCGGGCCACATGCCGCGGCTGGTCGAGGGTACGGCGGTTTCCGGCGGCCTGCGCCCCGAACTCGCCGCGCGCTTCGGCATGAAGGAAGGCACGGTGGTGGCCGGTGGCGGCGGCGACAATGCCGCCTCGGCCTGCGGCGTCGGCGTTGCCGAACCCGGCACCGGCTTTTTGTCGCTGGGCACCTCGGGCGTGCTGTTCACCGCCTCGGCCGGATACGAGCCCGCGCCGGAGACCGCGCTGCACACCTTCTGCCACGCCATTCCCGGTCTCTGGCACCAGATGGGCGTGACCTTGTCGGCGGCCGGCTCGGTGGAATGGCTGTCGAAGCTCCTGAAGGAGGAGCCGGCAGCGCTGACCGGCGCCCTGGGCGAGACGGTGCAGGCGCCCGGCCGGCTGACCTTCCTGCCGTATCTGTCGGGCGAGCGCACGCCGCACAATGATTCCGAAATCCGCGGCGTCTTCGCCGGGCTGGAGGCCGATACCGGCCGCGAGGCGATGACCCGCGCCGTGCTGGAGGGTGTCGCCTTTTCCATGCGCGATTGCCTGGAGGCGGGCGGCGAAGCGGCGCGTCCGCAGC
Organism: Aurantimonas sp.; assembly: GCF_964217435.1. Classification (NCBI taxonomy): domain Bacteria; kingdom Pseudomonadati; phylum Pseudomonadota; class Alphaproteobacteria; order Hyphomicrobiales; family Aurantimonadaceae; genus Aurantimonas; species Aurantimonas sp. The sequence goes on along the minus strand of NZ_CAXPJM010000022.1, from coordinate 53,078 downwards.
GGCTGATTGCCGTGGGTGCCGGTTCGCGCTCGGCCTACTGGCTGCAATTGTTGGCGAATGTGCTGGACACGGAGATCGCCCTGCCCGAGGCGGGCGATTTCGGCGCCGCCTTCGGGGCGGCCCGGCTCGGCGTCTGCGCGGCGACCGGCGACGATCCGAAAGCGGTGATGACCGAGCCGCCGATCGCCCGGCGTTTCCGGCCGGACAACGCCCACGGGCGGGCCTTCGACGACGCCTACCTGTTCTATCGCCGGCTCTACCCGGCGCTGCGCGCCGCCATGGCGGACTGACGCGAAACGTATTCGGGCGCGAGAAGCTCCCGCGCCCGATCAAACGAGCTGCTATTCGCGCATCGCGCCGGGGCCCGGAGTTGCGCCGGGCGGGCACTTGCCGAGGATGATCATGCCGAGGACCTCGTCCTTAGTGACGTCCTCGGTCCGTGCGCCGCCAACGATCTGGCCGTTCTTCATCACCACCACCCGGTCGGCGAGGTCGAAGACGTCGTGGATGTCGTGGCTGATCAGGAAGATGCCGATCCCGTCCTTCTTCAGCTCCTTGATCAGTTCGCCGACCTGCGCGGTCTCCTGCGGCCCGAGCGCCGCGGTGGGCTCGTCCATGATCAGGATCTTGGCGTTGAACAGGATCGCCCGGGCGATGGCGACGGACTGGCGCTGGCCGCCAGAGAGTGCCTTCACCGGTTCCTTGAAGCGCTGGAAGTTCGGGTTCAGCCGGCCCATCACCTTGCGGGCCTCGGCTTCCATGGCGCCGTCGTCGAGCGTGCCCCAGGGGGTCAGCATCTCGCGCCCGAGAAAGAGGTTGGCGGCGGCGTCGACATTGTCGGCCAGCGCCAGCGTCTGGTAGATCGTCTCGATGCCATAGGCCTTGGCATCGCGGGGATTGGCGATCGCCGCCGGCTCGCCGCGCACATGGATCTCGCCGGAATCGCGCTTGTAGGCGCCCGACAGGATCTTGATCAGCGTCGACTTGCCGGCGCCGTTATGGCCGAGCACCGCGACCACTTCGCCGGGATAGAGATCGATGGTCGCGCCGTCGACGGCATGGATGCCGCCGAAGGCGATCGAGATGTCGCGCATGTCGACCAGCGGCGGACCGCTGCGGTCGACGGGGTCGCTGTGACCGGCGCCGTGGTCGTGGATGGACTGCTCGGTGGCGCTCATGCGGCCCTCCTGCGATAGACGGTGTCGATCCACACGGCGATGATCAGGACCACGCCGACGACGATCGACTGCAGCGGCGAATCCACGCCCAGAAGCACCATGCCCGACTGCAGCGACTGCATGACCAGCGCGCCGAGCATGGCGCCGATGATGGTGCCGGCACCGCCGGCGAGCGACGTGCCGCCGATGACCGCCGCGGCGATGACGTAGAGCTCGTCCAGCGTGCCCAAGGCATTGGTGGCGGCGTTGAGGCGGGCGGTGGAGATCGCCGCGCCGAGGGCGGCAAGGCCGCCCATCAGCATGAACACCTTCATGACCACCCAGCGGGTGTTGATGCCGGCGAGCTCGGCGGCTTCCGGATTGCCGCCGATGGCGAAGACGTAGCGGCCGAAGCGGGTGCGCTGGGTCACGAAGGTCATGACGATGCCGACGACGATGGCGATCAGCACCGGTACGGCGACACCGTAGCCGATATGCAGGCCGCCTTCCGGCACCTCGATGCCGGCGGCCTCGGCGTAGCGCCGGGCGATGGCGGACGGCCATTCATAGGCGTTGAGGACCAGCGCGGCGCCCAGGATGATGATGGTGGTGACGGCGGCGATGGTCACCTCCGCCCAGACCGGTCGCTGCGGGAAGCCGAAGCGCACCCGGCGCTTGCGGGCGAAGACCAGCGAGGCCACGACGGCGATGCAGGCGAGGATGGCGAGGATCCACGTCCAGGTCTCGCCGAGCGAGCCGGTGGCGCCGCCGCCCATCAGCCGGAAGGTGTCGTCGAGCGGAGCGACGGTGCGACCCGAGGTCAGCCACCAGGCGCCGCCGCGCCAGATCAGCAGGCCGCCCAGCGTGACGATGAAGGCCGGCACGCCCATGAAGGCGATGATGTAGCCCTGCAGGCCGCCGATCACGACACCGACGAGGATGCCGGCGGCAAGGGTGAGAAGCCAGGTGAAGGGGCTGTCGAAGCCGAGCATGCCGGGCAGGATGTTGGCCTGCAGCGCGGCCATGGCCATGCCGGTGAAGCCGAGGATCGAGCCGACCGACAGGTCGATGTTGCGGGTGACGATGACCAGCACCATGCCGGTCGCCATGACCGCGATGGACGAGGTCTGGACGGTCAGGTTCCACAGATTGCGCGGGGTCAGGAAGATGCCGCCGGACAGGACGTGGAAGACCAGCCAGATCACCAGGAGCGTGCCGACCATCCCCAGCATGCGGGTGTCGACTTCGGTGGCCCGGACAAATCGGGACAGGCCGCCTCCCGTCGACGCGCGGGCGCCGACGCTGGGTTCGGATGCCGACTGGCTCATGCTCGCCTCCCTGGCGCAATCACGCTGGTGCGGCGCCGGGCGAAATGGGCCCGGGGCAAGGCGTTCAGCGCTGTCCTGTTGGAATGTTGCACCCGATCCGGCCGTGGGGGAAGCGCCGGGCCGAGGACCGGGCGTTCGAGCAGGCCGTGAGGGTGAAAGGCCGCCCCCTGTTGGGGAGCGGCCGTCCTGTCGTCTGGCTTAGTCGCAGGCCGGGACCGAACCGGCCTCGACGCCCTGGCAGACCACGTCCTTCGACACCCAGCCGGCGTCGATGATGGTGTCCAGATTGTCCTTGGTGATCGCCACCGGCTTGAGGAAGATCGCCTGCATCTCGGTGCCGTTCGGGCCGCCGGACCAGGATTCGACGCCCTCGACCTCGTTCATGGCCGTGCCGTCCGCGAGATCGATGGCGATCTCGGCGGCGCGCTTGCCCAGCTCGCGGGAATCCTTCCAGACCGAGACGGTCTGCGTGCCGCGGGCGATGCGGTTGAGCGCGGCGAAGTCGGCATCCTGGCCGGAGACCGGCACGGAGCCGGCCAGACCCTGGGACTCCAGAGCCGCCACGGCGCCGCCGGCGGTGCCGTCATTCGAGGCGACGACCGCGTCGACCTCGTTGTTGTTGGCGGTCAGGATCTGTTCCATGTTCTGCTGGGCGTTGGCCGGCAGCCAGCCGTCCGTATAGGCCTCGCCGACATTCTTGATCTTGCCGGAATCGATGGCTTCCTGGAGCACTTCCATCTGGCCCGAGAACAGGAAGTCGGCATTCGGATCGGCCGAGGAGCCCTTGATGAAGGCATAGTTGCCTTCCGGCTGGGCCTTCTGGACCTCGCGCGCCTGGATGCGGCCGACTTCCTTGTTGTCGAAGGTCAGGTAGAAGGCGTCCGGGTTCTCGATCAGGCGGTCGTAGCCGACCACCGGGATGCCGTTGTTGACGGCGGCCTGCACGGCCGGGCCGATGGCGGCGGAATCCTGCGCCAGGATGATCAGCGCGTCGGCGCCCTGCGAGATCAGCGATTCCACGTCGGTGAGCTGCTTGGAGGCCGACGACTGGGCGTCCGCTGAAATGTAGGTGGCGCCAGCGGCCTCGAGGGCCTTCTTGATGGCCGCCTCGTCGGTCTTCCAGCGCTCTTCCTGGAAGTTGGACCAGGACACGCCGACGGTCTTGCCGTCCTGCGCGGCGGCCGATCCGGCGGCAGCCATCGAGAACACCGCGCCAGCCAGCGCGAGCTTCAGAAACTTCATGATTTTCCTCCCGGCGCCATGGCGCCCGCTTTCCGGTCCCCGGCCCACATCCCGGCCGTCGAGACTTTTTCCAAGCCTCGGAAAAAATCGTGACAGCAATTTTCAGGCGTGTCAACATGACAATGGGCTATGGCTATCCGCCGAGGAGGGCGGCCGTCCTAGGCCGGGGGAGGAACCAGGGATCATGCTCGCCAAGACCGATGCGGATGCCGTGCGCGTACACAATCGCCGCGCGGTCATCGACCATCTCAGACGCACCGGGATCGCCACCCGCAAGGCGATCAGTGCGGCCACCGGCCTGTCGGTGTCGGCCGCGTCCGCGATCACCACCGGCATGCTGCGCGCCGACCTCATCGTCGAGGTCGACGAGGACGAACGCGCCTCGCGCCGCGGCCGGCCCGGCAAGAGCCTCGGCTTGCAGGGGGCGGCCGCCACCGTCGCAACCGCCAAGATCGCCGTCGGCGAATTGTCGGTGCGCCTGTGCGACTATCGCGGTGTGACCCTCGGTGCGGCCTCCTGCGAACGCGACATCGCCGATCTTGATCAGGACGGGCTGGTGAGGCTGCTGGTGGAGCTCCTGCGCGAGGCGGAGACGGCGAGCCCCGGTGCGCCGCCACCCCGGCAGATCGTTCTGGCGGTGCAGGGCAAGACCGACAGCAATGCCCGGCGCATCCTGTGGTCGCCGACGCTGAAGGCGCGCAATCTGGAAATCGCCGGCCCGCTGTCGGCGCTGACCGGGGCCGAGGTCGGCGTCTTCAACGACTGCTCGCTGATGCCCGAGGCGTTCCGCTGGAAGCCCGATTTCGTCGGGCGCGACTTTGCCACTTTGTTCATCGGCTTCGGTGTCGGCATGGGCCTGCGGCTCGGCGGCAGCACCTTTCAGGGCCAACGTTCCTCGGCGGTGGAGTTCGGCCATATCAACCACATTCCCGGCGGCGCGCTCTGCCGCTGCGGCAATCGCGGCTGCGTGGAAGCCTATGCCGGCGACTATGCGATCTGGCGCCGCGCCTACGGGCGGACCGACGAAATCCCGACACGGCGGATTTCCGACGAGGACATGCACCGGCTGGCGGCGCTCGCCCGCTCCGGCGATGCCGCCGCGCTGGCGGCCTTCGAGGAGGCGGGCACGGCGATCGGCTACAGTCTCGGGCGCATGTTCACGCTGATCGACCCGCTGCCGATCGTGGTCACCGGCGCCGGGGCCCACGCCATGGACCTTCTGGAGCCGCCGATCCGCGCCGGCATCGGCGACAGCGCCATCGACGGCGTCGGCGTCGACACGCCCTTCTCGCGGGTCGAGGATGTGGACGAGCTGGTGTTCGAGGCCGCCGCGGCCAAGGCGCTGGCGGCGGTGGATGGCGAGTTCGCCGGAGCCGGCGGCGCCGAGACGAGGGAGGCGGCCTGATGCGACATCGTCCGGCGATCCTCGCGACGATCCTCCTCGGCTCGCTGGGCGGCCCCCTCGCACCGGCGATGGCGCAGGAGCCGGCCTGGAGCGAGCGCACGATCCGCCAGCGGATCGACCCCGCGACCCTGGCCGGGCCCCTGTCCGCCGAAGCCCTTGCGGAGTTGACCGAACAGGGCCGCGCGTTCTTCGCGGCACGCTTCACCATTCTCGACGGGGCGGGGCGGCCGAATGCGACCCAGGCGATCGTGCCGACCCGCAGCCGACGTCCGGCCGAGCACGCCTTCCAGCGCCTCGCCGGACCGGACGCCAATGCCTGCTCGTCCTGCCACAACGAACCGGTCGCCGGCGGCGCCGGTGGCTTCGTTGCCAATGCCTTCGTGTCGGAAGGCTTCGAGAGCGCCGAGTTCGACACGCTCGATCCACAATTCTCCAACGAGCGCGGCACGAACCATCTGTTCGGCGCCGGGCTGATCGAGCTATTGGCGCGCGAAATGACCGTCGATCTGACGGCGGCGCGGGCCGAGGCGCTGAAGGAGGCCCGCGCGAGCGGCAGGGAAGTCCGCCGGAGGCTGACCTCCAAGGGCGTCGATTTCGGACGGATCACCGCGCTGCCCGACGGATCGGTGGATCTCGGCGAACTCGACGGCGTCGACGACGACCTGGTGGTGCGCCCCTTCACCCAGAAGGGCGTGATGACTTCGCTGCGCCAGTTCACCGTCAATGCGCTCAACCAGCATCACGGCATGCAGCCCGACGAGCGCTGGGGCACCCGCTGGACCGGCACGGCGGATTTCGACGGCGACGGGCACGATGACGAGCTCGGCGCCGGCGAGGTCTCGGCCCTGGTTGCCTGGCAGGCGACATTGCCGGCGCCGCGCGAGATCGCGCCAGAGGACCCTGCATGGCGCAAGGCCGCCGCACGGGGGCGCGACGTCTTCTCCGAACTCAAGTGCACGAGCTGCCATCGCCCGTCGCTGCCGCTGGACAGCCTTGCCTTCGCCGATCCCGGTCCGGTCGACACCGCGGGGACGCTGCGCACCGGCGATGTCGAGACGCCGGCCGTCTACGACCTTGCCCTGACCGAGTGGGCCCGGCATCTGCCGCGCGACGCCGAAGGGCGGGTGCTGGTGCCGCTGTTCGGCGATCTGAAGCGCCACCGCATCGCCGACACCCGCACCGCCGATCTCGGCAACGAGACGCTGGCCCAGCGCTTCGTCGAACGCGATGTCTTCATGACCGCCGAGCTCTGGGGGCTGGCCGACACGGCGCCCTATGGCCATCGCGGCGACATGACCACGCTGGACGAGGTGATCCGCGCGCATGGCGGCGCGGCCAGCGAAAGTGCAGCGGGCTATAGCGATCTGGCCGAAGCCGACCGCTCGGCCCTGATCGCCTGGCTGAAGACCTTGAGGATTACGCCATGACCGCGCTCCGGAACCCGGCTCGCAGCGGCGGTCTCCGCGTGACCGGCGCTGCCCTCGTGCTGCTGGCCTCGGCGGGCCTTGCCCATGCGGCGGGGCCCGCGGACACGCCTTTGCCATTTGCCGGCGACACGCCGCTCTTCCAGGAGGAAGCCGAGGCGGCGGGCATCGCGCACAGCTATGGCGGGCCTTGGGAGTTCTTCGTCGGCGGCGGCGGTGCAGCCTTCGACTGCAATGGCGACCGCTTTCCCGACCTGTTTCTGGCGGGCGGCAAGGGCGAGGCCGGTTTCTACGCCAACCGCTCGCAGGCAGGCGGGCCGCTTGCCTTCGAGAAGCTGGCGCAGGACATCGACCCGAAGGATCTCGCCAATGTGACCGGCGCCTATCCGCTGGATATCGATCAGGACGGCCACGAGGACCTGGTGCTGTTGCGGGTCGGTGCGAACCTGCTCCTGAAAGGCGGGCCGGAATGCCGCTTCGAAAAGGCGAATTTCGACTGGAAGTTCGATGGCGGTCGGGCCTGGACCACAGCCTTCTCGGCCATCGTCGAGCCGGGGGCGACCTATCCGACGCTGGCCTTCGGCAATTACGTCGACCGCGCCGCGCCGGGCTCGCCCTGGGGCACCTGCGCCGACAATGTGCTGCTGCGTCCCCGCGAGGGGGCCGACGGACGACCGGACTATTCCGAGCCGACGGCGCTCAGTCCCGGCTTCTGCGCCCTGTCGATGCTGTTCACCGACTGGAACCGCTCCGGCCAGCCATCGCTGCGGATCACCAATGACCGGCAATATTACCGCGGCGGCGAGGAGCAGCTCTGGCGGGTCGAGCCGGGCCGGGCGCCGCGTCCCTATCGCAAGGCCGATGGCTGGCAGCATCTGACCATCTGGGGCATGGGCATCGCCGAGGGCGATGTGGATGGCGACGGCTATCCCGAATATGCCCTGACCTCGATGGGCGACACCAAGCTGCAATTCCTCGACCGGGAGTTCGAGGACGCACCGACCTATCGCGACGAGGCCTTCGAGCGGCGGGCGACGGCGCACCGGCCCTATACCGGCGATCAGGGCCGGCCCTCGACCGGCTGGCATGCGGGCTTTGCCGATTTCAACAACGACACGGCGCTCGATCTCTTCATCGCCAAGGGCAATGTCGAGGCGATGCCGGATTTTGCCGCCTACGATCCGGACAATCTCCTGATGGGCGGTTTCGACGGCCGCTTCACCGAGCGCGGCGAGGCGGCGGGGCTGGCCGTGCCGACCAAGGGGCGCGGCGCCTTGCTCACCGACTTCAATCTCGACGGCGCCGAGGACATTCTGGTGATCAATCGCGGCGGGCCGGCCAGCCTGTTCCGCAATCTCGGCGGAAAGAGCGATTTCGGCACGCGGCCTTTGGGCAATTTCCTGGAGGTCGCGCTCAGCCAGAAGGGCGGCAACCGCGCGGCGCTCGGCGCCAAGCTGTCGGTCAAGATCGGCACGGTGTCGCTCAATCGGACGATCCAGGTCGGCGGAGGGCACGCCTCGGGCACCTCCGGCTTCGTGCATCTGGGGCTCGGCACGGCCGAACGGGCGGAGATCCGCGTGCAATGGCCGGATGGCGAATGGAGCCATCCCTACCGGGTCTTTGCCAACAATTTCGTTTTGATCGAGCGCGACAAGCCGGCGGCCCGATACTGGTATCCGGATGCGGACCGGCCCGCCTTCTCGCCGGCGACCACCGCGGCAGCGCAGCGTTAGCGCGCCTGGATCGCCGCGCCTGAGGCGATCGGACGCGGTTTCGTGATGCAACGGTCATCGAACGGTCGCGTTTTCCGCGCTTCATGCGGACGCTCCTGGCGGCGCGTGGCCCGCAAGGCTTTGGCCGAGACATTCATCGTCATTCGAGGTGCGAGACGTGCTGCGCGAACCCCAAGGCGGCGGCGACATCCGCGAGATGGTCGAGACCGACCGCGTGCCGGCGCCAGAGGCCGCGCTGCCGGTCATCGAGACAGCCGGCTGGCCAATTGCCCTGCGTCGCTGGTTTGTCGCCGCGCTGAATCTGGCGACGATCGTCGGGCTCGCCGCGGGCGTGACGCTGATCCTGTCGGGCGACGGGATCGATGCTCTCGAGGCCGTCATCCTTGCCGGTTTCGCGCTGGCAACGCCGTGGACGGTGCTGGGCTTCTGGAACGCGGTGATCGGTCTCGTCCTGCTGCACGGGCCCGCGGATCCGGCGGCCAGCGTCTATCCGTTCTTCGAGGCCGGACCCGCGGGGCGCCCGGCGCGGCTGACCAGCCGCACCGCCATCGTCATGACCCTGCGCAACGAGGCGCCGGAGCCGAGCTTCGAGCGGCTGGAGGCCATGCGCCGCAGCCTCGCCAAGACGGGGCTTGCCGACCATTTCCGCTTCTTCGTCCTTAGCGATACGGACGACGCCGAGATCGGGCAGCGCGAAGAGGCGGCTTTCGAGCGCTTTACGACCATCTTCGCGCCCGGCCGGGAGCCCGTCTATCGCCGCCGCCGCGACAATGCCGGCTACAAGGCGGGCAACATCGCCGCGTTCCTCGCCGACGAGGGGGCCGAGTACGACTATTTCCTGCCGCTGGATTCCGACAGCGTCATGGCCGGCGACGTCATGGTGCGCATGGTGGCGGCGATGGAGCGGCATCCGCGGCTCGGCATCCTGCAGAGCCTCGTCGTCGGCATGCCGGCGAACAGCGGTTTTGCGCGGATTTTCCAGTTCGGCATGCGCCATGGCATGCGCTCCTTCACCATGGGCGCAGCCTGGTGGAACGCCGATTGCGGGCCCTATTGGGGGCACAATGCCGTCATCCGCACGGCGGCGTTCCGGGCCCATTGCAGGCTGCCGGACCTGCCGGGGCGCCCGCCGCTCGGCGGTCCGGTGCTCAGCCACGACCAGCTCGAGGCGGCGTTCATGCGGCGCGCCGGCTACGAGGTCCGGGTGATCCCGGTCGAGACCCGCAGCTACGAGACCAATCCGCCGACCCTGCCGGACTTCGCCAAGCGCGACCTGCGCTGGTGCCAGGGCAACATGCAGTACTGGCGGTTCCTGTTCACGCCCGGCCTTGCGCCGCTCAGCCGCTTCCATATCCTGCAGGCGATCCTGATGTACATGGCGCCGCCCGCCTGGCTGGCGATGACCATCGCGGCCTGCGCCAAGGCCGTGACCGGGACCTTCGACGCCCGCTATGTCGAGCTGGGTCTGGCCTTGTTCGCGGTGATCTTCTTCCTGAGCATCTCGCCCAAGCTTGCCGGCGCGCTGGACGTGGTGCTGACCCGGGGCGCCGTACGCTCCTATGGCGGGCCGCTGCGTTTCGCCGTCTCGACCCTTGCCGAGATCCTGATGTCCATGCTGATGGCGCCGGTCGTCGCGGTCTATGTGACGATCTTCCTGGCCGGGCTGCCCTTCGGGCGCTCGGTGACATGGAGCGGCCAGAACCGCGACGTGCTGGGCGTCGGGTGGGGTTCGGCGATCCGGGCGATGTGGCCGCAGACCCTGTTCGGCGGCGTGATGGCGGTCACGCTGTTCGCCGCCGCGCCGCTGGCGCTGGTCTGGTCGCTGCCCTTCGTTGCCGGCCTCCTCGTGGCGATCCCCTTCACCGTCGTCACCGCCATGCCGGTCCTCGGCCGCGTCCTGTCGCGGGCCGGCCTGTTTGCCGTGCCGGAGGAATCGGCCCTGCCGATGGTGCTGAAGGATCTGGTGCCGGCGACCGCGCGGCGCTGGCGGCGTCCCGCCGCGGGCGAGGCTGTCCGCAACGCCTATGCCGCGCCGGTGCCGATCCGGATCGACGCGGACATCGGCCGCCGCTGATGGGCGGGCGGGGCGTCGGCAGCTTCCGGGGCTGGTCGGGCATCCTGCGCAGCCTTGCCATCTATCACGGCGACCGCCGGCATCTGCGGCGCCTCGCAGCCTTCTATGGCGGTCTGGTCCGGCCGGGCGATCTGGTCTTCGACATCGGCGCCCATGTCGGCGACCGGACCCGAGTCCTGCACGGGCTCGGCGCGCGGGTGGTGGCGGTCGAACCCCAGCCGAGGCTCGCCTCCCTGCTGCGCCTCGCCTTCGGCTGGCGCCGCCGCATCGACATCATGCAGGCGGCCGTTTCCGATGCGCCGGGCGAGATCCGACTGCATGTGAACAGCGCCAATCCAACCGTCACCACGGGTTCGCACGCGCTGGTTGCGGCCGCCGCAAGCGGGACCGGCTGGCGCGATCAGGTCTGGGACGGTGTGGTGATCGTGCCGGCGGTGACGCTCGACGATCTGATCGCGGCCCATGGCCGGCCGGCCTTCATCAAGATCGATGTCGAGGGACTGGAGGACCGGGTACTTGCCGGGCTGAGCGCCCCGGTGCCGATCCTCTCCTTCGAGTTCACGACCTTGCAGCGGGACGTCGCGCTGGCCGCGCTGTCCCGAGCGCGCGCGCTGGGCTATCGCCGGTTTCGCCTGTCGATCGGCGAAAGCCATGCCTGGGAAACGCCGGCGGGCGACACCGCCAAGGCGATGGCCGCGCATCTGTCACGCCTGCCGGAAGCGGCGAATTCCGGCGACGTCTACTGCTTCCTCGACACCGCCTGACGTGGCGCAATCGACCTGCTGTCAGCCGCCGAACAGGCGATCGACGGCCAGGAGATGGCCGCCGCGTTCGGCCTTGGTGCGCAGATAGCGGCGGTTCTGCTCCGTCACCGTGCCGGTCACCGGGGTGCGATCCACCACGTCGATGCCGCAGGCCTTCAGATAGGCCACCTTGAGCGGGTTGTTGGTCAGGAGGTCGATGCACTTGATGTCGAGACCGTCGAGCATGGCGGCGGCGGTCTCGTAGCGGCGTTCGTCGGCCCCGAAGCCCAGCTCCGCATCGGCGTCGATCGTGTCGAGGCCTTCGGCCTGCAGGCCGTAGGCGCGCATCTTGGATGCGATGCCGGTGCCGCGCCCTTCCTGATCGAGATACAGCAGCACGCCGCCGCCGCGCGCTTCCAGCGTCTTCAGGCCGTTGCGCAGCTGGTCGCCGCAGTCGCATTTCAGCGACCCGAAGAGGTCGCCGGTGATGCAGGAGGAGTGGACCCGCACCGGCACCGGAAAGGTGCGGTCCGGCTGGCCGACAACGATGGCGATCTGGTCGCGCTGGGCAAAGCCGCCGCGGAACACGACGAAGCGTGCCTCCTTGATTCCCGCCAGCGGTACGGCCGTCTCGGCCACTACCTCGAAGCGGCGCGACGTCGCGGCGAGCGCCACGGCGATGTCGCCGATTCCGATGGTCGCACAGTCGGCGAAGATCGGATCGTCCGCGGCAATCGACGCGCAGACGATGGCCGGCAGCAGCAGCGCCAGGCGGGCAACGCCGGCAGCCTCTTCGGCCAGGGGGCTGGCCGGTTGCCAGCCTTCCGGTGGAACGGCACCGCGCAGATAGCCCAGGTGACAGGCGGTGTCGAAGTCCATGCCGTCGATGCCGATCATGGCGCCATCCGGGGCGTCGATGGCGAGGACGCTGGCGCGCTGCGGCGTCAGATAGAGCTGCAGGCGGTCGCCCAACATGTCGGACAGGTCGCGGAAGCCGGCCGGCGTCGCCGTGTCGAGCGTCAGCGCGACCAGTGCCGCGCCGTCTTCGCCGACGATCCGGATCGGCCGCCCGAAGCGCAGTTCCGCCGCGGCGCGCTCGCAGCGGATCGCCGCATCGGGACCGAAGGACGCCAGCGACACCTGTGCCGGGTCGGCTGCTGACGCGTTGGTGTGGATGGTCATCCTACCCGCCCGTTCTGGCCCCTTCGCGGACCGTTCGCGTTGCTTCGACCGGAACCCGATCGCTGGCACCCTATGTCGGGTCGATGGGGAAAATCCCCAGCGCCCGATATGGGATAGATCGTCACCCCTTGCGAAACGGCCGCGCCGTCGCAGTCCTGTTGACCGGACCACACGGGGATTTAGTTCCTCTCTCCAGATTCACCAGTCCCGCTGACGCCGCGCGGCCCCGGCTGCGAATTCAGCCACTTGCGCGACGACCTCGCGTGCCGAGGCCGGCGTGTGCAGCGTCGGGACGCCGACATCGCTGCTGCCGGCGAGCCACGATCGATCGAAAGGCGACTGTGCCCATGACGACCATATGTCGCGCTCTCTGGCTCGAGGGGCCGGATCGACCGGGCCTGCGCGTGGAAGACCTCGGCCCGCTTGCCGCCGGCTCCGTCGAGATCGCCAGCCGGTTCGGGGCGATCAGCCGCGGCACCGAGGCGCTCGTGGCGGCGGGACACGTGCCGGAGAGCGAGCACGAGCGGATGCGCGCGCCGCTTCAGGCGGGGGATTTCCCGTTTCCGGTGAAATACGGCTATTCGACCGTCGGCGAGATCGTTGCCGGCCCGCCCGAACGGCTCGGCCAGACGGTCTTCTGCCTGCATCCGCATCAGGACCGGTTTCAGGCGCCCGCCGCGATGGCCGTTCCGGTTCCGGACGACGTGCCGGCGGAACGGGCGGTGCTCGCCGCCAACATGGAAACCGCGCTCAACGTGGTCTGGGACGCAGGGATCGCGCCCGGTGACCGGGTCGCCATCGTCGGCGGCGGCCTCGTCGGCCTGCTGGTCGCCTGGCTGGCCGCCCGCATTCCCGGCACCGACACCTGCCTCGTCGATCTGAACCCCGAGCGCGCCGTCATCGCGCAGACGCTCGGCTGTCGTTTCGCCTCCCCGGCCGGGGCACCGGCCGATTGCGACGTGGTCGTCCACGCCTCCGCCAGCGCGGCAGGGCTTGCGACCGCCATCGAAGTGGCGGGCTTCGAGGCGCGCATCGTCGAATTGAGCTGGTATGGCGACCGTCCGGTCAGCGTGCCTCTGGGCGGGGCGTTCCACAGTCGCCGCCTGCAGATCGTCGCCTCGCAGGTCGGCCATGTGCCGCCCGAGCGCCGGGCGCGGTGGAGCCTCGGCCGCCGGATGGCCACGGCCCTTTCGCTGCTCGCCGACCCGCGTCTCGACGCGCTCGTCTCCGGCGAAACCCGCTTCGCCGACCTGCCCGCGAGCTATGCCGGCATCCTCGCCGACCCGGCGACACTGTGCCATCGCATCCGCTACGACTGATTTTCCATCCGACCGCTTCCCGAAAGGACCTGCCCATGTTCGCCGTCGAAGTTCGCGACCACATGATGATCGCCCACAGCCTGCCGCGTCCGGTCTTCGGGCCGGCGCAGGGCATGCACGGCGCGACCTTCGTCGTCGACGCGGCATTCTTCACCGACAGCATCGACGAGGATGGCCTCGCCATCGATATCGGCCTGGCGACCGAGATCCTTGCTAGCGTGGTCAAGCCGCTGAACTACCAGAACCTCGACGAACTCGAGATCTTCGCCGGCAAGGTGACGACCACGGAATTCCTGGCGAAGCATCTCTTCGACGCGATCGCCGAAAAGATCGCCGCCGGGAAGCTCGGCGACGGCGGAGCCCGGGTGAAGCGCCTGAAGATCCAGCTGCATGAATCCCATGTGGCGCGCGCCTGGTACGAGGCCGATCTTTGATCGGAACGCTGTATTTCGCGATCCCCGGCAATCTGGCGACCCACAGCGGCGGCTATGGCTATGACCGCCGGATGATCGCCGAACTCGGCGCCCTCGGCTGGCAGGTCGAACATCTGTCGCTGCCGGACGGCTTTCCCCAGCCGGACGCCGCGGTCCTTGCCGAAACGGCGCGCCGGCTGGCCGGACTGCCGGACGAGGCGCTGGTGCTGGTCGACGGGCTGGCCTTCGGCGCAATGCCGGAGATCGCCGCGGCCGAGGCCGAACGTCTGCGTCTCGTGGCGCTGGTCCATCATCCGCTGGCGCTGGAAACCGGGCTCGACGCCGCAACGGCCGCGGCACTGGCGGCGAGCGAGCGGCGCGCCCTCGGTTTCGCGCGGGAGGTGGTGACCACCAGCCCGACCACGGCGCGGGAGCTCGTCGCCAACTTCGCCGTCGCCGACCACCGGCTTGCCGTCGTGGTGCCCGGTACCGAGGCAGCCGCGAAGGCACAAGGCAGCGGCGACGTTCCAACGATCCTGTCGGTTGGCAGCCTGATTGCCCGCAAGGATCATGCGACCCTGGTGGACGCGTTGGCCCGCATCCACGATCTCGTCTGGCACTGCCGGATTATCGGCGACGAGACTGCCGATCCGGCGACGGCGGAGGCCCTGCAAGCGCGGATCGCCGAACTGGGGCTTGGCGACCGCATCACCCTGTGCGGTGCAAGCGAGGCGATCGACCGGGAGTATGCCGCGGCTGACATCTTCGCCCTGGCGAGCCGCTACGAGGGTTATGGCATGGTCTTCGCCGAGGCGCTGGCGCACGGCCTGCCGATCGTCGGCTGCGCGGGCGGGGCGGTGCCCGAGGTCGTGCCGGAGACGGCCGGCATGCTCGTGCCGCCGGGCGATGTCGCCGGCATCGCCGACGCGCTGCGCCTGCTCTTGAGCGGGCCGGAGCGGCGCCGCGCGACGGGCGACGCGGCCTATGCGGCGGGACAGGTGCTGCCGTCATGGCGCGAGAGCGCCGGGACACTTTCACACATTCTGACAAGGGCCATGGCATGAGCGGCTTCGACACGAACTGGCTCGATCTTCGCGAGCGCGCCGACGGGGCGGCGCGGGACACGGGCCTGCTGCAGGGTGCCGTCGCCTGGCTGAAGGCTGCCGGCGACGCCCCGCTCGCCGTCGATCTCGGCTGTGGCACCGGCTCGACCCTGCGCACCATGTCGCCCCACGCGCCAGACCTGCGCTGGCGGTTGGTGGACAATGATGCCGCGCTCCTGGCCGAGGCCGGGCGGCGGCTTGCGGCCACGGAAAATGTCGAGACCGTGCAGGCCGATCTGACCGATCTCTATGCCCTCGATCTGTCCGGCGTCCGGCTGGTCACGGCGTCCGCTTTGTTCGATCTTGCCTCGCGCGATTTCGTCGAGCGGCTGGCCGACCTGCTCGTTGCCGAAGGGGCCGGGCTCTATGCCGCGCTCAGCTATGACGGCAGCGTCGCCTGGAGCGAGGCGCATCGGCTCGACGCGGCGGTGGTGGCGGCCTTCAACGGCCATCAGGGCGGCGACAAGGGGCTGGGCGCGGCGCTCGGACCCGATGCGGGGCCGGCCCTCGCCGACGCCTTCGCGGCGCGGGGATACGCCGTGCGCACGGCGCCCTCGCCATGGCGTCTCGGCGCGGACGAGGCGCCACTGCGGCGGCTCTTCGATGCCGGCATGGCGGATGCGGTGGCGGAAACCGGCGCGATCGCGACGCCGGACCTTGCCGACTGGCGGCAGATGCGGATGGAGAATGCCGGGCGCGGCACCTGTCGCGTCGGCCATCTCGACGTGCTGGCCCTGCCGCGCTAGCCGGCGGCGTCAGATCATCCGGTGCAAGGTCGCGTCGCGGCGCAGGATGTGGTGGTGCAGGACGCCGCCCATATGCAGCACGAACAAAGCGAGGATCGACCAGGCTAAAATTTCGTGCACCTGCATCAGGATCGGGGCCAGATCGTCGGACTTGCCGACCGGGCTCCAGACCGTGCCGAGGCCGAACCAGTCGAGCGGAAACCCGAAGGCATTGGTGGCGAGGAAGCCGACGATCGGCTGGACGATCAGGACGACATAGAGAAGGCCGTGGACGAGATTGGCGATGCGCGCCTGCCAGACCGGCATCGGCGGATGCGGCGGCGGCGGGTAGAGCAGCCGCAGGGCCATTCGCGCCAGCATCAGCCAGAGGATCAGGAAGCCGAGCGACTCGTGGAAGAAGTAGAAGCCGGTCTTGGCGTCGTCCTTGACCACGCTGATCACCGCGCCGAGCGGCCAGACCGCCAGGACGAGAACCGCGACGGCCCAGTGCATCAGCCGCGAGGCGACCGGATAGGCGAGGGGGTGGGATGCGATCCTGTCCTGCATCGTCATTCTGGCTCGACCTCCGGCTCGGGACCCTACCCTAGGTCAGGTCGGTGACTTTCAGAAGTCCGCCCGGCCGGCGCGCCGTCAGCCGCCGATCGCCCGGGCGGTGGCGAGAGAGACGGACTTGATCTGGGCGAAGACGCGGTCGTCGGGCGCCAGCGACAGGCGGCGTGCCGAGCGGCGGGTCACCTTGGCGACGAAGCTGAGCTGTTCGGCCCCCTCCAGCGCCAGGAAGACCGAATAATCGGCGGCATTGGCCGGTTCGATCGCAAGGATGCGGACTTTCAGCGTGTTGGAGATGGTCGACAGGGTCGGGATCTCCCGCGACAGGCTGACGTCGCGGGCCTCGATACGCAGGCGCCGCGCCGCGCCGACATCGTGCGGGCCGCTGCCGTCGACGAAGACCGGCTGGCCGCCGAGGTCGAGTTCGGTGAGGGCGTCTTCGGCGTGGTGGGCGAGGACCCGGGCCGGCAGCACCGCCGCCGCATGGGGATCGCGCACGAAGCCGAGGCCGGAATCGGTGAGCGCCGCATTGAGCGCGCCGGCGGCCCGGACCCGGCCCTTTTCGATCACGACGATCCGGTCGGCCAGCCGTTCCACCTCGGCGATGTCGTGGCTGACATAGAGGACGGGGATGGCGAGTTCGGCCTGCAGCGCCTCGAAATAGGGGAGAATCTCGTCCTTGGCGAAGCGGTCGAGGGCCGAGAGCGGTTCGTCCATCAACAGCAGCTTCGGCCGGGAGAGGATGGCGCGGCCAAGCGCGACCCGCTGGCGTTCGCCGCCCGACAGGCCGGCCGGCGCGCGGGCAAGCAGCGGTGCGAGCCCCAGGAGCTCGACGATCTCGGCGTGATGGGCGGCATCGACGCCGCCGGGACTGCGGCGGGCGCCATAGACGAGGTTCTTCGCCACGGTGAGATGCGGAAACAGGCTGGCTTCCTGGAAGACATAGCCGACGGCCCGCCGGTGGGGCGGGCGAAAGCTCGCGGCGTCCTGCCAGATCTCGTCGCCGACGGTGACGCGGCCGTCGAAGGCGGCCAGCCCGGCGACGCCGCGCAGCACCGAGGTCTTGCCGGAGCCGGACGGGCCGAACAGCGCCGTCACGCCACTCGCCGGCGCCGCGAAGGCGATGTCGAGCGCGAAGGCGCCGAGACGGCCCGCCAGGGCGACGGAGAGGCCGGCCGGCCCGGTTTCGGCCTCGGCGCTCACGGCTGGGGCTGGCCGATGCGGCGGCCGAACAGGGTCATCGCCAGGATGACGAGGAAGGAGAAGACCAGCATGCCGCCGGCGAGGATATGAGCCTCGGCCCAGCGCAGGGTCTCGACATAGTCGTAGATCGCCACCGACAGCACCTTGGTCTCGCCCGGAATGCTGCCGCCGATCATCAGGACGACGCCGAACTCGCCGACCGTATGGGCAAAGCCCAGCACCGCGCCGGTGAGAAAGCCGGGCAGCGCCAGCGGCAGGGCGATGGTCCTGAAACGATCAAGGGGCGAGGCCCTGAGGGTGGCCGCGACCTCCAGCGGCCGGTCGCCGATCGCCTCGAAGGCGTTGCGGATCGGCTGGACGACGAAGGGCATGGAATAGATCACCGACCCGATCACCAGCCCCTCGAAACTGAAGGCGAGGGTGCGCAGGCCGAGAAGGCCGCCGAGCCCCTCCGGCCCCAGCGCGATCAGCAGATAGAAGCCGAGGACCGTCGGCGGCAGCACCAGCGGCAGGGCGACGAGGGTGCCGACGATCTCCTTCCACCGCGCCGTCGAGCGCGCCAGCCACCAGGCCAGCGGCGTGCCGAGGACGAGCAGGATCAGCGTCGTCGCCGCGGCGAGCTGGATGGTCAGGAGGATCGGGGTCCAGATGTCGCCGCCATCGAACATCGGCCGTCAGGCTCCGGTCTCGTAGCCGTAGCGGCGGATGATGGCGGCCGCTTCCGGGCTCTTCAGGAAGTCCAGAAAGGCCTTGGCCGCGGCGCTGTCGCGCCCGGTTTCGAGGAGTACGGCATCCTGGTCGATCGCGGTGTGCAGTTCTGCCGGAACCTGCCAGTGCGAACCGCCCGGCTTGCCGGCGATCTGCGCCAGCGCGACGAGCCCCAGCTCGGCATTGCCGGTCGCAACAAACTGGTAGGCCTGGACGATGCTGGTGCCCTGCACGAGCTTCGGCCGAACCGCCTCGTATATCCCGAGTGCCTGCAGCACGGCGACGGCAGCTGCGCCATAGGGGGCGGTGGCGGGATTGGCGATGGCCAGCCGGTCGAAGGCGCCCTCGGTCAGCGTGGTCTCGCCGGTCACGCGGGACGGCTCGGCGCTGTAGAGGACCAGGCGGCCGGTGGCATAGGTGAAGCGGCTGCCGGCGACGGCGAGCCCCTCGGCGATGGCTTTCGCCGGTCGCTCGGCATCGGCGGCCAGGAACACCTCATAGGGCGCACCCTGCGAGATCTGGGTGTAGAGCGTTCCCGTCGAGCCGAAGCTGAGTTCGGCGGTGTCGCCGGTCGCGGCCGTGAAGGCGGCGGCGATCTCCCGCGCGGCCTCGGTGAAATTGGCGGCGACGGCCACGCGCGTCGAGGCCGCCCATGCCGGCGTCAGCGTTCCCGCCAACGCGACGAGGATCGCCGAGATGCCGATGAGGCGGCGCCTTGCCGTCGGGGTCTGGCGGATGGGGCCGCTGGCCGGGCAGGTCGGCCACCGCCCGTGGGTGCGCGGTTCTATGGCTTGAGCTCCGCCAAAGCGCGCTCGACCTCCGCTGCGGTCGGCATGGCCGACTGGGCGCCGAGCTTGCGGCAGGCGAGGGAGGCGGCGACCGCGGCGCGTTCGGCCGCGTCGTCCGGCGCGCGCCCTTCGGACAGGCCCACGGCGAAGACGCCGACAAAGGTGTCGCCGGCGCCGGTGGTGTCGACGATCTCGACGCTCATTGCCGGGATGGAGCGCACCGGCCGGTTCCGGTCGGCGATGATCAGGCCACGCGACCCGCGTGTGGCGATGACGGCGAGGTCCAGGCGTTCGGACAGGGTGCGCGCCCGCTCGGACGCGTTGCCGCTCTCGACCGCGCAGATCGTGGCGGCCGAACGCAATTCGCTCTCGTTGACGACCAGCACGTCGGCCAGTTCCATGAGCTGCAGCATGCCTGCCTCGTCGAGATCCGGCGGCACGGGTGCGAGGTTGACCACCGTGCGGGCGCCGGCATTCCGCGCCGCTCTTGCCGCCGCAACGCATTCGGCCAGCGGGATCTCCATCTGAAGGACGAGGATGCTCTGCGGGCCGAGCCGTCCGGGCGCCAGCGCCCCGGCGGTCACGCAGCCATTGGCGCCGCTGGCGACTGTGATGGCGTTCTCGCCCGCCGCGTCGATCGAGATGAAGGCGCAGCCGGTGCGCTCGGGGGCGGTCTGCAGCCCGCCGACATCGATGCCCTCGCCGCGCAGATTGTCGGCGACCGCCTGGCCAAGAACGTCGTTGCCCACTGCGCCGACCATGGCGACCCTGTTGCCGCCACCGATCATGCGCGCCGCCGCGACCGCCTGGTTGGCGCCCTTGCCGCCGAACAACTGCTCGTAGCGCGGCGCCAGTACGGTCTCGCCGGGCCGGGCGATGCTCGCCACCCGGCAGACGAGATCGACATTCAGCGAGCCGAAGACCAGGACGTCGGCCGGCGTCGTCTCGTCAGTGTCGGCCATCAATGGGGTCTCCTCTGCGGGGCATCGGTTGCCGGTCTGCGGCTGTGCCAGCCGTCATCTGATCGCGCTTGTCGCCGATCCGCGGCACCGGCTCAAGACGCGTTACTGTCGGCGTCGGGATGGCTGTGAATCGGATCGACCCAATAGACTTCCTCGGGGCGTTCGACCGGTTCGACATCGGTGATGTTGACCACCACCGCCTCGTTGTCGGAGCGCACCAGGACGCATTCGAGCGGCGCGTCGGGATCGGCGTTGATCTCCTGATGCGGCACATAGGGCGGCACGAAGATGAAGTCGCCCGCCTCGGCCTCGGCGACATATTCCAGCCGCTCGCCCCAACGCATCCGGGCCTTGCCGCGCAGGACGAAGATGACGCTTTCCAGCGCGCCGTGGTGATGCACGCCGGTCTTGGCGTCGGGCTCGATGGTCACCGTGCCGGCCCAGATCTTCTGCGCCCCGACGCGGGCATGGTTGATCGCCGCCTGGCGGAACATGCCGGGCGTCTGCGCCGTGTTGGAATCCAGCCGGTCGCCCTTGATGACGCGCACGCCGTCGTGCTTCCAGCGCGGCTCGTCGGTCGGTGCGTCACTCATACGGCGGTCTCCTCATCCCTGTCCGCGCGACGTTATCGCCACTTCGGCCAGGGCTGCAATCGCCATTGCGTGAACGCGAACGCGCGGATCAGGCGGAGACCGGCGCACCGCCGACGCGGATCTGCGGACGGCGCCATTCGGCCGGGCCCGTCGTGTGGACCGAGGTGCCGGTCGCGTCGACCGCGACGGTGACCGGCATGTCCTCGACGGTGAATTCGCGGATCGCCTCCATGCCGAGATCCTCGAAGGCGACGAGCCGGGACGCGCGGATGGCCTTCGACACCAGATAGGCCGCGCCGCCGACGGCAATCAGATAGGCGGCGCCGTGCCGGCGGATGGCGTCGATGGCGGCGGGACCGCGCTCGGCCTTGCCGATCATCACCAGCAGTCCCGTCGCGGCGAGGATCTGGTCGGTGAACGGGTCCATGCGGGTCGAGGTGGTGGGGCCGGCCGGGCCCACCACCTCGTCGCCGATCGGATCGACCGGGCCGACATAATAAATGGCCCGCCCCTTCAGATCGACGGGCAGCGGCTCGCCGCGATCGAGCATCGCCGCCATGCGCTTGTGGGCAGCGTCGCGGCCGGTCAGGAGCCGGCCCGACAGGAGCAGCGTCTCGCCGGCCTTCCAGCCTGCCACCTCTTCCGGGGCGATCCGGTCGAGATCGACGCGGCGGGTCTCCCCGGCGCCGGCCAGCGCGATCTGCGGCCACAGATCGATCGACGGCGGGACGAAGGTCGCGGGACCGGAGCCGTCGAGGACGAAGCTCATGTGCCGGTCGGCGACGCATTGCGGTATCAGCCCGACCGGCTTGGATGCGGCATGGGTCGGATGGGTGGCGATCTTGACGTCGAGCACCGTGGTCAGGCCGCCGAGGCCCTGGGCGCCGATGCCGAGGGCGTTCACCGCCTCGTAGATTTCGATCCGCAGTTCCTCGAGCTTCGAGGCGGGCCCGCGGGCGAGAAGGTCGGTCATGTCGATCGGTGCGAGCAGCGATTCCTTGGCGAGGATCATCGCCTTTTCGGCCGTGCCGCCGACGCCGATGCCGAGAAGGCCGGGCGGGCACCAGCCGGCCCCGAGGCCCTCGACCGTTTCCAGCACCCAGTCGACGATGGAGGCGCCGGGATTGAGCGCGGCGAAGCGCGCCTTGTTCTCCGAGCCGCCGCCCTTGGCCGCGACGGTCACCTTCACGCTGTCCCCGGCGACCATCTCGACATGGGTGACGGCCGGCGCGTTGTTGCCGGTGTTGCGGCGCTCGAAGATCGGATTGGCGACGATCGAGGCGCGCAGCGGATTGGCCGGGTCGGTGTAGGCGCGGGCGACGGCCTCGTCGACGAGCTCGGCCAGCGGACGGCGACTGTCGATCCGCGCCTGCATGCCGATCTTGACGAAGACGTTGACGGTGCCGGTGTCCTGGCACATCGGCCGCTTGCCGAGCGCCGACATGCGGGAATTGACCAGGATCTGCGCCATGGCGTTGCGCGCGGTCGGGCTTTCCTCACGCTCATAGGCCCGGGCGAGATGGGCGATGAAGTCCGGCGGATGATAGACCGAGATGTATTGCAGCGCGTCGGCGACGGAGCGGATGAAGTCGGCTTCGGCAATCGGCGCTGTGTGCATGTCGGTTCTCTCCCGGCCGGCCCCCGCCCATACCCGGCGCTTATGGCCGCGTCGCGTCGCATCGATGACGGGCCGGCCGGTTATTGCATTTCCTGCCTTACGATGTCACCGCCGTGAGAACGGTCGCGCCAGGCGGCCCGCGTCCTGATCCGAGCGCATCCTGTCTGCCGCTCGAAACCTGCGGAGAGCCCCATGAACGATGATCTCGCCGGCATCCTGGTCGTCTCCGTCGAGCAGGCGGTTGCCGCCCCCTACGTGTCGGGGCGGCTGGCCGATGCCGGGGCGCGGGTCCTGAAGATCGAGCGGCCGGAGGGCGATTTCGCCCGCGGCTATGACAGTCTCGTCCATGGCGAAAGCGCCTATTTCGTCTGGCTGAACCGCGGCAAGGAATCGATCCGGCTGGACCTGAAGGACGCGGCCGACCGGGAGCGCCTGGCGGTGCTGATCGGCGAGGCCGACGTGTTCATCCAGAACCTCGCCCCCGGCGTCATCTCGCGACTGGGCTTCGACATGGCGGAACTGCGCGAACGCTTCCCCCGGCTGATCACCTGCGCGATTTCCGGCTATGGCGACGACGGCCCCTTCGCGCATCTGAAGGCCTACGACCTCCTGGTCCAGGCCGAGACCGGCCTGTCCTCGGTGACCGGCAATGCGGAAGGCCCGGCCCGCGTCGGCGTCTCGGTCTGCGACATCGCCGCCGGCATGACGGCGCTGTCGTCGATCATGCAGGCGCTGTTCGTGCGCGAGCGCACCGGCAAGGGCCGGCACATCTCGCTGTCGCTGTTCCACGCTTTGTCTGACTGGATGAACGTGCCGTATCTGCAATATGTCTATGGCGGCAAGACACCGCCGCGCAACGGCCTCTCGCATCCGACCATCGCGCCCTACGGCGTCTTCGAATGCGCCGACAAGCGGGCGATCCTGTTCTCGATCCAGAACGAGCGGGAATGGGCCAATCTCTGCGCGAAGGCGCTCGAGCTGCCGGATCTGGCCACCGACGAACGTTTCGCCTCGAACAATGCGCGGGTCGCCAACCGGCCGGCGCTGGAGGCGATCATCCAGGAGGTGTTCTCGCGCTTCGACCGCGACGCCATGGCCGAGAAGCTGGAAGCGGCGAAGATCGCCTATGGGCGCCTGTCGACCATGGAGGACGTCAAGCACCACGCCCAGAACCGCACGGTGACGGTGGAGACGCCGACCGGGCCGGTGACGATGCTGGCGCCGGGCTTCCTCGTCGATGGAAAGCTGCCGGAGTTCGGCCGCGTGCCGGCGCTCGGCGAGGACACCGACGCGGTCTTCGCCGAATTCGGCCTCGCCGGATCGGACGGCAAGACCGGCTGATACCGACCGCCGGCCGCCGCCGGGACTATTCGGCGGCGGGTTGCATCTTGGGCGGCGGCAGTTCGTCCTTGGCGCGCTGGGGGAATTCCGTCACCCGGCGCCAGGACGGCGCGTTCGGCTCATCCTGCGTCGCATCGGCCGCGGCGGCACGGGCGGGGGCGGCCGGATGCTCGCCGGTCGCGTCGCCGTCGTCGCTGGCATTCGGCCGCACCAGCCAGCGGAACAGCCGGCCGACCGTGTGGCTGAGATCGTCCATCAGCGTATAGAGCGACGGGATGAAGATCAGCGACAGGACGGTGGAGACCAGAAGGCCGCCGATCACCGCGATCGCCATGGGTGCGCGGAACTCGCCGCCTTCGCCGGTCGCCATGGCCGCCGGCACCATGCCCGCCGCCATGGCCAGCGTGGTCATGATGATCGGACGGGCGCGCTTGCGGCCGGCGTCGATGATCGCCTCGGTCTGGGGCATGCCGTGCTTTTCCTGCTCGACGGCGAAATCCACCAGCATGATCGAGTTCTTGGTGACGATGCCCATCAGCATCAGGATGCCGATGACCACCGGCATGGAGATCGCCGTGTGGGTGAGGAGCAGGGCGCCGACGACGCCGCCGACCGACAGCGGCAGCGAGGCGAGGATGGTCAGCGGCAGGAAGACACTGCCGAACAGGAGGATCAGCACGACCAGCACCATCATGATGCCGGCGCTCATGGCCGAGGCGAAGCCGGCGAAGACCTCGCCCTGGATTTCGGCGTCGCCGACTTCCTGGATGCGGACGCCGGGCGGCAGGTTCTTGACTGCCGGCAGCGACATGATCCGCTCGCTGCCCTGGCCGATCTCGAAGCCCGGCGCCATGGAGGTACCGACTTTCACCAGCCGCTCGCGGTCGTAGCGGTCGATCGTCGAGGGGCCCTGGCCGAAGGCGATATCGGCGACGCTGTCGAGCGGCACCGAGGCGCCGGTGCCGGTCGTCACCCGCAAATTGCGGATGGTCGACAGGTCCTGGCGGGCGCTTTCGCGCAGTTCCACCCGGATCGGCACCTGCCGCGTACCGACATTGAACTTGGCGAGATTGGCGCCGACGTCGCCGATGGTGGCGACGCGCACCGTCTCGGAGATGGCGTCGGGCGCGATGGCGAGATCGGCGGCCTTGTCGAGCCGCGGCACGATGCGGATCTCGGGCCGGGCGAAGGACGCCATGGCCGACGGGTTGGCGAAGATCGGATCGCGCCGCATCTGGGCTTCGAGGTCGGCCGCGGCGGCGGAGACCTTGGCGCCGTCGTCGCCGAGAATGCCGACGGAGAGTTCGCGCTCGCCGCGATCGTTGACGTAATAGGAGCGGATGTCGGGGATCGCCGCCAGCTTGGCGTCGATGATCGGCTCCAGCTGGGCCTGGCTGCGGGTGCGCTCGAACTTGCGCGTCAGATTGATGGTCAGTGCGGCACGGCGCACTTCCAGCGTGCCGGTGGGGCTGGCGCCGCCGATCACCAGGACGCTGCGCACCTCCGGCAGTTCGCGGATCGAGGCGACGGCGTCGTCGGTGACGGCGCGGGTGGTTTCCAGCGTCGAGCCGGGCGGCAGTTCCAGCGACACGACGATGCGCGAGGCGTCTTCCTTGGGAATGAAGCCGGTCGGCAGATATTTCACCGCATCGATCGACAGGGCGAAGAGGCCGATGCCGACCGCCAGCGTGATCCAGCGCCAGCGCACGGTCAGGCGCAGGAAGCTGGTATAGGCCCGCATCAACAGGCCGTCGCTCTGCTCGGTCGGGTGCGGCATGCCGAGATAGGCAAGGAGGATCGCCAGCCCCACCGCGCCGGCCATGACGAAGAGGGACAGCTCGGTCGCCTGATCGAAGCTCAGCGCCGGCACCATGGCGGCATAAGGGCCGAGCGCTCCGGCCACCGGATTGTCCGGTCCGGCCGAAGGCAGGAAGGCGATGGCGAAGAGCATGCCGATGGCGAGGCCCGCCAGCGGTGCCAGCAGCATCAGCCGGCGGCGCAGCAGCCGTCCGAAGCTCGGCCCGCCCACCGCATGGGCGTGGAAGAAATAGGCCGCCAGCATCGGGGTGATCAGCCGGGCGACGAGCAGCGAGAAGAACACCGCCACCGCGACCGTCAGGCCGAACTGCTTGAAGTACTGGCCGGCAATGCCGCCCATGAAGCTCACGGGCGAGAACACGGCGATGATCGTCATGGTGATGGCGATGACGGCCAGGCCGATCTCGTCGGCCGCTTCCATGGCGGCGCGGTAGGGCTTCTTGCCCATGCCGATATGGCGCTCGATGTTCTCGATCTCGACGATGGCGTCGTCGACGAGAATGCCGGTGACCAGCGTGATGGCGAGAAGGCTGACCAGGTTGAGCGAGAAGCCCATCAGGTCCATCGCCCAGAAGGTGGGGATGGCGGCGAGCGGCAGGGTGATCGCCGCGACGGCCGTGGCGCGCCAGTCGCGCAGGAAGAGCAGCACCACGATGACCGCCAGGAGCGCGCCCTCGGCGAGGGTCTCCATGGCGGATTCGAAATTGCCGTAGGTGTAGGTGACGCTGTCGTCGATCTTGGAGAAGGTGACGTCCGGGTTGGCCGCGGCGAGCTTGGCCACGGCCTCGGCGGCGCGGTCGGCGACGGTCGTGTCGCTGGCGCCCTTGGAGCGGTAGATCGAGAAGGCGACGACCGGCCGGCCGTCGAGCCGGGCGAAGGAGCGCGGCTTCTCCCAATTGTCGACGACCTCGCCGAGTTCGGCGAGACGCACCTGCCGGCCGCCGCGCAGATAGATGCGCGTCTCGGCGAGCCCCTGCACCGTGTCGGCGGAGGAAAGCGTCCTGATCGCCTGTTCCTGGCCGCCGAATTCGCCGCGACCGCCCGACAGGTCGACATTGGTCGAGCGCAGCTGCCGATTGACCTCGCCGGCGGTCACGCCGAGGGCGGCCAGCCGGTCGGGATCGAGCCGCACCTGGATCTCGCGCTCGACGCCGCCCATGCGCTCGACCCGGCCGACGCCGTTGAGGCCCTGCAGGGCGCGGATGACCACGTCGTCGACGAACCAAGACAATTGCTCCGGCGTCTTGCCGGGCGAGGCCGCCGCATAGGTGACGATCGACTGGTTCTCGACCTCGATGCGCTGGATGACCGGTTCGTCGATCGTCAGCGGCAGATCGGAGCGGATCTTGGCCACCGCGTCCTTGACGTCGTTGGTGGCGCGGTCGGTGTCGATCTCCAGCCGGAATTCGGCCGCCGTCACCGAGGAGCCATCGGTGATGGTGGAGGTGACATGCTTGACGCCGGAAATGCCGGCGATGGCATCCTCAACCTTCTTGGTGACCTGCGTCTCCAGCTCAGAAGGCGCGGCGCCGGATTCGGTGATGGTGACGGCGACGACCGGCACGTCGATATTGGGGAAGCGCGTGATCGGCAGGTTGATGAAGCTGGAGATGCCCAGCGCCACCAGCACGAAGAACAGGAGGATCGGCGGGACCGGGTTGCGGATCGCCCAGGCGGAGAAGTTCCAGTTCATCCTTCGCCCTCCGCGCTCTTCAGGGCGACGGCCGTCACCGCGTCGCCGTCGCGCACGAAGGTACCGGCCAGCGCCACGACCTGGTCGCCGGCCTCGAGCCCTTCGAGGATCTCGGCGTCGCTGCCGGTGGTGATGCCGAGCGTGACCTCGCGGGTCTCGATGGTGCCGTCGCGCACCACCTGCACCACCGCCGTGTCGGCATCGGCAATGATCGCGGTGCGCGGAACGACGACGCCGGTGGAGCGGTCCGTCTCGACCACGCCGCGGGCAAAGCTGCCGGTGCGAAGCTCGGACGAGGCGGGCAGGGCGACGCGGATGCGGCCGAGCCGCGTCGTCGCATCCACCATGGGCGAAACGAGGCGGATCTTGCCGGTGACCGGTTCGCCGCCGCCGGCCAGGGTGACCGTCACCGCCTGCCCTTCGGCCAGGCGACGCAGCACGGTCTCGCCGACCTCGGCGTCCAGCTCGATCTGACCGTCACGGGCGATCTCGAACAGGCCGCCGCTGGCCCCCGAGACGACGCTGCCGAGGCGGGCGGCCCGCGACAGGATCAGCCCGTCCGTGGGTGCCTTGATCTCGGCCTTCGCCTTGCGCAGTTCCAGTTCGCGCCGCTCGGCAAGGGTCAGCGCCCGGTCGGCCTCGGCGACGGCGACACCCTGGCGGGCGCTGGCGAGCGCGGCCTCGGCGGAGGCGGCGGCCGAGACGCGCTGGTCGAGGACGTCCTGTCCGACAATGCCCTTCTCTGCGAGCGGCCTCGTGCGGGCGAGGGCGGACTGGGCCTCGGTCGCGATGGACTCGGCTTCGGCGATACGGCTCTTGGCCTGGGCGATGGCGGCATCGGCACGGGCGGTCTGGGACTGGCTGCGGGCGAGGCCGATCTCGATCATGTCGGTGTCGAGCCGGGCGAGGATGTCGCCGGCTGAAACGATGTCTCCCTCGTCGGCCAGCAGCGCCTCGATCCGCAAGCCTTCGACGTCGCTGCCGACGACGACGGTCTCGCGCGGTCGCAACGTGCCGGTGACGGTGACGGTGGAGACGATCTCGCGGCGCTTCGCCTCGACGACGGAGACGCTTGGCGCCTGCAGCGCGGCGGTCGCGGCCGGCGCATCCTGCGCCATGGCGCCGGCCGGCAAGGCTGCGACGGCGGCTGCCAGAAGAAGGGCGAGGGGACGCAGGGACATGGGAGGCCTCGATCTCTTGCGGGCCGGGCCCGCCTGATGGAACGTCCGTCGCCGACCATGTCGGGTCAGGTGATCGCCGCAGGGCGGCGCGGAATTCAAGCGGTGGCGGGTGGCCGGGGGGCCAGAAGGCCCTCGACGATGCGCCGCAGATACGGCTCGATGGTTTCGATGTCGAAGTCCTGTTCGATCTGCAGCCGCATCACCAGACCGTCGCCGACCGACAGGAGCACGGTGAGGACGACGCCCAGATCGATGTCGGCGGCGATCTCGCCGCGGTCATGGGCCTGCTGCAGGGCTTCGCGAAAGGCCCGGCGCACTTCCATCTCGATCTCGTGGAAGCGCTTGCCAATGGTGGTGTTGCGGATGCTTTCCGAGCAGATCTCGACCATCAGCCCGCCGGTGTCGGGATCCAGCGTCTGGCGCAGATACTCCATCGCCACGGCGACGATGCGGTCGAAGATGCTGCCGGGGCCGCCGAGCAGCGCCATGCAATTGGCGGCGTTACCGCGCTCTTCCTCGGCGATCGCCTCGATGATCGCGTCCTTGGACGGAAAATACCGGTAGAGCGCCCCGGGGCTCATCTTCGCTTCGGCGCAGATCTGCTGCATCGACGCGCCATGAAAGCCGGCCCGGGCGAAGCAGGCCCGCGCCGCAGCCAGCACCTGAACGCGGCGCTGGTCCTGGGCCGTCATCGCGGGGCCGTCGGGCAGGGGCGTGGTCGCAGGCAAGAGCAGCATCCGGGTCTGAGAGCGAACGATCGTTCTCATAGCTTCTGCTGCACTGCACGTAAAGTCGTTTGCCGGCGATGAATCGTCTGAATTCATCGCCGGCGTTTGTTACGCAAGTCTTATGATAGAGGGGCTTCGCGCCGCCGGCCTGCGCCGACGCGGGTCAGTCGCCGGCCGCCGGTTCCGGCCGGGCGGACCCCTTTTTGCGTCGCATGAGCATCATCATGATCAGCGGCAGGCACCAGATGGCGATGGTGAACAGGCCGAGCCCGGCGGCGATGGGCCGCTCGAAGAAGGCCAGGAAACTGCCATCGGCCTTGATCATCGAGGTGATGAAGTTCTGCTCCAGCATCGGCCCGAGGACGAGGCCGAGGATCGCCGGGGCGATCGGGATATCGTTCTCGTCCATCAGGAAGCCGAGGATACCGAAGATCAGCATCAGGATGACGCCGAAGATCGAATTGTTGATGGCGAAGGAGCCGACGATGCAGAACATCAGGATGATCGGCATCAGGACCCGTTCGGGGATCGACAGGATGGTGCCGGCCGATTTGATCGCCACCCAGCCGAGCGGCAGCATGATGATGTTGGCCAGGAAGAAGACGATAAACACCGCGTAGATGAGCTGCGGGTCGTTGATGAAGACCGTCGGTCCCGGGTTGATGCCCTTGATGTAGAGGACGCCGATGACGATCGCGGTGATGGAATCGCCGGGAATGCCGAAGACCAGCGCCGGGATCCAGGCGCCGCTGACGGCGCCGTTGTTGGAGGCGCCGGATTCCACGAGGCCTTCCACATGGCCGGTGCCGAACTTCTCCGGCGTCTTGGAGAAGCGCTTGCTGACGGCGTAGGAAATCCAGGCGGCGATGTCGGCGCCGGCGCCCGGAAGCGCGCCGATGGCCGTGCCGAACGCGCTGCCGCGAAACACCTGGACCGGGTAGCGCTTGAAGTTCTTCCACTGGCTGAGGAAGACGCCGTCGCCGCTGGACCGGGCGATGGCCGGCCGGGCGACCCGCGCCACGACCGAGCGCAGTACCTCGGAGACGGCGAAGAGGCCGATCATGGCGGGGATGAACTGGACGCCGGCCAGAAGCTCGACATTGCCGAAGGTGTAGCGCGGCTCGCCGGCCGGATTGTCGATGCCGACGGTGGCGGCGAAGAGGCCGATCAGCAGCGAGATGATGCCGCGGGTCACCGAGCCCGGCGACACGAAGATCGCGCAGGAGAGGCCGAGCACGACCAGCCAGAAATACTCGAAGGAGGAGAATTTCAGCGCGACTTCCGCGAGCGCCGGCGAGGCGGTGACGAGGACGATGGTGCCGAAGATGCCGCCGATCGAGGAGAACACCAGGGCCGCGCCGAGGGCTTCCTCGGATCGGCCGGACCGCGTCATGCGGTAGGCGTCCTCCACATAGGCGGCACTGGCGGGCGTGCCGGGCATGCGCAGCATGGCGCCGGGAATGTCACCGGCAAAGATTGCCATGGCCGTGGCGGTGACGATCGCCGCGATGGCGGGCACCGGATCCATGAAGAAGGTGATCGGCACCAAGAGCGCCGTCGCCATGGTCGCGGTCAGGCCGGGGATGGCGCCGACGAACATGCCGAAGCAGGCGGACCCCAGGATGACCAGGAGGACATAGGGCTGGAAGACGAGCCCGAGGGCTTCCACGATAACGGACATGATCGACTACCAGAGAAATCCGAGGGCGCTGCGCGGAAGCGGAACGAGCAGCAGGCGGCCGAAGGCCTGCTGAATGACGATGGTCGCCAGGAGCGACACGACGATCGCGGTCACCGGCCGGGTGCGCAGGGTGAGCATCAAGGTGAGGATCACCACGAAGGCGGTGGGCACGAAGCCGAGTGCCTTGGAAAACAGGATGTAGAAGAGGATGAGGCCCAGCGCGACCGACAGGCCGATCAGCGACACCGGCGAACGGGCCCATTCGGCCAGCGCGAAGGCCGGCTGGTCGGTCCCGGCGACCACCGCCTTGCCGATCATGAACAGGCCGAGGCCCATCGCGACGAGGGCGATGGTGGTGGGCATGGTCTCGGCCCCGTAGGCCTGCCCCGGAATGGGCGAGAACTGCAGCGCGGAGAGGTAGATCCCGCCGCCGCACAGAAGCGCGAGAATGCCGAGGGAAAGATCGTTCAGTTTCATGGACGCGGTGACATCCTCGCCTCAGGGCCGTTCGGGAAATCGGACGGCGCCTGGCGCCGGTTCGAAGAGCGTCTCCCGCCGCGAAGGGCAGGGCAGAGGGCAGCATGTGGAGCGGTGCGGCGGGACCGCCGCCGGGCGGGGGCAGCCTGTCGGGAGCCGACGCGTCTGCTGGTCGCGGGTGCCCGAAAAAGCAACGGCGACGCCCGGAGGCGCCGCCGCTGTCGTCCCGTTACTTGGCCAGACCGGCTTTCTTCATGACTTCGCCGAGGCTGGCGTCGTCGTCGGCGACGATCTTCGTCGCTTCCTCGCCGGCGGCCCAGCGCATGCCGAAGCCGCGGTCGTTCATGAAGGTCTGGTACTCGTCGCTGTTGTAGGCCTTCTCGATGGCGGCCGTCAGCTTGGACTTGACGTCGTCAGGCAGACCGTCGGGGCCGACGACCGTGCGCCAGACCGCGAGGGTCCAGTCCGAGCCGGTGGCTTCCTTCAGGGTCGGTACGTCCGGGAAGGCTTCCTGGCGTTCGGCGGCCATGGTGGCCAGCGGACGCACGCGCTCGGCGTCGATCATCGAGCGGCCTTCGGCCAGCGACGACGGCACGATGTCCACGCCGCCGGCGACCATGTCGGTGATGCCCGGTGCGGCGCCCTGGCTCGGAACCCAGGTTACCTGATCGGGTGCGAGGTCTTCCGACAGGAGCCAGCCGGCGAGGCCGAGATGCCAGATGCCGCCCTGGCCGGTGCCGGAGCCCTTGAAGGTGCCCTTCGGCTCCGACTTCAGCGCCTCGAGCAGCTTCTCGAGGGAATCATATTCGGAATCGGCCGAGACCATGACGCCGCCCGGATCGGCATTGACCATGGCGAGGATGTCGAAATCCTCATAGGTCAGCTCGGTCAGGCCCTGCCAGTGCATCATGTCGATCTCGATCGTCATGATGCCCAGCGTGTAGCCATCGGGCTCGGCATTGGCGATGGCGCTGTGGCCGACAACGCCCGAACCGCCGGTGCGGTTCACGACATTGACCGGAACGCCCAGCTCTTCCTGCAGCAGCGAGGCGAAGATGCGGCCCACCGCATCGGTGCCGCCGCCGGCGCCCCAGGGCACGATCATCTGGATCGGCCGGTCCGGATATTCCTGTGCGGTCGCTGCGCCGGCGCCGAGCAGCGTCGTGCCCATCAGTGCCGCGGCGAGGGTCATCAAGGTGCGTCTGTACATGGATCCTCCCAGATCAGTTGCGCGGCAGTACCGGATGGCTGCCCGCCAGAGGCAGGATGTCTGCCCCGTCTCCCCTTCTCGAAGCGCCGCCTCGCGGCGACGCCTCAACTCCGGCTGCGACTATCGGTGCCGCAACGCGCCATGTCAATGTATACGTTACGCCCTTGGTGCCGGCCGCTCCTCCGCTATTCGGCGGCTTCCTGATAGGCCTCCATGGGCGGGCAGGAGCAGACGAGGTTGCGGTCGCCATAGACGTTGTCGACCCGGTTGACCGGCGCCCAGTACTTGTCGACCCGGAAGGCTCCGGGCGGGAAGCAGGCCTGCTCGCGGCTGTAGGGACGATCCCAGTCGCCGACCAGATCCTCCACCGTGTGCGGGGCGTTCTTCAGCGGGTTGTTGTCTCGGTCGATCCGGCCTTCCTCGATGGCCCGCGCCTCCTCGCGGATGGCCAGCATGGCGTCGCAGAAGCGGTCGAGCTCGGCCTTGGGCTCGGATTCGGTCGGCTCGATCATCAGCGTGCCGGACACCGGCCAGCTCATGGTCGGGGCGTGGAAGCCGCAATCGACCAGCCGCTTGGCGACGTCGTCGACGGTGACCCCGGCGCTGTCCTGCAGGATACGGGTGTCGATGATGCATTCATGCGCGACCCGGCCGTTCTTCGCCTTGTAGAGCACCGGATAGGCGTCCTGCAGGCGCCGGGCGATGTAGTTGGCGTTGAGGATCGCCACCTTGGTCGCCTGGGTGAGGCCGGCACCGCCCATCATCAGGCAGTAGCTCCAGGAGATCGGCAGGATCGAGGGCGAGCCGAAGGGCGCCGCCGAGACCGGGCCGGCCTCGCCGCCGGTCTGGGGATGGCCGGGCAGATGCGGCGCCAGATGCGACTTGACCGCGATCGGCCCCATGCCCGGACCGCCGCCGCCATGGGGGATGCAGAAGGTCTTGTGCAGGTTGAGATGGCAGACATCGGCGCCGATGTCGCCGGGCCGGGCGAGGCCGACCAGGGCGTTCATGTTGGCGCCGTCGAGATAGACCTGGCCGCCATGGGCGTGGACGATGTCGCACAGCTCGGCGACGCTCGCCTCGAACACGCCGTGGGTCGAGGGATAGGTGATCATGCAGGCGGCGAGATTGTCCGCATGCTTCTCCGCCTTGGCGCGGAAATCCTCGACGTCGATGTCGCCGTTCTCGGCCGAACGCACCGGCACGACCTTCATGCCGGCCATCTGCGCCGAGGCCGGATTGGTGCCGTGGGCCGAGGTCGGGATCAGGCAGATGTCGCGGTGGGTGTCGCCGCGTCCGTGGTGATAGGCGCGGATGGTCAGGAGCCCGGCATATTCGCCCTGCGCACCGGAATTGGGCTGCATCGACACGGCGTCGAAGCCGGTGATGACGCAGAGCTTGGCCGACAGATCGTCGATCAGCGCCTTGTAGCCGAGCGCCTGGTCCTGCGGCACGAAGGGATGCAGCTCGGCGAATTCCGGCCAGGTGATGGGTAGCATCTCCGCCGTGGCGTTGAGCTTCATCGTGCAGGAGCCGAGCGGGATCATCGAGCGGTCCAGCGCCAGATCCCGGTCGGAGAGCCGGCGCATGTAGCGGGTCATCTCGCTCTCGGCCCGGTTCATGTGGAAGACCGGATGGGTCATGTAGTCGCTGGTGCGCAGCATGCCGTCCGGCAGCCGGTAGCCCATCTCGAAATCATCGGCTGCGAAATCGCCGCCGAAGGCCCGCCAGACCGCCTCCAGATTGCCCGGGCGGGTGCGCTCGTCGATGCTGATGCCGATGCGGTCGTCGCCGATCTTGCGCAGATTCACGCCGCCGGCCACCGCCGCGTCGAGGATCACCCGCTGCAGCCGGCCGACCTCGACGGTCATCGTGTCGAAGAAGGCGCCCGGCTCGATGGTGTAGCCGAGTTTCTCCAGGCCGGTGGCGAGCAGTGCGGCGCGCTGATGCACCCGCTGGGCGATCGCCTTGATGCCGGTCGGGCCGTGGAAGACGCCGTACATGGAGGCCATGACGGCCAGCAGCACCTGGGCGGTGCAGATGTTCGACGTCGCCTTCTCGCGGCGGATGTGCTGCTCGCGGGTCTGCAGGGCCAGGCGGTAGGCGCGGTTGCCGCGCGAATCCACCGAGACGCCGACGATGCGGCCGGGCATGGCGCGCTTGTGGGCGTCCTTGACGGCCATGTAGGCGGCATGCGGGCCGCCGTAGCCCATCGGCACGCCGAAGCGCTGCATGGAGCCGACGGCGATGTCGGCGCCCATGTCGCCGGGCGTCTTGAGGAGGGCCAGCGCCAGCGGATCGGCGGCGACGATGGCGAGCGCGTTCTCGGCATGGAGCGCCGAGAAGGTCGCGGTGAAGTCGTGGACGTGGCCGTAGGTGCCCGGATACTGGACGATGGCGCCGAAGACGTCCGAGGCGATCAGATCGGTCATCGGGTCGCCGACCACCACCGACAGGCCGAGCGGCTCGGCGCGGGTGCGGATGACGCCGATGGTCTGGGGATGGCAGTCGGCGTCGACGAAGAAGACGTCGCGCTTCGACTTGGAGACGCGATGGGCCATGGCCATCGCCTCGGCGGCCGCCGTTGCCTCGTCGAGCAGCGAACTGCTGGCGATGTCGAGGCCGGTGAGGTCGCAGATCATCGTCTGGAAGTTCAGCAGGGCCTCGAGCCGGCCCTGGCTGATCTCCGGCTGGTAGGGCGTATAGGCCGTGTACCAGGCCGGGTTCTCCAGAATGTTGCGCTGGATGACCGGCGGCGTGATCGTGCCGTAATAGCCCTGGCCGATCAGCGAGACGAGCTTGACGTTCATGTCGGCGGTCTCGCGCAGCGCGTCGAGGGCCTGGCGCTCGGTCATCGGCGTGCCCCAGTCCAGGGGCTCGGCCTGCCGGATCGAGGCCGGGACGGTCTGGTCGATCAGCGCGTCCAGGCTGTCGACGCCGAGCAAGGCGAGCATCTCGTCCATCTCGGCGGGAGACGGGCCGATATGGCGCCGATTGGCGAAATCATACGGATCGTAGTCGGTGAATTCGGTGCCCATGCTGTTCAGTCCTTACCCGACCATCGCCTTGTAGGCGGCCTCGTCCATGAGCGCCTCGGCGGCGGAGGGATCGGTCAGCTTCATCTTGAAGAACCAGCCAGCCTCCTGGGGGTCGTTGTTGACGATGGAGGGGTCGTCGGCGATCGCCTGATTGACCTCGGTGATCTCGCCGTCGAGGGGCGCGTAGATCTCGGAGGCTGCCTTGACCGATTCCACCACGGCGGCGTCGTCACCCTTGGCGAAGCTGGCGCCGACCGCCGGCAGTTCGACGAAGACGAGGTCGCCGAGCTGGGTGGTGGCGTGTTCGGTGATGCCGACCGTTGCGATGTCGCCGTCGATCTGCAGCCACTCGTGTTCCTCGGTGAACTTCAACATGTAAACGTCCTCTCGCTTCAGCGGCGCTTGTAGCCGGGTGTGACGAAGGGCAGGGGGGTGACGGTCACGGCCAGCCGCTTGCCACGGACTTCCGCAAAAAGCCGGGTGCCCGATCCGGCCAGTTCGGCCGGAACGTAACCCATGGCGACCGGCGCCTCCAGTGTCGGACCGAAACCACCGGAGGTGACGGCGCCGACCGGGGCGCCGCCCTCGGCCTCGGTGAACAGGCTGGTGCCGCCGCGCACGGGGGCCCGGCCTTCCGGCAACAGGCCGACGCGGCGCCGGGTCGCACCCTCGGCAAGCTGCTTCAGGACGATGTCGGCACCGGGGAAACCGCCTTCGCGGTCGCCGCCGGCCTTGCGGACCTTCTGCATCGACCATTCCAGCGCGCCCTCAACCGGGGTCGTCGTCGTGTCGATGTCGTTGCCATAGAGGCAGAGCCCGGCTTCCAGTCGCAACGAGTCGCGGGCGCCGAGGCCGATCGGCTCCACCGTCTCAAGCGCCAGCAGGGCTTTCGCCAGCTTCTCGGCGGCGTCGGCGGGAACCGAGATCTCGTAGCCGTCCTCGCCGGTATAGCCGGAGCGCGAGACGATGCAGGCGGCGCCGAGAAGGTCGAGCGCCCGCACGTCCATGAAACGCATCTCGGCGACGGCCGGGTTCAGCGTGGCCAGGGCCGCCTCGGCGGCGGGGCCCTGCAGGGCCAGAAGCGCGCGGTCGGTCAGGGGCTCGACCTCGCAGGAAGCCTCGAGCCCGGCGCGCAGATGGGCGATATCCTGATCCTTGCAGGCGGCGTTGACCACCAGGAAGAGATGGTCGCCGCGATTGGCGATCATCAGGTCGTCGAGAATGCCGCCGTCGGAACCGGTGAAGACCGCGTAGCGCTGACGACCCTCCTTCAGCCCGGCGACATCGACGGGCACGAGCGTTTCCAATGCCAGCGCGGCGTCGGCGAGATCGCCGGATTTCGGCCGGATCGCCACCTGGCCCATATGCGAGACGTCGAACAGGCCGGCGGCGGCGCGGGTGTGGAGATGCTCCTTCATGACGCCGGCGGGGTATTGCACCGGCATGGAATAGCCGGCGAAGGGCACCATCCGGGCGCCGAGCGCCACATGCAGGGCGTCGAGCGGCGTCGTGTGCAGGGCGTTGGTCTCGGCCAAGGGTAAGCTCCTCTTCAGGGGCGCCGGCTGGGAGGCGGGCGCCGTCGCGCGCGACGATAGCGATCTTCGCTGCGCCCGTCATCGGCAGCCGCACCGTTCCCAAGTTGCCCGGCGCTCAGCCCATGAAGGCGGTGAGAATCCGGGAGAGGCCGGGGAAAGCGGCGACGAGGGCAAGGCCGACGAGGCTGGTCAACAGGAAGGGGATCGCGCCCATGGCGATCTTTTCCAGCGACAGGCGGGTGATGTTGGCGGCGACGAAGAGATTGATGCCGACGGGCGGCGTGAACAGGCCGATCGCCAGATTGACCATCAGGAGGACGCCGAACCACACCGGGTCCCAGCCGAGCTCGCGTACCACCGGCAGGAAGATCGGCAGGGTGATGAACATGATGGTGATGGCATCCATGAACATGCCGGCGACCAGCACCACCGCCATGATGACGAAGAGGATCACCCACTGGTTGTCGCTGAGGCCCAGCAGCACCGAGGAATATTTGCCGACGAGGTCGTCCACCGTGACCACCCAGCCGAACAGGCTGGCGAAGGCGACGACCAGCATGACCACGGCCGAGGAGGAACTGGCCTCGACGAGCGCCGCGTAGAGGGTGCGCCAGGTCAGGGTGCGATAGACGAAGAGACCGACGAGAAGCGCATAGACCGTGGCGACGATCGCCGCCTCGGTCGGGGTGAAGATGCCGGCATAGATGCCGCCGAGAATGACAACCGGCGTCAGCAGGCCCCA
Organism: Aurantimonas sp.; assembly: GCF_964217435.1. Classification (NCBI taxonomy): domain Bacteria; kingdom Pseudomonadati; phylum Pseudomonadota; class Alphaproteobacteria; order Hyphomicrobiales; family Aurantimonadaceae; genus Aurantimonas; species Aurantimonas sp. The sequence goes on along the minus strand of NZ_CAXPJM010000022.1, from coordinate 15,344 downwards.
GAAGGCGTCGACGAAGGAGCGCGCCAGCCGCTCGCCATAGGGGCGGTCGGCATAGGGCGGCGGGACCAGCGAGGCGAGGCCGGCGCCGGACCGGGCGGCGGTGCGGGCGCGGTCGGCGAAGGGCAGGGTCAGCAGCATCAGCGCGCCCATGACCATGCCCGGGACGATCGCCGCGATGAAGAGCTCGGCGATCGAGGTTTCGGCGATGACCCCGTAGATGACGAGGCCGATCGAGGGCGGAATGACGATCGACAGGGCCGCGCCGGTGCACACCAGCGCCGCCGCGAAGGGCCGCGGATAGCCATCCTCGGCCATGCCCTTGATGATCAGTGGGCCGATGGCGGCGACCGAGGCGGGGCCGGAGCCGCTGACGGCGCCCCAGAACAGGCAGACCACCGTGCCGACGATGCCCATGCCCCCCGGCAGCGAACCGACCAGCACGCGGAAGAAGCGGATCATCCGCTCGGCGATGCCGACCGTGCCCATCAAAGTGCCGGCGAGGATGAAGAAGGGGATCGCCAGCAGCGAGAATTTCGAGATGCCGCTGGCCAGGAGATCGCCGACGAGGTCGAGGCCGAAGCCGATCGCCCACATGGCGTAGAGCGAGGACAGGCCGAGCGCGAAGGCCACCGGCACGCGCAGGAACAACAGGACGAAGAACAGGAGCACCATCTGGGTGCCCGGATCGAGATCAGGCATGCCGCTCGTCCCCGGCGCGCAGGGCGCGGTCGAAGCCCAGCGTGTGCTGGACGAGGCGCAGGGCGATCAGCAGGAAGCCCAGCGGCAGGCCGAGCGTATAGTACCAGGCCGGGACCTGCAGGCCGGGCGAGGTGACGCCGCTGGCATATTGATGCGCGACGAGGCCGTAGCAGTACCAGGCCGACAGGCAGAGCAGGAAGACCGAGAGACTGGTGGAGAGCCACAGGCCGACGCGGCGCCCGGCCGGCGGCAAAAGGTCGGCGAACAGGGTGACGGCCAGATGCTCGCCGCGGCGGGCGGCGATGGCGGCCCCGAAGATGGTCAGCAGGAGAAATCCGTTGAGGAGGATCTCCTGGGTAGCGGCGAAGGAATAGCTGGTCAGATAGCGCACGACCACGTTGAGAAAGCCGATCCCGGTCATCACCAGGAAGATCACCGCGCAGACGATCTTCTCCGCATCCTCCAGAACTGCGCGCATCGACATATCCAGCTTGCCGGCAGGGTGGGACGGGCGGCGATCCGGAGAACGCCGCCCTTCAGGCGATCAGTTCGCGGGCTTGGCGGCGTCGCCGCCGGAGTTCGCGACGGTGTCCTCGAACAGCGCCACCAGTTCCGGGCCGACCTTCGCGGCCCAGGTGTCGTAGGCCGACTTGGTCGCCTGGCGGAAGGCGTCGATCTCCTCGGCGTCCGCCTCGTAGACCTCCATGCCCTTTTCCTTCAGGAACTCGATACCCGAGGCGGTGTCCTCGCGGGTGATCTTTTTCTGGTAGGCCATCGCCTCCTCGGCGGCGGCGCGGACCATCTCCTGGCGCTCGGCATCCCAGCTGTCCCAGAGCTTCTGGCTGACGCCGACGAAGATCGGATCGTAGGAATAGTGCCAGGGGGTGATGTACTTCTGTACCTCGTAGACGCGCTGCGGGATGATCACCGCGCCGATCGGGTTCTCCTGGCCGTCGACGACGCCCTGCTGCAGGGCCGAGAAGGTCTCGGTCCACTGCATCTGCTGCGGGTTGGCGCCCAGCGCGTTCATGACGTCGATATACATCGGGCCGGCGACGCGCATCTTCAGACCCTTGAGGTCGTCCGGCGTCTTGATCGGGTGGACGTTGTTGGTCACCTCGCGGAAGCCGTTCTCACCCCAGGCAAGGACGACGATGCCGTGGCCGGCCATGATCTCTTCCATGCGGTCGCCGGGCGCGCCCGACGTGGTGGCGTCGACGTCGTCATAGTCGGTGTAGAGATAGGGCAGCGAGAACACCGCCATCTCGGGCACCAGCGGGGTGACGTTGATCGCCGAGGTGACGACGAAGTCGAGGGCGCCGCGGCCGACCATCTCGGCCTGCTTCATCTGGTCGCCGCCGGTCAGCTGGGCGTTCGGGAAGATGCGGATGTCGAGCTCGCCGCCGCTCTTTTCCTGGAGCAGCTCGTTGAACTTCTCGGCGCCCTTCTGCCAGGTCGTGGTGTCGTTGGTGTTGTGGGACAGGCGCAGCGTCTCGGCGAAGGTCGGCGTCAGCTGCAGGGCGGCAAGCGTGGTGGCGATGGCCGTTGCGGCCACGAATCTGGCGAATTTCAAGGTCGGTCCTCCCCGATCGAATGAAGTCAAAGGCCGGCTCAACCTCCCGAGCATCCACATGGTGGACCATCGACCTTGTAAGCGGGGCAAACATTGCCAGCATGCCGGACCGCTTGCAACCGGATATCCTTTGCTCGACAATGTGCCGTGAGAAACGGCATCCATAATGTGGACATCGGGGAGGCGCGATTGGGTGGAGACCAACCCTTTGCACGCGAGATCGGCGGAGCCCAGAGCGTCGACCGGGCGCTGGCGCTCCTGTCGCTGATCAGCCGGCACGCCGGGGGCGTGTCGCTCTCCACCGTGGTCGAGGAAAGCGGTCTCAACCGCGCCACCGCGCGGCGGCTTCTGCTGGCACTGATGCGCTCGCGTCTCGTCGAGCAGGAACCGGTCAGCCGGCGCTACCATCTCGGCGAGGAGGCGTTCGTCCTCGGCGTTCTGGCCTCGCGCCGCTACGGCCTGCTCGATGTCGCAATGGAAAGCCTCATCGCCCTGTCGGCCCGCAGCGGCGACACGAGTTTCCTGTCGGTGCGGCGCGACGCCTTCGCGGTCTGCCTGCACCGCGAGGAGGGCGCCTATCCGATCCGAACCCATGCGCTGGAGGTCGGCGACCGCCATCCGCTCGGCGTCGGCGGCGGATCGCTGGCGATCCTGGCGACGCTGCCGGACGCCGAGATCGAGCGGGTGCTGGGCGCCAATCGCGAGATCATGGCGGCGGGCTATCCGCTCTATTCGCCGGAGATCATCCGCGAGCATGTGGCGCTGACCCGGGCGCGCGGTTTCGCGGTCAATCCGGGGCTGGTGCTGCCGAACTCCTGGGCGATCGCGAAGGTGGTGCATTATCCCGACGGCCGGGTCGCCGGCGCGCTCAGCCTCTCGGCCATCGACAGCCGCATGGGGGAGACCCGGCAAGGCGAGCTGGCCTCCCTCATCGACCATGAGGTCAAGGCCGTCGAAGCCCGGTTGCGCCAGATGTTCGCGCCCGACGGCCCGCGACAGGACAATACGAGAACGCAGACGACGCCACCGGCGGACAAGCGCGCCGCAGCAACCGGCCCCGCAAGCGGGCAGGCCGCGGCGCAGTTCGAACTCGAAAGGATCAGGCAATGAGCAAGGCACAGATGGTCGGCTGGTCGCACAGCCATTTCGGCAAGTCCGAGGCGCCGACGACTCAGGCGCTGATGGGCGAGGTCGTGGCCCCGGCGCTGGAGCATGCCGGGATCGGCGCCGAAAGCGTCGACGGCGTCTTCGTCGGCGTCATGAACAACGGCTTTTCCAAGCAGGACTTCCAGGGCGCCCTCGTCGGCATGGCCCATGAGGGGCTCGGCATGGTGCCGGCGGTGCGGATGGAAAACGCCTGCGCCACCGGCTCGGCGGCGCTCTACAGCGCCATCGATTTCATCGAATCCGGCCGCGGCCGGATCGCGCTGGTGGTCGGCGCCGAGAAGATGACGGCGATCCCGACGGTCCAGACCGGCGACATCCTGCTGGGGGCGAGCTACCGGGAAGAAGAGGCCGAGGTGGAAGGCGGCTTTGCCGGCCTGTTCGGGCGGATCGCCCAGCAATATTTCCAGAAATACGGCGACCGCTCCGAGGAACTGGCGATGATCGCCGCCAAGAACCACAAGAACGGCATGGCCAATCCCTACGCCCACATGCGCAAGGATTTCGGCTTCGAGTTCTGCAATACGATCTCCGACAAGAACCCCTATGTCGCCGCGCCGCTACGGCGCACCGACTGCTCGCTGATCTCAGACGGCGCGGCGGCAATCGTTCTGGCCGACGAGGAGACGGCGGCCGGCCTCGAGCGGGCGATCGCCTTCCGCTCGCGCCGCCACATGAACGACGTCCTGGCGCTCAGCCGCCGCGACGTGACCGAGTTCGCCGGCGCGCGCCGGGCCTGGTCCCGGGCGCTGGAGGATGGCGGCGTCTCGCTGGACGATCTCGACTTCGTCGAGACCCATGACTGCTTCACCATCGCCGAGATGATCGAATACGAGGCCATGGGCCTCGCCGAGCCCGGCCAGGGCTACCGGGTGATCCGCGACGGCGTGTCGGCCAAGGACGGCCGGCTGCCGGTCAACCCGTCGGGCGGGCTGAAGTCGAAGGGCCATCCGATCGGCGCCACCGGCGTCTCGATGCATGTGATGGCGGCGATGCAGCTGATGGGCGAGGCCGGCGACATGCAGGTGCCGGAGGCGAAGATGGCCGGCGTCTTCAACATGGGCGGTGCCGCGGTCGCCAACTACGTCTCCATTCTGGAGCGTGCCAAGTGACGACAGGCGTCCTGACGGGCGACCCGAAGGGCGGCGTCGCGCCGCAATCGACGCGGGTCGCCAATCTCGCGCATTTCCTGACGCGGGCCGCCCGCCGCCTCGGCGGCGAGGTCGGCCTCGTCTGGGGCGAGACGGAATGGAGCTGGGCGGAGATCGACGCGCGGGCCTCGGCCATGGCAGCAGCGCTGCGCGATCGCTACGGCGTGTCGAAGGGTGACCGGATCCTGGTGCAGTCGCAGAACTGCAACCAGATGTTCGAATCCATGTTTGCCTGCTTCCGCCTCGGGGCAGTCTGGGTGCCGACGAATTTCCGCCAGACGCCCGATGAGGTCGCCTATCTCGCCAAGGCCAGCGGCGCGACGGGGATGATCTGCAACGCCGCCTTTCCCGATCATGCCGAAGCCTGCCGGGCTGCCTGTCCCGATCTCGGCTTCGTCGTGGCGATCGGCGCGGCGGCATTCGGCGAGGATTACGACACGCTGGTTGCCGCCCATCGCGGGGTGGCAGTGGCGAATGTGACGGTCGATCGCGACGATCCCTGCTGGTTCTTCTTCACCTCGGGCACGACAGGTAGGCCGAAGGCGGCGGTGCTGACCCACGGCCAGATGTCCTTCGTGGCGACCAACCATCTCTGCGATCTGATGCCAGGCACCGGGCCACGCGACGCCTCGCTGGTGGTCGCGCCGCTGTCGCATGGCGCGGGCGTCCATCAGCTGACGCAGGTCGCGGCGGGGGCAAAGACGATCCTGATGCCGACCGAGCGCTTCGACATCGCCGCCGCCTGGCGCCTCGTTGAGGAATGGCGCGTGACGAACATGTTCACCGTGCCGACCATCCTGAAGATGCTGGTCGAGCATCCCGCGGCCGCCGAATACGACCATTCCTCGCTGCGCCACGTGATCTATGCCGGCGCGCCCATGTACCGCGCCGACCAGAAGCGGGCGCTGGAGACGCTCGGCCCGGTCATCGTGCAGTATTTCGGGCTGGGCGAGGTGACCGGCAACATCACCGTCCTGCCGGCCCATGAGCATTCGACCGACGACGCGGCAGCGCGCATCGGCAGCTGCGGCTACGAGCGCACCGGCATGGCGATCTCGATCCAGGACGAGGCGGGCGCCGAACTCGGACCGAACAAGACGGGCGAGATCTGCGTCACCGGCCCGGCGGTCTTTGCGGGCTATTATGACAACCCGGACGCCAATGCGAAGGCGTTTCGCAACGGTTGGTTCCGCACCGGCGATCTCGGCCATCTCGATGCCGAGGGCTATCTGTTGATCACCGGTCGCGCCTCGGACATGTATATTTCCGGCGGCTCCAACGTCTATCCGCGCGAGATCGAGGAGAAGATCCTCACCCATCCGAAGATCAGCGAGGTCGCGGTCCTCGGCGTGCCTGACCCGGTCTGGGGCGAGGTCGGCATCGCGGTCTGCGTGACTGTCGCCGGCGAAAGCGTCGGCGAGGCCGAGCTCGGGGCTTTCCTCAACGGCAAGATGTCGCGCTACAAGCTGCCCAAGCGCTTCGTCTTCGTCGACGAGATGCCGAAATCGGCCTATGGCAAGATCACCAAGAAGCTGGTGCGCCAGGCGCTGGAAGAGCGCGGGCTTCTGGACGGCGAGCGCGCGGCGTGAGCATCGGGCCAGCCCTCCGTCCGGCGATGTCTTCGCGAACGGAGTTGTCGTGACGGCGGCCCGGCGGATCGCTCACCCGGGCCCGGAGGCGGCCCACCGATCCTGCGTCGCGCCGGCGCGCGCGGTGCCGCTCGACTTCACCGTGCCGGCCGGCGAGATCGTCAATGCCGGGATCGCCGACGGTCTCGCGGCGGCAGGCTGTGACGGCGCCTGGGTCGATTTGTCCGGCGGTCGCTTCGCGCCGTTTCGCTATGTGATGCCCGCGGGCTCGCCGGGCCCGAGCCACGCGGCCTGGTACAGCGAGACCTTCGCGCCGGAAGGCGTCGTCACCGTCGAGGTGGCCGGCGCCATCGTCGGCTGGCGCGACGGCGAACCCTTCCTCCACTGCCACGGCATCTGGACCGATCCGGCCGGCGCGCGGGCGATGGGGCATATGCTGCCGCTGGACACCCGCACGGCCGCGCCGCTGCATGTCCGCGGCACCGGCCTCGTCGGTGCCAGCTTCGTCGCGCGGCACGACGCCGAGACCAATTTCACCCTGTTCGCCGCCGAAACGATGCTGCGCGACGGCGTGTCCGGATCCGCTACCGGCGACGGTCCCCACGCGCTGGCCGTCACCCTGCGGCCGAACCAGGACGTGGGCACCGCCATCGCGGCGATCTGCGCGGAACGCGGGATCACCAACGCGCGCCTCTTCGGCATCGGCAGCCTCAACGGCGGGCGCTTTGTGAACGGCCCGGCGATGGATTCCTATGCGTTGGAACTGCTGATCCGCGACGGCCGGATCGAAATGGGCGCATCGCAGCCGCGGCTCGACGTCAGCGTGGTGGCGATGGACGGCACGATCTTCGAGGGCCGGCTCGTCCATGGCGACAATCCGGTCTGCGTGACCTTCGAACTGGTGATCCTGCCGGTCGCTGCCTGAGACGCATAAAGCCTCGCGCGGGTAGGAAGGCACGCGGCCGATGGATCGAACGCGCCGCTGGTTCATTTTCCCGGTCGTGACAGCGGCGTTGCTGCGGCCGGATGATCCCGCATCCCGGCGCGTTCCTTGAGGGGCGGTCATTGCGGAGAGCGCGGACAGGGGCAATGATCCCGGCTCCGGCTTGGGAACGAGGTCTCATGTTTCGTGTCGCGTCCTACAATATCCGCAAAAGCGTCGGCACCGACTGGCGCCGGCGGCCGAAGCAGATTCTCGACGTCCTCACCGAACTCGATGCCGATATCGTCGCGCTGCAGGAGGTCGATCGCCGGCTCGGCGACCGGCTGTCGTCCCTGTCGCCCGGCCTGATCGCGGAGATGACGCATTTTCGGCCGATCCGCTTCGGCGTGCGGCCGGGCAGTCTCGGCTGGCACGGCAACACGATCCTGGTGCGCAAGGACGTCGAATTGCTGCGCCGCAAGCGGCTGGTGCTGCCGGCGCTGGAGCCGCGCGGCGCGGCGCTGGCCGATCTGCAGATCGGCGATCTGAAGATCCGCGTCGTCGGCATGCATCTCGGCCTTGTCGGGCTGTGGCGCAAGCGGCAGGCCCGGGCGGTGCTCGACCAACTGGCGAGCCTCGAAGAACCGCTGCCGACGGTGATGATGGGCGACCTCAACCAGTGGAACACCGAAGGCGGGTGCCTTGCGCATTTCGCCGAGGACCATCACGTCATCGCGCCGGGGCTCAGCTTCCACTCGCAGATGCCCTTCGTCTCCTTCGACCGGATCATCACCAGCCTCGACATCCATGTGGATGCGGCGGCGGTGCACAGCTCAGAGCGGGCGCGGCTCGCCTCGGACCATCTGCCGGTCTGGGCCGATCTGTCGCTGATGGGCGCCGACGGCGATCAGAAGCGGCGGGACGTGGCGATGTCGCACGCATACTGATCGGCAAGGACCGCGCGAAAGGCCGGCGACGTCGTGGCGAGGCCGTTCTCGACATTCAGGCCGATGCTCAGCATGTCGAGATTGAAGCTGCTGACCATGCTCCAGTCGTCGATGATCGCCAGCTTGGCGTGCATCATGCCCGGCAGATAGCCGTGGACCTCGACCCCGCGGCGGGCGAGCGCGGCGGCGAAACGCTGCGAGACGAGATCGATGGCCGGATGGTCGCTGACGGCCGGCAGCAGCAGGCGGACGCGCACGCCGCGCTGCCTTGCTCCGGTGAGCGCCGACCAGATCTTCCGGTCCGGGAACAGATAGGGCGTCGCCAGGTCGATCGACGTTTCGGCGTCGCGCAGCCGGCTCAGCAATGACTGGTAGATCTGCTGGCGGGCCGGCCGCACCGGATCGCTGGTCAGGTAATTCCAGTGGCCGGCGCCGCAGGTCGCTTCGGCAGACTGGCTGCGGCTCCGGCGCGCCGAAATGCCGTTGGCATAGGCCCAGGCGGTCTCGAAGGCGGCGAGGGCTGCCGGCACGATCGGGCCCTCGATGCGCACCATCGTGTCGCGCCAGTCGGCCATGCGGTCGGAATAGCAGGCGCCGCCAGCCATCATCCGGCGCCCGTCGGCGATGACCGACTTGCGGTGCAGGCGGTGCATGCCGCTGATCGGATTGCGCAGAAGCCGGCTCAGCGGATTGTAGCGGACGAGTTCACCGCCGGCCTGCCGGAACGCGGCCCCCGCTGGGCTCCGGGCCAGCTCGGCGCTGCCGAAGGCATCGACGAGCAGGCGGACATGGACGCCGCGCCGGGCGGCCTTGGTCAGGACATCCATCAGCCGGGTGCCGATCGTGTCCGCTCCGAAGATGTACTGCTCGATCGCAAGGCTCGTGCGGGCGCCGTCGCACAGCTCCAGCACCGCCGGCCAGATGGTTTCGTTGTAATGGAAGATCTGCCACTGCGACGGCCCGGCGGGCACGGGCGCGATGGGCATGGCCTGCGGAATCTCGGGGTCGGTGCAACTCATCTCAATCATTCGCGGACCCATGCCCGGTTTCGTCCTTCGCATCCAACTGTCCGCAACAGGATGGCCGGGCGAAGGTTGCGCCATGACGGCTGCATTCCCGCAATATCCGGCTGCCGGTCAGAGGGTGGGCCGCCATCGGTTGCGGCCCCGCATGCTCATGTCGCCCTATCGCTGATTGCGAAAGCGCAGCCGGTCCTCCCAGCGCAGGGCATGCGCGACGATGGTGGGCAGATCGTCGTATTTCGGCTGCGGCGCAAGAGGCGCGATGCGCGGCGCGCCGTGGAGGGCCGCACGGGCTCGACGCGCTTCCCCTACGGATACTGGCGGGCGTGACCCGTGCCACTAGCTGCGGTCTTCAGGCCAGCAGCGGTGCCGCGGCATCGCGTCGGCGGCAAATCGAAGGCGACGCGTCATGCCGAGTACCGGGAATTTCCAGAGCCGTCTCTTCCCGTTGCCACGGCGTCGGGTGGCCGGGTCAGCCCTGATCGCGATGCTGCTGATCACCGTTGCCCCGGCGAACGCCCAACGCCCGGACGGCGAGGAAACCGACGCTTCGTCCGAGGCGATCGACGATACCGCCAATGCGCCGTTGTCCGGCGACGAAGCCGCCGAGCGTCCTGTCACCGCGATTCCGTTGCCGGAGCGGCGTCCCGCCGGTCGCAAGGCCGTATCGCCCGCAGCAGACACACCCACCGATCAGAGCGACCGGGCGACGCCAGCGGAGCTGCGCGACCGGGACCCGGCCATCACCCCGGAAGCCGCCGTCGCGGCGGCGGCCGCCATCGCCGACGCCAGGATCTGCGAGGACGAACTCACCCGGCGCGGCGTCACCTTCACGGTGGGCGAAAGCATCAGCGAAGGCGATTGCGGTGTCCTGCGCCCGGTCGATCTCGACCGGCTGTCGTCGGGCGTGACGCTCGCCCAGCCGACACAGCTTCTTTGCCGCACGGCGCTGGCGCTGGACATCTGGGTGGCGAGCAGCGTCGTCCCCGCGGCAAAGACGCAGTTTCCCGGCGATGCGGTCACCGCGTTTCGCCACGCCTCCACCTATGTCTGCCGCAGCCGCTCGTCCGGCAGCCGCATTTCCGAACATGCCCGCGGCAGCGCCGTTGACGTTGCCGATTTCGGCTTTGCCAGCGGACGCCGGCTGGGCGTCGAAAAGCAGGCGGAGGGCTCGCCCGAGCAGGCGTTCCAGCGCCAGATTCGCGAGGGCGCCTGCGGGCCGTTCAAGACGGTGCTTGGACCGGGCACCGACGCCGACCATGCGACGCATTTCCATCTCGACATCGCCGCCCGTCGCAACGGGGCGACCTATTGCAAGTGACGCCGCGCGGGTCGTGCCGCGGGGTGGGGCTGAAGGTTCGGACGCAGCCGGAACGCCGTCAGGCGAAGGCGAGCGTCGGGGTCGGCTGCAGGTCGGCGAAACTCGCCACGACATGCTCGGCCAGCGCGTCGGCGACGGCGCTGCAGCCGCGCCGTTTCATCAGCGCCACCTCGTATTGCCGCAAGGGCGGCAGGCCTTCCGCCGCGCCGAGCTTCTGCAGCGGCGGCGTGACATGGCTTTCCGGCAGGGGCGCAATCGCGAGGTCGGCCAGCACCGCAGCGATCTGGCCCTGGGAATGGCCGCTGGAATAGGCGATGCGATAGCGCACATTGGCGGCATCGAGCGCATCGAGCGCGATGGCCCGCCAGGCACAGCCGCGGCTGGCGAGCGCCAGCGGCAACGGCTCGCGGGCGATGGCGCCGCCATGTTTCAGGCCCGCCCAGACGAGGTTTTCCGTGTGCACGATGGTGACCTTGCGCTGGCCGTATTCGCCGCAGGCCAGCACCGCCAGGTCGAGCTCGCCGGCATCGCAGAGCCGGCGCAAATCGTCGCTCGAGCGCAGCTTCACGTCGACCTCGACCTGCGGATGGGTCGAGGCGAAACGCTTGAGGATCTGCGGCACGGCGATGTAGCCGATGTCGTCGGGTGCGCCGAAGACGACGCGCCCCTCGATGCCCTGCGTCAGGAAGCGCGACACGGTCTCTTCGTTGAGATCCATCAGACGCCGGGCGTAGCCCAGGAACGCCTCGCCATCGCTGGTCAGGCGCACGGTGCGGCCCTCGCGCACGAACAATTCGCGGCGCAATATCTCTTCCAGCTTCTTCATCTGCAGGCTGACCGCGGAGGGCGTGCGGGCGACGCGGTCGGCGGCGCGCGAAAAACTGCCCGTGTCGCAGATGGCGACGAAGGTGCGCGCGAGATCGGTTTCGATCAGGGGAAGCTGGCTGTGCCGGGACATGCGCGGGACCGATGAGTGCAACTCACCGATCAGTTTAGATCTTATCGCTGGAAATGCCAGCGCGACTATCGCACATCCCATGGATTGATGATGATCCGCCGAAGGGGTGGCGACATGTTCGGACTGAAGATCGCAAAGCGCTCGCAGCGTGCTGGCCAGGCCATGAAATCGGCAGAACGGCTGGACCGGTCGATGTCCCTGCTCGACGCCCATATCCGCGCCGATGTCGGCGATATGGGCCGTCCGAACGAGATCGTCCCGCTGTCCGAAAGCCTGCGCTGGCGGATGGTCGAGGAAAGCCGGTTCGTCCGCTCCCTCAACGCCTTCGAATAATCCGGCACCTCGCCGTCGTCCGGCTTCGGTCGGCGGCCTGTCCGCAGCACGAGTCTGATCGCGCGAACGCTGCCTAGCGGGCCGCCAGCAATGGCGTTTCCACCCGCTCGCGCAGCAATTCGTCGATCCGGTCGCGCTCGCGCTGGAAGGTCGCGAGTTCCTCGCCCTCCAGCACCCGGCCCGACGGCAGCTTGATGCGCATCGGGTCGACCTTCTGGCCGTTCACCGCGAGTTCGTAATGCAGGTGGTTGCCGGTCGACAGGCCGGTCGAGCCGACATAGCCGATCACCTGGCCCTGGCGCACGCGCGAGCCGACCTTGACGCCCTTGGCGATGCCGCTCTGATGCGAATAGGAGGTCTCGTAGCCATTGGCGTGGCGCACGATGGTCTGCCGTCCGTAGCCGCTGACCCAGCCGGCCTTCTTCACCACGCCGTCGCCGGACGCCAGGATCGGCGTGCCGCCCGGGGCGGCCCAGTCGACACCCCAATGCGGGCGGACATAGCCGAGCACAGGATGCTTGCGGCCGGTCGAGAAGGCCGAGCTGAAGCGACCCCTGGGGACGGGCTTGCGCAACAGGAACTGCTTGGCGCTGCGCCCGTCGGCGTCGAAATAGTCCGCGCTTTCGGCGTCTTTCGGCCGGAAGCGGTAGAAGCGCCGGGAGGTCTCGCCGAAGCGGACATCGACGAACAGCATCTCGGATTCGTCGGTCGCCTCCTCCTTGCCTTCCTCCATGGAGTAGAAGACGGCGATGCGGTCGGTCGGGCTGAGGCGGGACTGCAGATCGACCTCGGTCGCCAGCATCTGCACGAGCTGCTGGCAGAGGCGGTCGTTGAGGCCATAGGCGAGCGCGGCCTGGTAGAGCCCGTCATAGACGGTCGGCATCTTGGCGCGCAGCGGCGCCTCGCTTTCGCTGCTGTCGAAGGCGGCGGCGACGGAGCCGCCCATTTCCGGGGCCTGGGCCGGCTCGAACGGGCCGTCCTCGGTTTCGGCGACGGTGCCCAGATGGCGTGTGCCGCGATAGGCGGACAGCCGGACCACCGTGGCGGCCTCGCCGATCGTCTCGACGCCGACGCGCAGGGCGTCGCCCGGCTTCAGCGCATCGGCTTCCAGCCGCGCCGCGAGGGCCTCGACCGCCTTGCCGCTCTTGCTCTCGTCATAGCCATTGGCATCGAGCACGGCGGCGATCTTCGCGGCCTCGCGCAGCGGGATGACCTCTTCGTGGAATTCCGGCCGGTCGCTGCCCGTGTCGGACGGCGCGAGGGAGACGTTCTCCTCGATCACGCGGAAGGCCGAGCCCGGCTCGTATTCGGCGGCGTCGCTGGTCAGGTTGAAGCGCAGCGGATCGACAGTGTTGAGCGAGGCGACCTGCACCGGCGCATAGGCGAGCGACGGCGAGACCTGCCGCACCAGGCGCTCGGCCTCGCTGGTGCCGATGTCGTCGACGCGCTCGTAGCTGTCGGGGTCGAAGTCGAAAGGCTCGACCTTCAGCCGCACCTCGGCCTCGACCCGCGCGCCGTAGAGCTGCGCGGCCTGGCCTTCGTCACCGGATTCCGGTTCGTCGGCGTCCGGGTCGGCAAAGATGTTGAGCGGATCAAAGGCCGGGTAGTCGATGCTGGTCTGGTGGCGGGCGCCGAGCAGCATGTTGACATAGCCGAAGGGCAGGGTGCGGATGACCTCGCGGTCGCCTTCGCGGGTCATGGTCGACAATTCGACGACCTGCCGGCTGCGCGCCACGGGCAGGGCGGTGGCGACGACGCGCTCGCCCTTTTCGTTGAGATCCTCGCTGGGGGCGAAGGCGGCGGCGAGCCCGGCGGGCCGGGCGGCGCCCCGATGGCCGTCGAGGGCGGCCGACAGGGCGATGCCCATGAGCGCCGTCGAGGTCAGACCGGTGAGAAGCGTGCCGGCCAGCCAGCGCGCCGAGACCTGACGACGGTCGGGCTTGCGCCTTCGGTCGCTGATCAGCGGCGGCTCGTCCCCGAATGCCGGCGTGTGTTGCGGCAAGCGCACCATCCCTCTCGTCGTCGCCTCTGGATATCCCCGCTTCCGCCTTCGGCGCACAAGGTGGCGAAATATCGACCATATCCCCGGCGAGCTGCCGCGGGTGACATGATCCATAGGGCATACAGGGCCCGCCGGCCTGTCTCAAGTCACCGGCTGTCCTTCGATCGATCTTCCATTCTCACGCGTACGCGCGCGACTCCATATACCGGAGACGGCGCGATACTGGGGAAAGGGCGTGCGAAGGCCCCGCATGGCGGGGCCGGGGTGTCGTCGATTGGAGGCGCGTCGGCGGGATGGCAGAACGCCGGTTCGTGGGGCACCCAGGCGCCTAGCGGGCGTGGTGCGGGGGGGGCGCAGCCGTTGCGCGGACCATCTCGACGCGCGGTCCGGCCCGTGTGCCTTCTGCAGCGGAGAGGATGCAGGCGCGGTCGAGGCATGGGTCCTCTGGTCAAGCCCGAGGATGACGCGCGGTGGATGGGTGAGCGCTTGTCTCGGAGGACAATGTGGCGCGCATAGTCGGACCGATTGCGGCTCGGTGCAGCGGATGACGGGGATCTGCATCACCCAACTCAGGTGTCATCCTCGGGTTTGACCCGAGGACCCATGCCAAACCGCTGCCGCTGCACAAACGGTCGCGGGCTCACTTTTCGCGTCCCGGACCGCTGCCACCGCGTGTACCTCGCCGCCCCGGCGCAGGCGTCACCCCCGGCGCCATCGCCGCACACACCCCATCCCCCGCGCTACCGCGCCATGGCGTGATAGTCGTCGTTGGGGCGCATGTCGGTGGCCGAGGCGACGCGGTTGCTCATGCCGAAGAAGGCGGCCACCGCGGCGATGTCGAAGATGCCCCGGTTGGAATAGCCCGCGTCGCGCAGCGCCTGCCGGTCCGCCTCGACGATGGTGTCCGGGCGCTCGGTCAGCTGGACGACGAAATCCAGCATCGCGGCACGCTGGTCGTCGAGCCCGGCGGCGCCATGGGCGGTCAGGCAGTAATGGCAGTGATTGATCGAGGAGACGACGACCGGGATGATCTCGCGGTCGAGCTTCGCTCCGGCGCAACGCTGGCGAAGATATCAGGAGGCGAAAGGCCGTGAAGGGTGAGCGTTGAATGGGGAGTGCCATGGCCTCCCCAATCCGCTCCTCCGGCATTCTGGGAGGCGCATTCCAGAGCGACGCAGTCCGGATTCCATTCGGAGCCCTGCGATAACGCACCCATCAGCCGGCCGAACCGATGGCCGAACTCTGATCAGAGTTCGTGGGGCACCCATATGCTGATCGGAACGCTGTGCACTTCCTTCGGCCAGGGGTTCGGCCAGACGGGCCAGCGCCCGATTTGCAGGACCGCCACCGTCGGCATCGTCCATGCGAGATCTCCGCCTTTCCAAAACCCCCAGTCTGAACAGCAGTTTACCTCAGCCCTGCCGAGGCCCGCGGCCGATCCGATCGAACTTTGCGAAGTTTTTGCGACTAAGGTCGTTGACAGGTCCGGATGGGGTGGCCTATATCGCGTTCATCGACGACGGCGGTGGCGCCGGGGCGGGCCGGACGGTCCGCTGAGAACTGGTTCGGGGCAAATTGTTCTGACCGGTTCGGTTTTGCGCCGCCATCGTCATCATCTATCGAGAGCCGCTTTGCAGCGACCCTCCTCGGGGTATGACCGGAC
>NZ_CAXPJM010000021.1:0-7964 GCF_964217435.1 Aurantimonas sp. | reverse complement strand
GGGAATGCCGAATGACGACGCCAGCATTGAGGTGGCCCTGCCGACATCGGCTGGCCGGGCAGCGTCGTCTCCCTCTCGCGCGAACGGACCGTCTGTCTCCGTCAGGATCCGGTCGATCGGGACCACGGTCCTGACGATGGCCGACATCCGGTCGGACTGCATCATCGCCGCGTTGATCGAGAACCAGCATCCAAGGTCGACGGCTCGCCGCGCTTCGGCCTTGCTGCCGGAGAACCAGTGCAGGACGACGTTCGACCGTCCCCGGGGTAGGTGCGCCTCCACCATGTCCAGAACCAGCGTGGCCGCGCGGACACTGTGGACCGAGAGCACCTTGTCACCGGCAGACGCGCACGCCACTAGGACGCGTCGGAACACCTCGCGCTGGCGCTCCAGGGAACGGAAGTGGGCAGGTCCGGCGTCGAGGCCGACCTCTCCGACGTACCGTGTCTCGGGAAGCAGCGCCTCGAACAGGGCGATCTCGTCCCCGTGGTCCACGACAAGCTGCGGGTGCAGGCCGAGTGCAGCCCTGACGTGTCGGGTCGCCGAAGCGAGATTGTGGTTGCGCCGCCAAGCGCGAGGCGTCGTCGTCACGGCGAGGGTGTAGAGCCCCGCCGCGTCGCACTCGCGCACGAGCTCCTCGAAGTCCGGGAAGAGGTCGAGGTGGCAGTGGAAGTCGACCAGGGCCTCAGCCATCGCGACCATCAAGCGGCCTCGCCTCGACGTCTCCGAGGACCTCGGCGACTTCCGCCATGCCGCGTCGGTAGACGCCGACGAGGTCTGGCACGATGGCGGCGTCCTCCAGCAGCGGGCCTGGCTTGTAGACCCATGTCTCGGCCAGTTCCGGCCTCTCCCGAAGGCGGGCGATCGCGTATTGGAAGCCTCGCACCTGCCGTCCCTTCGCTTTGGTCGTATCGAGGACCTCGGAGGTGAGGTCGTCGAGTGCATACCCGGTTTCGTCCCTGCCGTCCCACGGCGTCCGCAGGAGCGAGGCGCGACGGATAATGCAGGGGAGGCAGTAGCCGCAATGGGCGTGGTCGCCCGCATACCAGCGCCTCGTCGACGGGTGCGCGCAGGACAGCGACCAGCGGCGCCAGCGCCTCGAGGGCGGCCGGGTTCGCGCATCCGTCGACCATCTCACCCTTGGTGCGGTCCCAGTAGGGGTTCACGACGCGGCCCTGGATGCCGACGGTCGCGAGCAGCTCGTTCCAGCGGTGGATGTAGAAAGGATGCGTCGTCCGCGTGCTGTTGCTTCCCAGCCGCGTGACGTCGAGCGGCACGTTCAGCGAGATCAGGCCGTTCTCCGGAACCCGGAGATCGAACGGTCGGCCGAACGACGACCCGGCGAACGCCGCGGCCGCGAAAAACAGGAAGGACCGCCCGCGGGTGGAGTTCTCGCCTCCGATTCCGGCGACGAGGTTGCTCGGGATGGTCATGGCCAGGCGGAGCCGGACCGGACGCGCGTGATCTGCCTGACGGGCCGCGAGCTCGCGGAACAGCCTGCCTTGGGGCGCGCTCACGCCGCCTTCGCCGCCGTGGCTGACGAAAAGGGGAAACCCCCCCTCGTGAAGTTCGTCGACTGCCCCGATGAGACTGTCGAGACCGCCGGAGAACAGGGAGACCCCCGTGAACGGATGTCGTGTCCGCGATCTCGGCTGACGCGACAAAGGCGGGCGGCCTGAGCGGGGCAGGGGGCGGAAGCGGACCGCCCACAGGTCGCCGGTCAGGAACCGGAGCATGCGCTCTAGGACGGCGGTCGCCCGATCCCAGACGGCGACGTCGGAGACGGGAACGACGATGCTGATCTCACGCATCCACCCGTCCTGTGAGGCCTGCACCCGGTTCAGCCGCGTGTCCGCGGCATGGACGTGGGCCGCCAACGTGATCAGGTCGATGCCGACCGCAGTGGGAGTCAGGTGCCAGCCAGCGAGGTGCTTCAGGGCGCGGTCCACACCGAAACGCAGGCTTCCCGCGGCGTCGAGGAGGTCGAGAGTGGTCGCGACCGTGTCCACGGCGCGCGGCGGCCGGAAGGCGTCGGCGGGCCCCAAGCGTCCGAAGATGATATGCTTGGTCATGCGTCGCCTCTCTCTGGACCGTCGGCGTAGCCTTCGAGCACGCCCATGGCCATTGTATAGATCCGTTCGATCGCCGAACGGACGCCGGCACCGGACATCAGTCGGCCGACCCCCGCCATCGCGGACCTCACCGCGCCGTCGACGAAGTCCCGGACGTCGGCCTCGGCCGACGCCGCGTCCTCGATGCTGTCGGGAAGGAGCACGATCCCATTGGCCACCGCGTTCTTCAGTCGGTTGTCGATCGTCCCGACGATGAACCGCTCGATTTATGCGCGGTATCCCAAATGAGGTTGATGCATATCGCTACTGCGGCGGCCATCAGCCTCGGCTTTGTCGGCCTCGCCGCGGCGCATGAGTTCAAAGCTGGAGGTCTCACGATCGACCATCCGTCATCCCGCCCGACACTGCCAACGGCGAGGGTCGGGCGGGGTACTCGTCCGTCAGCAGCAGCGATGGAAGTTGAGCAGATCGGCTACCGTCGCGGGCAGGTTCGCGAGCCACGAGTAGCCGGTGGAGGACGGCGTCGCACGGATGCGTCCTGTCAAGGACGAAATCCTCATAAGGCCAGATGCGACGGTCACGCTCGATCCCGGGAGAGGCGCCTACCCGTGGCGGTGAAACGCTGCGGGGTGAACGCAGCAGGACGAACTTAGCGCAGTCATGAGCCTTCGAGCGTTTCCAGAACCGCGCAGTCCGGCACATCACCTCCCGAACATCGGGCCGCCGCCGCCGCAAGCACTATCTCAATCCGTCTGAGGTCTGCAATCTTCGTCCGCACGTTCGAAAGGTGGCGTTCGGTACGCTCCTTGATCTCCGCACAAGTCTGGTCGCCGCCGTCAACGAGGTCGAGAAGCCCCCGAATCTCCTCGATCGAGAACCCAAGCTCTCTGGCGCGCAGGATGAATTTCAGCCGCGAGACATGATCCGAGCCGTAGACCCGGTAGCCTGCCGCCGTGCGCGGCGGATCGGGCATCATACCGATCTTCTCATAATAGCGGACGGTTTCGAGATTGCAGCCGGTTCGTCGCGCCAGCTCAGCGCGCCGCAGACCCCTCCCGGACGCGTGATCGCTCATCGCGAAAAACCCTCTTGAGCCTGTAGTTGCTACAGACCTTATAGAAGATCGAGCGGAGGATCGAAAGGCGAAGATGATGAGCATCACGAACCGGGAACGTTGGCATCCCGCGGAGGAAGTCGGAAGCCGCCGGAAGGACTGGTTCGCGGCCGGAGGTGTCACTGGGGCGGTCTTCGCGTCAAGCTGCTGCATTGGGCCGCTGGCCCTTCTCTCGCTCGGCGTCTCGGGCGCATGGATCGGCAATCTGACTGCGCTCGAGCCCCTGAAGCCCTTGTTCGCAGCTATCGCGCTCCTCTTCATCGGCCTCGGGTTCCGGCAGGTCTACTTCCAGCCGAACACGATCTGCGAGCCCGGCTCCGTCTGCGCCCGGTCGCGATCAGCACTTCTTACCAGGACAGCTCTCTGGTCCGCCACTGTCCTAGTGCTCGCCGCGATCACGATCGACTGGTGGGCGCCGCTTCTTTACTGAGCAAGGAGGCTTTTCATGAAATCCTATTTCGCTTCCACCGCCGCAGCCGTCCTATTGGGGGCGCCGGCGATCCTGGCGATTCAGAGTTTGCCAGCCGCCGGTCAGACGGCATCCTCGCAAGCCGAACTCAAGACCGTGGTGTTCGACGTGGAGAACATGACCTGCGCGACCTGTCCGATAACTGTCCGTCTGGCCATGGAGGCCGTCGAGGGCGTGCGCTCCGTCAAGATCGATTTCGAGGCGAAAACCGCCACCGTCGTCTTCGACCCCGCGATTTCCAATACCGCGGGGATCCGCGCCGCCTCGACGAACGCCGGGTATCCGGCAGCGGCGCAAAGCTGACGTGCGATGAAGGATCGCACCATCACCAGGTCCGGCATCGTTGGCGCCGTGGTCGCCGCGATCTGCTGCTTCACCCCAATCCTCGTCATTGGCCTTGGCGCAGTCGGCCTGTCGGCCTGGCTCGGTTGGCTCGACTATGTGCTCTTGCCGGTGCTTTTCGTCGCGCTGGGGCTGATCGCCTACGGTCTTTGGCGTCAGCGCCGGGCGGCAGATTGCTGCACGCCCCCCACTCGATCGAATACCGAAGGACGCTGACATGGATGCATGCTGCTCAATGCCCCGCCAGGGCAGCTACGATCTCGCGGTGGTCGGCGCGGGTTCGGCCGGATTTTCCGCCGCCATCACCGCCGCGGACCTCGGTGCGCGGGTTGCCCTCATCGGCCACGGAACGATCGGCGGCACCTGCGTGAATGTCGGCTGCGTGCCGTCCAAGACAATGATCCGAGCGGCGGAAGCGCTGCACGGCGCCAGTGCTGCTGAACGGTTCCCGGGGCTCACCTGCGGAGTTCGGGTAACCGACTGGCCGTCGCTCATCGCAGCGAAGGACGATCTCGTTGCAAGCTTGCGGCAGAAGAAGTACGCGGACCTGCTGCCGGACTACGAAGCCGTGGACTACATCGAAGGCCAGGTGCGCTTCGAGGGCGACGCCCTCCTGGTCGATGGTGCGTCGCTCAGTGCGGGAAAAGTCATCATCGCAACCGGGGCATCGCCGGTGATCCCGGACATCGCCGGCATCAGGGACGTGCCGGTCCTGACCAGCACAACGGCGCTGGAACTGACCGAGCAGCCTGCCTCGCTCCTCGTCATCGGCGGCGGTTACATAGGCTGCGAACTCGCGCAGATGTTCGCGCGTCTGGGAACTGCGGTGACGCTCGTGACGCGGTCCCGTCTCCTGCCCGAAACCGAGCCCGAGGTTTCGGAGGCGCTGACGGCCTATCTTAGGGACGAGGGCGTAACGGTCCGGACCGGAGTCTTCTACCGTCGCATCGCGCGTCACGACGAAGGGGCCGTGCTCACCGTGCTCTCCGAAGGCAGGGAAGAGACACTGAGCGCCGCCCGCGTTCTGGCGACGACAGGCCGGCGTCCCAACGCGGAAATCCTGAACCTGACGGATGCCGGCGTCGAACTCGACTGGCGCGGCGCGGTCGTCGTCGACAACCGCATGCGGACCACCCGGCCCGGCGTCTATGCCGCGGGCGACGTCACCGGGCGCGACCAGTTCGTCTACATGGCAGCCTACGGCGCGAAACTTGCGGCGAAGAATGCGCTGAACGGCGACAGCCTGGTCTACGACAATGGAGCCATGCCTTGGGTCGTGTTCACGGATCCTCAGGTGGCGGGCGTAGGGCTGACCGAGGCCGGTGCACGCGCCGCGGGATGTGAGCCAAAGACCTCGGTCGTCCCGCTTGATCAGGTGCCGCGGGCACTGGTCGCCAGAGATACGCGCGGGCTGATCAAGCTCGTGGCCGACGCCAGGACCGACCGGCTGCTCGGTGGCCAGATCCTCGCGCCCGAGGGCGCCGACAGCATCCAGACACTTTCGATGGCGTTGAAGGTCGGCATGACGACGCGGGCGCTCGGTGAGACCATCTTCCCATATCTCACCACAGTGGAGGGCCTGAAGCTCGCCGCACAGGGATTCGGCAAGGATGTGGCTAAGCTATCCTGTTGCGCCGGTTGAAACATCGCGCCGCCCAAGACGTTTGCTGCGCAGCGAAGTGCAATGCCTCATGAACGCCCAGCAGGCGCCCTGGGCGGTCTCGCCCGACGATACGGAACAGAGGGAGCAGCGTGTCCGACCGGACCCGCCCTTCCGGGCCGAGATATTCGCCGACTACGCAGGTCTCGATGTCGACGAACCGGAGACGATAGCCGCAGGCATGGCCCTCCATTACACCTCCAGCGTTGGCAGGGGACCGGTCTACTGCGTGATGCGCCGGACGGCCGGGATGGACTCGCTCGGAGCGGTTGCCGCCGGCGGCGTGAGAATGTCCGTCATCCTGGACGGGTCAATGACCGACGCTCTCGGTCTCAGCCCGCCGGAAAGGGGGCGCGAGCTCCGGGATTGGCGACGGCCTCGCATGGACTTTCGCCGCGGCGGTGGCATCGGCCATTGTCAATTTCCGCTCTGACGAGGAGTCGGCCGAGCAAATCGTTCCCGAGATTCCGGGAGAATGGCGGCTGCGCCGGGCCGGTTCAGGCCGACGTCCCGAAGCCGGAGAACTCAGGGACGCTCATCGAGACGGCGATCGGATGACGGATAGTCGCCCAGGAATGCCGCTCCCGACGCTGGGCGGAGCCGACGTCCTCTGCGACATGGGCGCTCCGTTCGGCTGGACAGCCTCGCGGCGGCGCGTCCGCCAACTTCAAGGAAAGGAATGAACCATGGCTATCAGCTACGATCTTCTGATTATCGGCACCGGGACGGCAGCGATGGTTGCCGCGATGCGTGTGCGCGCGGCGGGGTGGAGCGTGGCGGTGGCGGATTTCCGCTCCTTCGGCGGCACCTGTGCCTTGAGAGGCTGCGACCCCAAGAAGATGATGATCGGCGGCGCCGATGCGGTCGACCACGCCTGGCGCATGCAGGGCCATGGCGTGGAAGGAGATACCCATCTCGAGTGGCCAGGTCTCCTCGCCTTCAAGCGCAGCTTCACCGTTCCGATTCCGGACAAGCACGAGCAGCGTTACGGAGAGAAGGGCATCGACACCTTTCACGGACGGGCGCGGTTTACCGGACCGAACACGCTCGACATCGGAGGCACGCCGGTCGAAGCGCGACATGTCCTGATCGCTGCCGGTGCGGAGCCGCTGCGGCTCGGCATCCCGGGCGAGGGGCACCTCATCGACAACGAGGGTTTTCTGGAGCTCGAGAGGCTGCCCAAGCGGATCGTGCTCGTCGGCGGCGGCTACATCGCTGCGGAGTTCTCCCACATCGCCGCCCGCGCCGGCGCCAAGGTGACGATCTTCCAGCATGGCGAGCGCATGCTGAAGCACTTCGATCCGGACCTCGTCGGCTGGCTGATGGACAAGTTTCGCGACCTTGGCATCGACGTTCGGACAGATGCAGAGGTGACCGCGATCGAGAAATCCGGAGAAGGCTATCGAGTTTCGGCGATGGACCTTGACGGCGAACTGACCGTAGAGGCCGATCTCGTCGTGCACGCCGCCGGGCGCAAGCCGGCTCTCACCGACCTCGATCTCGCCGCCGCCGGGATCAAGCACGAGAACGGGCGGCTCGTCCTGAACGCGCACCTTCAAAGCGTATCCAATCCGACGGTCTACGCCGCCGGCGACGCCGCTCAGATGGGACCGCCGCTCACCCCTGTTTCGAGCCATGACGCCAAGGTCGCTGCCGCCAATCTGCTCGAAGGCAACAAGCAGAGGCCAAACTACGACGGCGTGCCGAGCGTCGCCTTCACGATTCCGCCGATCGCCGCTGTGGGGCTCACCGAGGCCGAAGCGCGGGATAAGGGCATGAAGTTCGGGATGAAGAGCGCCCGCGCGGAGGGGTGGTTCACGGCGCGTCAGGCGGCGGAGAAGATCTACGGCTTCAAGGTGCTGGTGGACAAAGAGACCGACCTCGTCCTCGGGGCGCACTTGGTCGGTCCGCATGCCGATGAGGTCATCAATATCTTCGCACTTGCGATCCGCCACGGGATCACGGCCGAGAAGCTCAAGTCGACCATGTTCGCCTATCCCAGCGGGGCGTCCGATATTGGATCCATGCTATAGACGTCGAGGGGGCGGGGCTGTCGGGGCCTATCCGGCGGAAGAGCTCACCCTAACGTATCAACGCTCCCGCTTAGGGTCTGGACGCCAGGATTGGCGTTCTTCAGCGCCGCAATGTAATTACGCGGGAAGAGCAGGTGGTTGACCGTTTCCATGCCCATAAAGTCAGCGATCTTGTTCGTGAAAGTCGAGCAGTTATAGGCGACGGCGTGCCAGAGCGGGCTGTTGCCCTGAAGCTGCCGGATCCGGCCAAGGATACGCTGATACTCTTCCGGTG